>NZ_JBITEP010000019.1:57725-145275 GCF_044455315.1 Micromonospora sp. NPDC051300 | reverse complement strand
CGGGGCCCCCCGGCCCGGCCGCCGCTGGGGGGGGGGCGGGCCCCCCCCCCCCCCCCCCCGGGGGGGCCCCCCCCCCCCCCCCGGGGCCCCGGGGGGGGGCCCCCCCCCCCCCCCCCGGGGCCCCCCCCCCGACGGATGTCCAGCACGGTCATCGGAGCACCTCCGCCGCCAGGCTACCGGGGTCCGTGCCGGTTCCGCCGGTGTGTCAGGGCACGAACACGACGTCGGGGAGACAGCGGGACGGCCCGTCCAGCACCCGTCCGTCGCCGCCGCGCAGCCACCTGTCGAAGAACGCGGCGACGACTGTCTCCTCGGCGCGGACGGCCCGGCGCGGGTCGACGTCCCCGACGACCCCGGTGACGAAGCTGTCCGGAAGGCCGAGCTGCCGGGCGATCTGGGGGAGCAGCGGCAGGGTGTCCTTGTAGGAGTCCTCGCCGGTGGCCCCGGCGAGGTGCAGGTCGACGCGCCAGCCCGTGCTGTGGTCCCACACCATCTGCCACGACGGTGTCCGGTGGTGGTCGGCGTCCGGGGCGCCGACGAGCATGAACGGGCGGTCCAGGCCCTGCCGCGCGACCGGCCACAACCCGATCGGGTCCGGGACGAGCGGTGACTCGATGGTGCCGCCGAGGTCGGCCGCGGCCCGGATCCGTGGCTCGTCGTGCATGGCCTGCAGGGCGGTGAGCCCGCCCGCGGAGATGCCGACCATGCCGGTCCGGCGCAGGTCCAGCGCGCCGGCCAGGCCGGCGGGGAGGCTTTGCCCGCGCGCGTCCGGGTTCGTGCCGCCGCGCAGGGCGGCCAACCGGTCGAGCACGAATCGGATGTCGGCGAGCCGCGTGTCGAACACCCGGGCCGCCAGCCGCTGGAAGTCGTCGGGCTGCCGGGCTTCCTGGAACAGGCGCGCAAGCAGCCCGGTCACGACCCGGCCGTCCGGGAACTCCACCTCGGAGGTCTCGTAGGTGTGGTCGACGGTCACCACCACGTACCCCCGGCTGGCCAGGTCCTGCACGAGGGTGGTGGCCCAGGTGCGCGGATCCCCGGCGCCGGGCGAGTAGAGCACGACCGGGAACGGCCGTCGGTGCCGTGCCACCGGCGCGCCCAGGTGGCCGGCGGTCCGGGTCGCGGCGAAGTCCACCTGCCCGGCCGGGATGCCGTACAGGGTGGACGCGGCGCCGTCGGCGCCGCCGAAGTGCGCGGCCGCGCCCGGCGACATGTGCGGCGCCCGGGGGAAGCGGTCCACGTTCCGGGCCGGGTACCAGATGCTGACCATCAGCTCGCGGTGGGACGGGACCGCCGTCCACGGGTCGGTGCGGGAGCTGTCGACCAGGTGCAGGTCCGCCGTGCCGACCGGATACGGGCCGGTCGGCGCCGGCAGGGTCAGCCGAGCCGGCCGGTCGGTTCCCACCGGGGCCGGTGACGCGCCCGGGCGCGAGGCGGACGAGGGTGTCGCGGCGGCGACCGTGACCGTGCACGCGACGAGCGCCGCGGCGAGCGCCGCGCGGATTCTCCGTACCATGACTGCCTCCCGGATCGGGGGCCGCGCCGACCGGCGGCCCGTCACCGGCTTCACGCTAGGCACCTCGCGGTCCGGGAATAAGGCGGCCAGCACCCGTTCGCCTGCCGGGGGAAAGCCCCCACCGTCCGGCCCGGCGACGTGGTGGCGGTCGATGTCTACGCTGACCCGGTGGGCTTCCTGACGGTCGTTCTCGCGGTCGCCGGACTCGTCGGATTCGCGATGCTGATGCTGACACCGGTCCTGTTCGCCCTGGCCGTGTCGGACGGTCGCCAGCACCGGTGGGTCCGCCGGCACGCCGTCTCACCGTGTGCCGCGTTGCGCCCCGGGCCCGGCCTGCCCCGCCGGTTCGCCGTGTACGGCGAGACCGTGCCCGGCCCCGCCGGGACGGTCGTCGCGCCGCTGTCCGGCGCCGAGGCGGTGTGGTGCCGCACCATCGTGTACTCCACCGAGAGCGTCGGCGACCCGGGCCTCACCCAGACCGAGATCCTCTGGGAACGGTCCGCGGGCGACCCGTTCGGGGTGGCCGACCGCACCGGCACGGCCGCCGTGACGGCGAAGATGCTCCAGGCGTCCGTCACCGACCCCCGCCTGTCGGCGTGGGCGGCCAGCCGGCTGCCGGTGGCGCACGCCGCTCCCCGGCCGGTGCGGACCGTCGTCGGCGAGGAGACCACGAGCCACCGCCGCAACGGCCGGTGGCTGCAGCACCTCGTCGACCGGGGAGCGGTCCCGGCGGACGCGGCGAAGCGCGTGGACGCGGTGTGGGTGGTCGAACAGATCGTGCCGGCCGGCATCGCACTGCACGTGATCGGCCAGCCCGTGGTGCTCGACAACGGGCTCGCCGCGCTCACGCTGCCCCGGACCGGCCGCTACCTCGTGGTGAGCCAGGAGCCCGCGGAGACGGAGCGGACTCTCGCCGGCGACCGCACGTACGGGATGGGATGCGCGATCTGGGCCGCGGTGGTCGCCGCGGCCTGCCTCGCCCTGGTCTGGGGGATCAGCGTCGCGCTGGCCCGGTGACGGCCCGGCCGGTCACGACGCGGCGGCGTCGTGGGCGGTCATCGTCTCCTGCCGGTCGGGCTCCTCGCGCAGGATCGCGCAGTGCAGCCAGGCGTCCGGGATGGCGAAGCCGTCCACGAGCGTCCGCAGGTGTGGCCGCAACTCCTTGAGCAGGCCGTTCACCACCGCGGTGATGGCCTTGGCCCGGGCCGGGGTGAGTCGGCCGTGCTCCAGCAGCCAGCCCTTGTCGGCCTCGATGACGCTGAGCGCGTACAGGTCGCAGACCCGCGACAGCAGCGCCCGCGCGGCCGGGTCGTCGGTGGCGTCGATGCCGGCGACGAACGCCTCCAGCGTGACCCGGTCGACGTGCGCGGCGGCGACGGCGAGGACGTGGTCCTGCACGTCGTTGAAGATGTCGAAGGGACGGTCCTTCTTCGTGGCGGCGCCGTTGCGCAGGCGGCGGACCGCGCCGTCGAGTCGGTGCCGCTCGCGGTCCTCGAAGACGGTGAGCTGCCAGCCCCGGTCGGTGACCGCGACCTCCTCGTCGCGGCCGGGCACGGCGCTGACCAGCCGCTCGATGAGCGCCCGCGCGGCGGTGCGTTCGAGCACCATGTCGCGGACCTGCTCGGCGACGAAGGAGGCGCGACCCCAGCCGTCCAGCGAGCCGAACTCGTCGCGGTGGCCGGTGAGCAGACCCTTGGCCACCAACTGGAGCAGCACCGTGTTGTCGCCCTCGAACGTGGTGAAGACGTCGGTGTCGGCCTTGAGGCTGGGCAGCCGGTTCTCGGCGAGGTAGCCGGCGCCGCCGCACGCCTCCCGGCACATCTGGATGGTGCGGGTCGCGTGCCAGGTCTGCGCCGCCTTGAGGCCGGCGGCCCGGGACTCCAGCTCCCGCTGCCGATGCTCGTCGACCGGCCCGTCGCCGCCCTGCACGTCGCTGAGCGCGGCGACCAGCTCGGCCTGGGCGAAGGTCAACGCGTACGTGGTGGCCAGCGCGGGCAGCAGCTTGCGCTGGTGGGCCAGGTAGTCGTTGAGCAGCACCTCCCGCTCGGCGTCGGGCGTGCCGAACTGGCGGCGGATGTCGCCGTAACGCACCGCGATGGCCAGGGCCGCCTTGGTGGCCGCCGACGCGGCGCCGCCGACGCTCACCCGGCCGCGGACCAGGGTGCCGAGCATGGTGAAGAAGCGCCGGGAGTCGTTCTCGATCGGGCTGGAGTAGGTCCCGTCCGCCGCGACCTGGGCGTAGCGGTCCAGCAGCATGTCACGCGGCACGCGCACGTGGTCGAAGCGGAGCCGGCCGTTGTCCACGCCGAGCAGCCCGGCCTTGGGCCCGGCGTCGCCGATGGTCACGCCGGGCAGCGGGGCGCCCCGCTCGTCGCGGATCGGGACCAGCCACGCGTGCACGCCGTGCCGCCGGCCGTCGATCACCAACTGGGCGAAGACCACCGCCATCCGCCCGTCGCGGGCCGCGTTGCCGATGTAGTCCTTGCGCGCGGCCTCGTGCGGGGTGTGCAGGTCGAACGTCTGCGTGTGCGGGTCGTACACGCATTCGGTGCGCAGGTTCTGGACGTCGGAGCCGTGGCCGGTCTCGGTCATCGCGAAGCAGCCGAAGAGGTCTCCCGAGATGATGTCCCGCAGGTAGGCGTCGTGGTGCCGCCGGGTGCCCAGGGCGGCGACCGCGCCGCCGAACAGTCCCCACTGCACGCCCGCCTTCACCATCAGCGACAGGTCGACCTGGGCCAGCATCTCGATGGCGACGATCGAGGCGCCGACGTCGGCGGCGCCGCCGTACTCGGTGGGGAAGCCACCGCCGATGCCCAGCTCGACCGGAAGCTCGCCGAGCAGCCGGCTGATCCGCTCGCGCGCCTGGTCACCCGTCTCGCCGTAGACCGGCAGGAACCGCTCGTCGAGGTGCGCGCGGTGCGCGTCGCGGACCCGGGCCCACGGTCCGTCGAGCACGGCCCGCAGGTGGGCCGGGTCGACCGGGCCGGTCTCGCTGCTCATGGCTACCTCGGGAGACGACGTCATGGGTACCGCTCGTACCCGGTCAACGCCGGTGACCTGCCACGGTGACGCGGTGAGAACCGTCACGGCGCGGGCGACGTCCCTCGACCAGGCGCCGGTCCGCCACGGCGACCGCCGGCACACCCGAGGCTGTCACAGGCACGTGTGAGGATCACGGTCGTGACCGAATGGATCTACAACGACCGCCCCGAGGGCGCCCGGTTCCTGACCGACCGGATCGCGGAGCCGGGTCGCGCCGGCATCGACGACGAGATCTGGAGCTGGGTGGTGCGCGGCGAGGACGACGCCGCCGAGTTCGTCGACTACTTCGACGACGACGAGGAGCGCCACGGCGCCACCGACGAGGAGCTCGCCACGGCGTACGCCGCGGCGCTGGCGGCGCGGCGGGAGCAGCAGCGCGGGTGGGGCGTGGTGGTCAGCAACCTGACCCGCGCGTTCGCCGAGCTGAACGAGGTCGGCGTGCTGGCCCGGGCGGACTTCAGTTGTTGTGGCACCTGCGCGTCGGCGGAGATCCACGACGAGCGGGACGACTCCCGGCACTGGCGGGGCTATGTGTGGTTCCACAACCAGGACACGGAGTCGCTGCTGGCGAGCGCGGACGGCGCGGTCTATCTCGGCTACGGCGCCTACCCGCCGGCCGACTTCGACGAGGCCGCCTACGACGCCCTGCCGGAGGCCGAGCAGCAGGCCCGCTACCAGGCCGACCTGGAGCGACTGTTGGACGACACGGTCTTTCCGGTGCTGCGCCGGCACGGCATGCGGGTGGAGTGGAGCCGCCAGCAGTCGAAGCGCGTCCTGGTCACCGGCGCCCGGTGGTACGCGCCGTTACCGGCGTGACGGCGCCGACGGGTCGACGACGAGCATCGACGAACCCCCCGGACTCGATCAGCGCGGACGCGCCGCTGCTCCTACCCGCGCCCGACCCCGCCGACGCGCATCGGTGGAGGTGACGCTCTCGACGTGGTCGATCCCCTCGACGCCGGTTAGGGTTGACTAACCCGCTGTCGATCTTGAGGGGGATGTGTGCTGGTTCTGGTGGCGGTTCATGCGCTCGCAGCCGTGGCCGCCCCGGCGCTGGTACGCATCCTCGGACGGCGGGCGCTCCTGCTGCTGGCGGCCGTGCCCGCCGCGGCCGGCGTCTGGGCGCTGACCCGCACCGGTCAGGTGCGCTCGGGCGCGCCGGTCGTGGAGACGGTCACCTGGGTGCCGCAGCTCGGCCTGGACCTCGCCCTGCGGATGGGCACGCTCTCCTGGCTGATGGTGCTGCTGGTCGGCGGCGTCGGCGCCCTGGTGCTCGCCTACAGCGCCCGCTACTTCTCCTCCGACGACCCCGGGCTCGGCCGCTTCGCCGCGGTCTTCGTCGCGTTCGCCGGCGCGATGCTCGGCCTGGTGGTCGCCGACGACCTGCTGCTGCTCTACGTGTTCTGGGAACTCACCACCGTCTTCTCCTACCTGCTGATCGGCAGCGATCCGGCGAAGCGGGCCAGCCGGCACGCCGCGATGCAGGCGCTGCTGGTGACCACGCTGGGCGGCCTGGCGATGCTCGCCGGGTTCGTGATGCTCGGGCAGCACGCCGGCTCCTACCGCTGGTCGGAGATGTCGCAGAACCTGCCCGACGGCGGCTACCTCACCGTCGCCCTGGTGCTGATCCTGCTCGGCGTGACCAGCAAGTCGGCGATCTTCCCGTTCAGCTTCTGGCTGCCGCGCGCGATGGCCGCGCCCACGCCGGTCAGCGCGTACCTGCACGCCGCCGCCATGGTGAAGGCCGGCGTGTTCCTGGTCGCGCTGATGGGTCCGGCGGTGGGTCAGGCCACCGCCTGGCGGGTGGTGCTGGTGGCCGGCGGCCTGGTCACCCTGTTCCTCGGCGGTTGGTCGGCGCTGCGGCAGACGGACCTGAAGCTGCTGCTGGCCTACGGCACGGTGAGCCAGCTCGGCCTGCTGATGGCGGTCCTCGGCGCCGGCACCCGGGACACCGCGCTGGCCGGCGCCGCGATGGTGCTGGCGCACGCCCTGTTCAAGGCCACCCTGTTCCTGGTCGTCGGCGTCGTCGACCACGTCGCCGGCACCCGCGACCTGCGGGAGCTGAGCGGCCTGGGCCGGCGGGCGCCGGCGCTGGCGGTGGTCGCCGGGCTGGCGGCGGCCTCGATGGCCGGGCTGCCGCCGCTGGCCGGCTTCGTCGCCAAGGAGGCGGCGCTGGAGGCGTTCCGGCACGGCGGCGCCGTCGACCTGGTGGTCCTCGCCGGGCTGGTGGCCGGCTCGGCCCTGACCGTCGCCTACACGGGGCGCTTCCTCTGGGGCGCGTTCGCCGGCAAGCCCGACGTGCCCGACACTCGACCCGGGCCGCTCGACCGGGCGTTCGTCGCGCCCGCGGCGGTGCTGGCGGTCGCCGGCCTCGCCGTCGGCGTTCTCGCCCCGGCCGTGGACCGGGTGCTCGCGCCGTACGCGCACCAGTACCCGAGCACCGACCCCGGCTACCACCTGGCGCTCTGGCACGGCCTGACCCCGGCGCTGGGGCTGTCCGCGCTGGCCGTCGCCGCCGGCGTCGCGCTCTTCCTGCTGCTGCACCGGCGTCGGCCGCGCCTGCCGCGCCTGCCCTTCGACGGCGCGACCGGCTACGACCGGATGGTCGCCGCCGTGGACCGCGCGGCGGTGGAGCTGACCGGCGCCACCCAGCGTGGTTCTCTCCCGTTCTACCTGGGCGTCATCCTGCTGGTGCTGGTCGTCCTGCCCGGCGGCGCGCTGCTGGTCGGCGTGCCGTGGTCGCAGCGCCACCAACTGTGGGACACGCCGTTGCAGGCCGCCGCCGGCGCGGCGATCGTGGTGGCGGCGGTGGCGGCGGCACGGGCCCGGCGCCGGCTGACCGCGATGATCCTCGTCGGGGTGACCGGCTACGGCACGGCGCTGATGTTCGTCCTGCACGGCGCGCCGGACCTGGCGCTGACGCAGTTCCTGGTGGAGACCGTCACGATCGTGATGTTCGTGCTGGTCCTGCGGCGGTTGCCGAGGAAGTTCTCGGCCCGCCCGATGCGCTCCAGCCGGCGGGTGCGCGTCGCGCTCGGCGTGGCGGTCGGCGTGGTCACCGCCGGCATGGCGTACGTCTCGGCGGGCGCCCGGGTGGCCACGCCCATCTCGGTCGGCTTCCCCGAGGAGGCGGTGTCCTACGGCGGCGGCAAGAACGTGGTCAACGTGACGCTCGTCGACATCCGGGCCTGGGACACGATGGGCGAGATCGCGGTGCTGGTGGTGGCCGCGACCGGCGTGGCCAGCCTGATCTTCCGCCGCTCCCGGGCGCTGGACATGCGCAGCGGCATCCCCGGCGCGGGCCGGCAGAGTTCGGTGCGCCCTCGCTGGCTCACCGGCGGCGCCACCACGCGTGCCCAGTCGGTGATCCTCCAGGTGGTCACCCGGCTGCTGTTCCACGCGATCCTGCTCTTCTCGATCTACCTGCTGTTCTCCGGCCACAACCAGCCCGGTGGCGGGTTCGCCGCCGGGCTGGTCGCCGGGCTGGCGCTGGCCGTGCGCTACCTGGCCGGCGGCCGTACCGAACTCAACGGCGCGGCGCCGGTGGACGCCGGTCGGGTGCTCGGCGCGGGGCTGTTCGTCGCCGTCGGCACCGGGGTCACCGCGATGCTGCTCGGCGGTGAGTTCCTGCAGAGCGCGATGCTCGACCTCCACCTGCCGGTGCTGGGTGACGTCCACTTCGTCACGTCGGTCTTCTTCGACGTCGGCGTCTACCTCATCGTGGTCGGCCTGGTGCTGGACATCCTGCGCAGCCTGGGCGCCGAGATGGACCGCCAGCAGGAGGTCGACCAGGACGAGAGCGCCCCGAGCGACGTACGGGAAGAGGAGTTGGTGTGAGCCCGAACCTGGTCTACGTCGTGGTGGTCGGCGTCCTCTTCGCCGCCGGGGTGACGCTGCTGCTGGAGCGCAGCCTGACCCGGGTGCTGATGGGGGTCATCCTGCTCGGCAACGGCGCGAACCTGCTGCTGCTCACCGGCGGGCGGGCCGGCGGCCCGCCGATCGTCGGCACCACCGCCGAGGGGGAGATGGCCGACCCGCTGCCGCAGGCGATGGTGCTGACCGCCATCGTCATCACGCTCGGCATGACCGCGTTCCTGCTCGCCCTGGCCTACCGCAGTTGGCACCTCAACGGGCACGACGAGGTGCAGGACGACGTCGAGGACCGCCGGATCATGGAGCTGGCGGACCGGGACGAGGGTCCGGGCACGGCCGACCCGGAGACCACCGACCGGACCCCGGCGGCCGTGGCGCACGACGACCGGCCGGTGGCCGCCGGCGGGTCGGGGAGGACCCGATGACCTGGCTCGTCCCGCTGCCGGTGGTGATGCCGCTGTTCGGCGCCGCCCTGACGCTGCTGCTCGTGGGCCGGGCCCGCGCCCAGCGGTGGGTCAGCATCACCGTCCTCGCCGCCACGGTGGCGGTCGCGGCGCTGCTGCTGGTCCGCTCCACGCTCGACGGCCCGCTGGTGGTCGAGGTGGGTGGCTGGGTCGCGCCGCTGGGCATCGTGCTCGTCGCCGACCAGCTCGCCGCGCTGATGCTGGTGGTCTCCGCCGCGGTCACTCTCTGCGTGCTGGTCTACTCCATCGGGCAGGGCATGGCCGACGGCAACGAGGAGACACCGCTGTCGGTCTACCACCCGACCTATCTGGTGCTGACCGCCGGCGTGTGCAACGCGTTCCTCTCCGGCGACCTGTTCAACCTCTACGTCGGCTTCGAGATCCTGCTGGTGGCGAGCTACGTACTGTTGACGCTGGGCAGCACCGAGAACCGGATCCGGGCGGGCACCACGTACGTCGTGGTCAGCCTGCTGTCGTCGTTGATCTTCCTGGTGGCGATCGGCCTGATCTACGCGGCCACCGGCACGCTCAACCTGGCCCAGCTCGTCGACCGGCTGGACGCGCTGCCGGACGACCTGCGCCTGGTCCTGCAGGGCATGCTGCTGCTGGCGTTCGGCATCAAGGCGGCGGTGTTCCCGCTGTCGGCGTGGCTCCCGGACAGCTATCCGACCGCGCCCGCGCCGGTCACCGCGGTCTTCGCCGGCCTGCTGACCAAGGTCGGCGTCTACGCGATCATCCGCACCGAGACGCTGCTGTTCCCCGGCGGCCGCACCGCCGACCTGCTGCTGGTGATCGCGGCGCTGACCATGGTGGTCGGCATCCTCGGCGCGGTCGCCCAGTCGGACATCAAACGGCTGTTGTCGTTCACCCTGGTCAGCCACATCGGCTACATGCTGTTCGGGGTCGGCCTGACCACCGCGCTCGGCCTGTCCGCCGCGATCTTCTACGTGGTGCACCACATCACCATCCAGACCACCCTGTTCCTCGCCGCCGGCCTGGTCGAACGCCGCGGCGGCAGCACCGCGCTGGACCGGCTCGGCGGGCTGGCCCGGCTGTCGCCGGTGCTGGCGGTGCTCTTCTTCGTGCCCGCCCTCAACCTGGCCGGCATCCCGCCGTTCTCCGGGTTCCTCGGGAAGGTGGGGCTGGTCCAGGCCGGCGTGTCCGACGGCGGCGTCCTGGCCTGGGCGCTCGTCGCCGGCGGGTTGCTCACCAGCCTGCTCACCCTCTACGCCATCGCCCGGGTGTGGAACCTGGCGTTCTGGCGTGCCCCGCACCCGGACATGCCGGAGCCCGGTGACGGCGTGCGGGCGGCGCGCACCGACGGCGCAAAGCAGCCGGACGACGATCCGACGCCGTCGGGCGCGGCGCTGCCCCGGCTGATGACCGCGTCCACCGCCGCCCTGGTGGTGCTCGGGCTGGGGCTCACCGTGGTGGCCGGCCCGCTCTTCGACATCAGCACCGACGCGGCCGACGACCTGCTGCGCCGCGCCCCGTACGTCGAGGCCGTGTTCCCGGGCGGTGCGCCGTGACCAGCCATCCGCGTGACCCGCTGACCCGCCGCGTCCGGTGGCGCAACCGGGCCGTCGCGGTGACCGGACTGGTCACCGTCTGGGTGCTGTTGTGGGGCACCTTCACCTGGGCGAACGTGATCAGTGGCCTGGTGGTCGCGGTCGTGCTGGTGGTGGTCTTCCCGCTGCCGCCGGTGACGTTCCGCGGACGGATCCGGCCGGTTCCGCTGCTGCGCTTCCTGGCGCGTTTCCTGTGGGACCTGGTGGTGGCCTCCGCCCAGGTCGCCTGGCTCGCGGTCCGGTTCGGGCACACCCCGCGCGGGGCGATCATCGCGGTCCGGCTGCGGGTGAACACCGACCTCAACCTCACCCTCACCGCCGAGGCGCTGTCGCTGGTGCCGGGCAGCCTGATCCTGGAGGCCGACCGGGAGACCGGCACGCTCTACGTGCACGTCATCGGCGTCCACACGCTCGACGAGGTGGAGCGGTTCCGGCACGGGGTGCGGGAGCTGGAGAAGCGGGTCGTCGCCGCCGTCGGCTCGGCCGAGGAGCTGAGCCGGCTCCGCCAACCCGAACCCACCGGCCCGAGCGAGCCGGTCGACCTGGAAGGGGCACCGACGTGACAGTCGTCGCCGTGATCGTCACCGTGCTGCTCACCGTGGCCGGGGGCCTGACCCTCGTCCGCATCATCCGCGGGCCGTCGATCCTCGACCGGGCCGTCGCCACCGACGTGCTGCTCGCGGTCGCGGTCGCCGCCATCGCCACCGAGGCCGCCTACAGCCGGGACGCCACCGCGCTGCCGGTGCTGGTGGTCCTCGCCATCGTCGGCTTCGTCGGCTCGGTCAGCGTCGCGCGGTTCGCGGCGCGCAGGGACCCGAAGTGACGCTCGACGCGGTCCTGGACACCGCGGCCGGCGTCTGCCTGGTCGCCGGCGCGCTGCTCAGCCTCGCCGCCGGGGTGGCGCTGGTCCGCTTCCCGGACGTGCTGTCGCGGATGCACGCGGCGGCCAAGCCGCAGGTCCTCGGGCTGTTGCTGGTGCTGCTCGGCTGCGCGTTGCGGCTGCGTTCCGGGGTGGACGTCACCACGCTCGTGCTGGTCGGCATGTTCCAGTTGGCCACCGCGCCGGTCGCGGCGCACATGGTCGGGCGGGCCGCCTACCCGCACGACGACATCCGGCGGGACCTGCTGGTCACCGACGAACTCGCCGGCGACCTCGACCGGATCCGGGCGGACCGGGCGGATCCGGCGGGGGACCCACCGCCGGTCCGGGTGCCCTGAGCGACGGTGGGCGGGCCTCCCGCTCGGCGCTCTGATCAGATAGTCCGGTGACACCCCATCGCGTCCTCGCCGTCGCCCTGTTCGTGCTGGCCTTGCTGGCCCTTGCCGCGACACGTGCCTTCCCGTTCGTCGACGACCTCTCCGGCGTGGCGAAGTCCGCGGTCGCCGTCGTCGGCGCCGCGTGTGTGCTGGCGGGCGTCGCGCTCTGGACGCGTAAGCCACCGAGCCCGCCCGGCGGCGATCCGGGTCGCTAGGCTTTCGACGGCGTTGTCTCTGGTTCTGGTGTCGGGGTGGTTGTCGTGGAAAGAGGCACGATCGTTCGTTTCGACGACGTTCGCGGTTACGGGTTCATCGCGCCGGCACGCGGCGGTGACGACGTGTTCGTGCACGCGAACGACTTCGGCGACCAGCGGCACGCGGTGGCCGTCGGGATGAAGGTGAGCTACGAGGTCGTGCAGTCCGACCGTGGTCTCAAGGTCGCCAGCGTGACGCTCGACCCGCCGCCGGTGTCGCTAAGCGCGGCGAGTCAGGCGGTGCCGGCCCGCGCCGCGTCCTCGCCGGTGGCCGACGACGAGTTCGACGTGCTGACCGTCGGGCAGTTCGAGGCCTCGTGCACCGAGCTGCTGCTGGCGAACGTGCCCACCATGACCGGCGCGCAGATCGTCCAGGCCCGGCGGGCGCTGGCCGCCATGGCCCGGCAGCACGGCTGGGTCGAGGACTAGCGGTCGCGCTCCACCACGTAGTCGGTGAGATCGAGCAGGAACCGGCCGTCGTCGGTGTCGGCCGCGGCGCCCAGCGCCCGCTCCGCCTCGTGCCGGGCGGCGCGGGCGAGTTCCCGCGCGCTGCGCCGGGCGGACTCCACGCAGTCGTACGCGAGCAGGCGCCCGTGCAGCCAGCGCACCTCGGCGGCGGTGCGCTCCGCGCGGGTACGGCCCAGGAAGGCCGTCACCCGCTCGCGTTCGTCAGGTGTGCACCGGCGCATGAAGTCGATCAGGATGAGCGTCCGCTTGCCCTCCCACAGGTCGCCCGCGATCTCCTTGCCGTAGCTGGCGTAGTCGCCGGTCAGGTTGAGCGCGTCGTCCTGGATCTGGAACGCGGCTCCCAGATACCAGCCGTAACGGTCCAGCACGTCGACCGCGTTCTCCCGGCCGGTCGCGACGAGGACGCCGGTCCGGCACGGGTAGATGCAGGTGTACCAGGAGGTTTTCTTCAGACACATCCGGTAGTAGTCGTCGGCGTCCAGGTCGCACACGTTGTCGCGGATCCAGCCGATCTCGATCGCCTGGCCCTCCAGCGAGTGACGCATCATCAGCTCGGTCTCGGTGAACAGCCGCCAGGCGATCCCCGAGCCGAGCGCCGCCCGGTTCGCGGCGAGCCGCCGCAGCGCCAGCAGGTTCGTCATGTTGCCCACGTTCAGCGCGACGCCGACCCCGTACTCGGCGTGCAGGGTCGCCGCGCCGCGCCGCTGTTCGCTCTCGTCCTGGATGTCGTCGTGGATGAGGAAGGCGTTGTGGAACAGCTCCACGGTCACCGCGGCGTTGAGCCCCACCGCCTGCCCGCCGCCGAACGCCCGGCAGGTGGCGAGGCACATCGCCGCCCGCAGCCCCTTGCCCCACCGGCGCGGATACTCCGCGACCAGGTCGTAGAGGTAGCGCGGCCCGCCGTCGGGGAGGTCGTCCAGCAGCGCGTCGAGGGCGAGCCCGCGGTAGCGTTCCAGCACGGCCGCCACGGACCCGCCGGCCACCCCGGTGGTCGGCGCCATCGCGCGGCTACCGGCCCGTCGCGCTTCTCGGGGCCGGCGGGGCCAGCCGGTCCGCGAGCCCGTTGGCCACGTCGGGCGCGAGCCGGGCGAGATTGAGTACGGTGTCCAGTGCGTCGTGCGCGTCCGAGGTGTACCTGCGGATCACCTCGCCGCGCTGGTCGTCGGCCATCTTGAGCTGCCCGACGACGGTGTCGATCAGGGAGTGCCCGTCGGTGCGGACCCGCGCGACGAGTTCGTCGAACGCCTCCGGGTCGACCCGGCGGCTCTCGCTCAGCTTCTCCTCGAGCCGCCGGGCGCCGGCCAGCCCCGCCGCGAGTTCCTCCTCCAGGACGCCGGCCGCGTGGGTCACCGTCTCGGAGGTCTCCTCGGCCACCTTCTCGAAGCGCTCGTTCGTGCGCTCACGCTCACTGTGTGTCATGGGCGCAGTGTGACCCGGGCGTGCGCGGCGGGCCAGGAGTGTGTCGAGATGGTGACTCGACGTGCCTGACGGATCGTCGCCGACGGCAAACCGGTGGCCCGGTCGCGCCGGGTGGGCGACCATGGGCGGCATGGCGAGGGACCGGGCGTGAGGCTGCCGCTCCAGGGCGGCCTGCCGCCGGCGGAGGCGCCCACCGGCGCCGTCGTGGAGATCGCCTGCGACGAGTCGGGGTTCTCCGGCACCAACCTGCTCGACCCGGCCACCCCGTTGATCAGCCACGCCAGCGTCGACCTGACCGTCGAGGAGGCCACCCGGCTGCTCGCGTCCCTGCGCTCCGGTTTCCCGTGGTCGGCGCACGAGTTCAAGTCCCGGCAGTTTCTCCGCCGGCCGGAGGCGGCCGAGGCGCGGGAGTGGTTCCGCGCGGCGTTACGCGGCCGGGCGCACGTGCACCTGGTCGACAAGCAGGTCTTCCTCGTCACCCGGGTGGTCGACCTGCTGCTGGACGAGCCGTCCTACGCCGCCGGCACCCGCCTGGCCGGGGCGCGCCGGGCCGACGCCCTCGCGCTGCACCGGGCCGGGCGCGCCGCCGGTCCGGCCTGGCACGCCTTCCTGGCGGCGTTCGTGGAGATGCTGCGGACCAAGCGGCGGGACCGCTCCGGTGACGGCAGCGTCGACCGGTTCCTCGCGGCGCGCGGCGCGCTGCTGCGCCACGCCCCGGCCGACCCGGTGCTCCGCGCGCTCGACCGCGCCCGGGTGGCCGACGTGCAGGCCCGGCTCTACGCCGAGGACCGGTCGATCCCGCCGCCGTTGGAGCCGCTGCTGCCGGCGCTGGCCGAGACCGTTCTGTTCTGGAGCGGCGGCCGGCGGCGGGTGCTGGTGACGCACGACGAGCAGAGCGCGCTCACCGCCGACCGGTTGCGCCGGCTGCAGCGGGCGCTGGCCGTGGGCGGCGGACTGCCGGCGGGGGAGTCGCCGCTGGCCGGGCTGGTGATGACCGACTCGCGCGACGATCCGCGGGTGCAGGTCGCCGACCTGTTGGCGGGGGTGGCCCGGCGGATGCCGGGCAGCGTCGGCGACGCCCCACGCCGACCGCTGGGTACCCGTACTCAGCCGTAGTCCCGTCGCACGGCTCAGGTGCCGGCGTCGCCGCGTCGGCAGGATCCTTGTCATGGCCGAGACACTGCACCGACCCGCCGCCCTGCGTACCGTCGAGATGTCGTTGCCGGGGGAGGAGGCCGCCGGGCGCGCGGTGGCCGCGCTGGTCCGGCTGGTCGGCCGGCACCCGGCCGGATGGCGGTGGCTGGCCCGGCGGCACCACCCGGTCCTGGACCGGCTGGCCGAGGCGAACGCGAGGTCGGTCTGCGTCCGCGCGGCCCGGCGGGTGCCGGCCTACCGGGCGTTCCTGCGGGCCCGCCCGGCGGGCGTCCGCCGCGGGCTGCGGGACTTCCCGGAGACCGACAAGCTCGGGTACGTGGTGGGCCACGACGCCGCCGCGCGGTGCTGGCGGGGGCGGCTGCCGGAGCGCGGGGTGGTGGTGGACGAGTCGGCCGGGTCGTCGGGCCGGCCGTTCAACTGGCCGCGCGGCGAGCGCGAGCTGCGGGCGGTGCACCGGGACATCGTCGGCTACACCGGCCTGGCGTTCCCGATGCGCCGGCCGTTCGTGATCAACGCCTACTCGATGGGCGCGTGGGCGACCGGGACCACGACCGGCGCGGCGATGGCCCGGATCGCGGTGGTGAAGAACACCGGCCCGGACCTCGGCAAGATCATCGACACGTTGCGCGAGTTCGGGCCGGACTTCGACTACCTGGTGACCGCCTACCCGCCGTTCCTCAAGCACCTGCGGGACCGGCTGGACGCCGAGGACTTCCCCTGGTCGCGCTACCGGATCTTCGGTAGCTGCGGCGGCGAGGGAATGACCGAGGCGCTGCGCGACTACCTGGAGCAGCGGTTCGTCCGGGTGCGCTCGGCGTACGGGGCGTCGGACCTGACCATCGGCATCGGCGCGGAGACCCGGTTCACGGTGTGGCTGCGGCGCCGGCTGCGCACCGACGCGGCGCTGCGCGCGGAACTGCTCGGTGCCGGTGAGCAGCGGTTGCCGATGGTGTTCCAGTACAACCCGTTCGCCACCTGGCTGGAGACCAACGAGCGGCGGGAGCTGGTCTGCACCGTGGGCAGCCCGGACGTGCTGCAACCCCGGCTGCGCTACAACGTCGGCGACGAGGCGGTGCTGGTGTCGTACCGGCGGATCGCCGAGCTGGCCGCGGACGACCCGGTGCGCGCGGCCGAGTTCCGTACCGCGACGGCCGACGAGCGGATGACGCTGCCGGTGCTGCTGCTCTTCGGCCGGCGCGACTCCACGGTGTCCTACCTGGGCGCGAACCTCTACCCGCAGGACGTCGAGTACGGCCTCTACACCGGCAACCCGCACGCCGCCGCGATCAGCCGGTTCTGCCTGGCGCTGGTCGAGGACGCGGCGCTGGAGACCCGACCGGTGATCCACGTCGAGCTGCGCGGCCCGCTGGCCGCCGCCGACCGCGCGGCGCTCGCCACCGCGTGCCGCGACGGGGTGCGCCGGCACCTCACCTCGGTCTCGCGGGACTTCGCGCAGTCCCTGGTGGAGGACCCGACCGCCGGCGACCTGCGGGTGGAGTTGCACGACCCGGGGACCGGCCCGTTCGCCGGCCCGCAGAAGATCAAGAACGCCTACCTGGTGAGGTGACCCATGCGTACCCGAGATTTCTCCCTGGCCCCGGCGCAGGCCCGCGCCGGCGCGATGTTCATCGGCGGCACCCGGTACGCGAGCCCGCTGGTGCTGCTGCGGCTGGCGCCCGACTGGTTCCGGATGGTGCGGGACATGCGCCGGATGTCCGGCTACCGCTGGCACACCGTCTACTGGCAGTTCCCGCTGACGTTGGGCACCATCGCGTTCTTCGCCGATCGGGACGCGATGCTGCGCTTCGCCCGCACCCGGCATCACCGGAGGCTGATGGCCTGGCTGACCGACGGCAACCGCAACGCGACGGCCGGGTTCATCCGGCTCTACAGCGCCGACCCGGACGGCTACTCGAACGGGGCGTGGCGGGCCGAGGACGGCGCGATGGGCCACATCGAGCAGTTCACCCCGTTGGGCGTGGAGACGACCGGGCCGGCGGTACGCCGGTGAGCGGCCACCGGTTCGAGCGGGTCACCGGCCGGCGCGCCCTGACCGAGTTCCTCGCGCTCACCGACCGGCTCTACGCCGACGAGCCGCGTTACGTGCCGACGCCCCGGCAGCAGATCCGCCGCTGGTGGGGCGACGGCGTGCCGATGTACGTGCTGCGCGACGCCTCCGGCGCGGTGGTCGGGCGGACCACGCTGCACACCGACGCGGACCTCGACGCGAAGCTGGGCCGCCGGTGCCAGTTGTTCGGGCTCACCGAGTTCACCGCGCCCGCCGCCGGGCCGCTGTTCGACGCGATCGACGCGCACGCCGACGCCGGCCGGGACCTGCTGTTCGGGCCGGTGGCGCTGCTGCCCAACCAGGCCGGCGGCGTGATCACCGACGGCTGGGCCGATCGGGGTTTTGTGGACAGCGCGTGGAACCCGTCGCGCTACCCGGCCGCCTACGAGGCGTCCGGGTTCACCAGGCGGTTCGTCTCGGACACCTGGATCTGCCCGGTGCCGCCGCCGGCCGGGCCGGCGCCGGCGCTCGGCGCGCAACCCGACGGCGGGCGGCTGGAGCTGCACCGGGGAAACGTGCGGCGTCTCGACGAGCAGCTCGACCTGCTGCGCGACATGCTCAACGACTCGTTCGCCCAGCTCGGCTACTACACCCCGATCTCGGCGGCGCAGTTGCGCCGGCAGACCGACGGACTGGCCCACCTGCTGGACGAGTCGCTGCTGCTCTACCTGACCCGGGACGGGCGGCCTGTCGCGTTCGTGCTCTGCGTGCCGGACATCAGCGAGTTCCTGGTCCGCGTGCGCGGCGACCTGAACCCGGTCAACCAGCTCCGGCTGCTGGCCACCCGCCGCCGCCACCGCCGCGAGGCCGTGCTGATCATCAAGGGCGTGCGGCCCGACTTCCAGGGCCGTGGCTACCAGCGGCTGCTCGCCGCGCACCTGCACCACAACCTGCACGCCGGCGGCTACACCACGCTGCGCAGCACCTGGGTCGGGCGGGACAATCCGGCCTCCGCCGCGCCGTACCGCCGGCTCGGCGGCCGGCCGCTGCACGGCTACACCTTCTACGCCAAGGAGCGCTGACATGGACCTCGCCGCGTTCCGCGCGCTGGAGCCGCTGTGCTGGCGGGCCCCGAGCGCGCACAACACCCAACCGTGGCGGCTGCGCTACGAGCGCTGGGCGATCACCGTGGGCTGGGACCCGGCCGACGCGCTGCCGGCCGGCGACCCGACCGGGCGGGACCTGCGGCTGTCCCTCGGCGCGTTCGTGGAGACCTGCCTGATCGTGGCCGCCGACGCGGGGCTCCGGCTCGACTGGGTCGCCGACCACGACGAGGCGGAGCACCGGGTGGGGCGGCTGCGCCCGGCGCGGCAGCCGTACCGGACGCCGTTCGACGCCGGCGACGTGGCGGACCGGCGTACCCACCGGGGCCGGTTCACCGACGGCCCGGACGCCGGGTCGCTGACCGCCGTGGACGACGTGGCCCGGCAGGCCGGCGGCGCGGTCCACGTCGTCCCGGCCGGGCGTCTCGGCGCGCTGCGCCGCGCCGCCGACCGTCAGGTGTACGCGGACCCGGCGGTCACCGCCGAGCTGCGTCGCTGGTTGCGCCTGGACCCGGCGCGGCCGGAGTACCTGTCGGACGGGCTCAGCGACAGGTGCCTCGGGTTGTCCCGGCCGGCGGCGACCGGGCTGCGGGCGGCGCTGGCCGCCTATCCGGTGCTGCGCCCGCTGGGGCTGCCCCGCCTGCTCGCCGCCGGCGACGACCCGCTCGCGCGCGGCGGGGCGGTGCTGGCGCTTGTCGCCCCGCCCGACCTGGACGCGGCCGGGCAGGTCGAGTTCGGGCGGGTGCTCATGCGGATGTGGCTGACCCTGCACGCGGCCGGCCTGGCGGCGCACCCGTTGAGCCAGCTCGTCGACGTCGGCGCCACCCGGGACGCGATCGGCGCGTCGCTGGACGTCGCGCCGGCGCGGATCGTGCACGTCACCCGGGTGGGCCGGCCGGTGGCGCCGGCGCCCCGCTCGGCCCGCCGGGTCGAGGCCGCCGGGTCGGAGGCGGCCGTTGGCGGCCGTCGGCGCGTACGCCCCCGTACGTCATCCATGACACCCGTGGCGTCTTGACGGTGCGCCCTTCATCCATGAGAGTCCATGTAGGCGGAGGTGACGCGCGGCTGGGAGCCCGGGCGTCTGCCGGCGGCATGGCACGGGATGTGTGGGCACCATCCTGTTAGCGCTAACAAGATGCTTGATGCCGCCGACCGATCTCTCCGGACCCCACCCGCAGCCGTGCTCGATCCGTGTGGCAAGGAGACGACATGTCCGACGTGACCCGACGACACATCCTCAAGGCCGGCGCCGCCGGTGCCGGCGCGGCCCTGGTGCCGGCCGCCTGGAGCGCGACCGCCCGCGCCGGCTCGGTGGCGCCGCCGCAGGTGCTGGCCGCGAACGACCTGGCACTCTGGTACGACGAGCCGGCCGGCACCGACTGGCTCCGCGCGCTGCCGATCGGCAACGGGCGGCTCGGCGCGATGGTGTTCGGCAACGTCGACACCGAACGGCTCCAACTCAACGAGGACACGGTCTGGGCCGGCGGTCCCTACGACTCGGCGAACACCCGGGGCGCGGCCAACCTGGCCGAGATCCGGCGCCGGGTCTTCGCCGACCAGTGGACCTCGGCGCAGGACCTGATCAACCAGACCATGATGGGCACCCCCGGCGGCCAGCTCGCCTACCAGACCGTGGGCAACCTCCGGCTCGCCTTCGGCTCCGCCGGCGGTGCCACCCAGTACAACCGGACCCTCGACCTGACCACCGCCACGGCGACCACGACGTACGTCCTCGACGGGGTGCGCCACCAACGTGAGGTGTTCGCCAGCGCGCCCGACCAGGTGATCGTGGTCCGCCTTACCGCCGACCGGGCCACCTCGATCACGTTCTCCGCCACCTTCGACAGCCCGCAGCGGACCACCGTGTCCAGCCCGGACAGCGCCACCATCGGGCTCGACGGCGTCTCCGGCAGCATGGAGGGGGTCACCGGCTCGGTGCGGTTCCTGGCCCTGGCCAACGCCGCGGCGACCGGCGGCACGGTCAGCAGCTCCGGTGGCACGCTGCGGGTCTCCGGCGCGACAAGCGTGACCGTCCTGGTCTCGATCGGCTCCAGCTACGTCAACTACCGCACCGTCAACGGCGACTACCAGGGCATCGCCCGCAACCGGCTCACCGCCGCCCGCAGCGTCGCCGTCGACCAGCTCCGCAGCCGCCACGTGGCCGACCACCAGGCCCTGTTCGGCCGGGTGACGATCGACCTGGGCCGCACGGCCGCGGCCGACCAGACGACCGACGTGCGGATCGCGCAGCACGCGAGCGTCGACGACCCGCAGTTCGCCGCGCTGCTGTTCCAGTTCGGGCGCTACCTGCTGATCTCCTCCTCCCGTCCGGGCACCCAGCCGGCGAACCTCCAGGGCATCTGGAACGACTCGCTGACGCCGTCCTGGGACTCGAAGTACACGATCAACGCCAACCTGCCGATGAACTACTGGCCGGCCGACACCACAAACCTGTCCGAGTGCTTCCTGCCGGTCTTCGACCTGGTCAAGGACCTGACGGTGACCGGCGCGCGGGTCGCCCAGGCCCAGTACGGCGCCGGCGGCTGGGTCGCCCACCACAACACCGACGCGTGGCGGGGCGCCTCGGTCGTCGACGGGGCGCTGTGGGGCATGTGGCAGACCGGCGGGGCGTGGCTGAGCACCCTGATCTGGGACCACTACCTGTTCACCGGCGACCTCGGCTTCCTCCAGGCCAACTATCCGGCCCTCAAGGGCGCCGCCCAGTTCTTCCTCGACACGCTCGTCGCCCACCCCACGCTCGGCTACCTGGTGACGAACCCGTCGAACTCCCCGGAGCTGCCGCACCACGCCAACGCCAGCGTCTGCGCCGGACCCACCATGGACAACCAGATCCTGCGCGACCTGTTCGACGCCGCGGCCAGGGCCGGCGAGGTCCTCGGCGTCGATGCCACGTTCCGGTCCCAGGTGCGCACCGCCCGGGACCGGCTTTCCCCGAGCCGGGTCGGCTCCCGGGGCAACGTCCAGGAGTGGCTCGCCGACTGGGTGGAGACCGAGCGGACCCACCGGCACGTCTCGCACCTCTACGGCCTGCACCCCGGCAACCAGATCACCAAGCGGGGCACCCCGGCGCTGTACGAGGCCGCCCGCCGGACGCTGGAGCTGCGCGGCGACGACGGCACCGGCTGGTCCCTCGCCTGGAAAATCAACTTCTGGGCCCGGCTGGAGGACGGCGCCCGCGCCCACAAGCTCCTGCGCGACCTGGTACGCACCGACCGGCTCGCGCCGAACATGTTCGACCTGCACCCGCCGTTCCAGATCGACGGCAACTTCGGCGCCACCTCCGGCATCGCCGAGATGCTGCTGCACAGCCACGCCGGCGAGCTGAACGTGCTGCCCGCGCTCCCGAGCGCGTGGCCCACCGGCCGCGTCGCCGGCCTGCGCGGTCGCGGCGGGTACACCGTCGGCGTGTCCTGGAGCAACGGCCAGGTCGACGAGATCGGCGTCCGCGCCGACCGCGACGGCACGCTCCGGATCCGGTCCCGGCTCTTCACCGGCGGCTTCACGCTGCTCGACGCCGCCGACGGCAGCACACCTGCCACCACCCGGCCGGAGACGGACGTCGTCCAGCTCACCGTGCGGGCCGGGCACACCTACCGGGCGGCCCGGCCCGGCGTGACGCCGTCACCGACCCTGACCGCCACACCCACACCGACGACGAGCACGTCGCCGACCCCGACCCCGACCGTCAGCTCGCCCGCCCCGTCGGGCGCGCGGGCGACGTACGCGGTGACCGGTTCGTGGTCGGGTGGCTTCCAGGCCGAGGTCACGGTCACCGCCGGCGCGACCGCGATCCGCGGCTGGACGGTGTCCTGGACGTTCCCGAACGGGCAGGTCGTCAGCCAGATCTGGGGCGGCACGCACACCCAGTCCGGCGCGAACGTGACGGTGCGCAACGTCGACTACAACGGCGCGGTGGCCGCCGGCGCGTCCACCACGTTCGGCTTCATCGGCACGGTCACCGGCGCCAACAACCCGCCGACGAACCTCACCTGCACCACGTCCTGAGCGGCCCGGGGACGCGCCCCGGGCGACCGGGGCGCGTCGTGCCGTCCACGGGGTGCCGGCGGTCAGGCCAGGAGCGTCTCGCGCAGCCGCGCGCCCAGGTTGATCCGGCCGACCACCCGCGGGCCGGCCGGGTCGTACACGTCGACGCTGTGGTTGCGGCGCATCAACTCCCGCACCGCCGGCGGCAACCGGGGCGGGTCGTCCATCGCGGCGAGGACCTGCGCGGCGGTGTGGGTCAGCCGCTCGACGAGAGTGGTGCCGTCGGTGTCCACCCGCACGCGACCGAACTCCCAGCCGGCGGTGGTCAGGTCGAGCACCTCGAACAGCCGGACCACGAACGGCTGCGGGTCGGTCACCCGGTCCAGGCGCTTCGCCCGGCCGCCGACCACGGTGGCGGCGGCGGTCACCTGCGCGTACGGGTGCAGCCCGCTGGGCAGCGCGCCCAGCGGCCAGCGCAGCGACGGCCCGGCCTCCTTCCACAGGGGCCGGTAGTTGCGGCGGTGCACCAGCAGCCGCCGGCCGGTGCGCCGAAACACCTCCTGGGCCTGGTACTGCAGGTCGGCGTGGGCCTCCTCGGCGGCCTCGCAGACGATCCCGGCGGCCACCACCAGACCGTCGTCGTCGGACAGCAGCCGGCTGATCGCGTCGACCTGCTCGGGGAACCGGATCCGGGCGTGCGCGCCGTAGGAGTGCCGGACGTCGCGTAGCAGCTCCTGCTGGCGTCCGGGGTCCAGTTCGACCCCTCCGTCGCCGCCCAGCAACCGCCGGAGCCAACCCATCGTGCCTCGCTTCCGTCGCCGTCTGCGGACCGGGCAATGCTAGTGCGTCGGTGGATGCTCGTATGGTGACGGGGTGGCAGAGCGATCCCTGACCCTGATGGCGGTGCACGCGCACCCCGACGACGAGGCGACGAGCACCGGCGGCATCCTCGCCCGCTATGCGGCGGAGGGCGTCACGACGGTGCTCGTGACCTGCACCGACGGCCGGTGCGGCGACGGGCCCGGCGGCGTCAAGCCGGGCGACGACGGGCACGACCCGCAGGCCGTGGTGGCGATGCGCCGCGCCGAGCTGGCGGCCAGTTGTGAGGCGTTGAAGGTCACCCACCTGGAGACGCTCGACTACGCCGACTCCGGGATGATGGGCTGGGCGACCAACGACGCGCCCGGCGCGTTCTGGAACACGCCTGTGGACGAGGCGGCCGACCGGCTGGCCGAGCTGATCCGGCGGCACCGCCCCGACGTGGTGGTCACCTACGACGAGAACGGCTTCTACGGCCACCCGGACCACATCCAGGCGCACCGCATCACCATGGCCGCGGTCGAGCGCACCGGCATCCCGGCGAAGGTCTACTGGACCACCGTGCCGCAGAGCGCGTTCCAGGAGTTCGGCAAGGTCATGCAGGAGATCGGGGTGGAGTTCCCCGAGCCGGACGCGGCCGACGAGATGCCGGCGCTTGGCCTGCCCGACGACGAGATCACCACCTGGGTGGACACCCGCGCCCACGGCGGGCAGAAGTTCGCGTCGCTGGCGGCGCACGCCAGCCAGGCGGAGAACATCTTCTTCCTGCGCCTGGGGCAGGAGCGGTTCACCGAGCTGATGGGGATGGAGACGTTCGTCCGGGTCCGCGACAGCACCGGCGCGCCGACGCCGGAGGACGACCTGTTCGCCGGTCTGCGCTGACGGCACCGGGCCGGCCCCGGTCAGGCCGCGACGGTCTGCGCGGCGAGGTGCGCCAGCACGGCGCGGACGTCGCCGCCGGTGTCGGCCATGAGTTGACGTTGCCGGGTGGCCCCGGTGCCGGTGCGGCGCAGCCGGTCCACCTCGCGCAGCACCAGATCCAGGTCACCGTGGCGGCGCAGCGCGGGCGCGACGGCGACGATCAGGTCGTCGACGAGGTCCCACGCCGGCCGAGGTCGCCCGCTGCGCAGGTCGACGAGGTCACCGTCGACCCCGTCGTGGGCGGCCCGCCAGTGCGCGGCGGCGACCAGGCAGTCGCGGATGCGGGGGGCGGCCACGCCGGCGTGGATCTCGTCGATCACGGTGGCGACGAGCGCCCGGACCAGCCCGGCGACGAGGACGGTGTCGTCGACGGTGGGGCAGACGTCGCCGACCCGGACCTCCACCGTCGGGTAGGCCGCCGACGGCCGCGCGTACCAGTAGACCATCGCGGCGTCGAGCATGATGCCGGCGGTGATCAGGTCGCGCACGGTGGCGTCGTAGTCGGCGGCGGAGTCGAAGTGCGGCGTGGGGCCGATGCTGGGCCAGCGTTCGAGCTGCATGGAGCGCCAGCTCGCATGCCCGGTGTCCCGGCCGTCGTGCAGCGGGGAGTTGGTGGTGAGCGCCTGCACGACCGGCAGCCACGGGCGCAGGTGGTTGCAGACCTGCACGGCGAGTTCCCGGTCGGGCACTCCGACGTGGACGTGGCAGCCGCAGACCGCCGGGTCGTGCGCCACCGGCCCGAACCGGCGGGACATGTCCTGGTAGCGCTGTTCGTCCGGGACGGTGCGGTGGGCCTCACAGACCGGGGTGGCGCCGACCGCGACGAGTCGCGCTCCGACGGCCTCGGCGGCGTGGGCGGCGGCGCGGCGCAGCGCGACGAGGTGCTCCCGCAACGCCGCGAGGTCCGGGCTGACCGGGGTGACCATCTCCACCATGCTGTGCCGGAACTCCTGCCGGCTCTGCTCGCGGGCGGTCCCGGAGAGCGCGTCGCGGACCCGGTCGGCGACCGGCATGCTCTCCCCGGTCACCGGGTCGAGCAGCAGGAACTCCTCCTCCACCCCGAGGGTGAGGGTGGTGGGGGTCGCCGGGGTGGAGAGGGCGGTGGCGGGCCGCGGCCTCACCGACGACCTCCGCGTCGCACGGGTCCGTTCGGTGCGTCGTCGCTCGGCGGGGTCATGCCTCGACGGTACGAGGCCGGCGACCTCCGAGCTGCCGTTTTGCGTTGACCACCGCCCCCGCGGGCGACAGGCGGGGGCGGTGGTCGACGACTGCTGACGGGTCAGCAGTCGTAGTACATGGCGAACTCGTGGGGGGTGGGCCGCAGGCGCACCGGGTCGACCTCGTTGGCGTTCTTCCAGTCGATCCAGGTGGAGATCAGGTCGTCGGTGAAGACGCCGCCGTCGAGCAGGTAGTCGTGGTCGGCCTGAAGCGCCTCCAGCGCGTGCGACAGCGAGCCGGGGACCTGCTTGACGTCGCCCCACTCCTCCGGGGGCAGGTCGTAGAGGTCCTTGTCGATCGGCGCCGGCGGCTCGATCTTGCTCTTGATGCCGTCCAGGCCGGCCATGAGCATGGCGGAGAAGGCGAGGTAGACGTTGGCCGACGGGTCGGGGACGCGGAACTCGACGCGCTTGGCCTTGGGGTTGCTGCCGGTGACCGGGATGCGGGTGCACGCGGAGCGGTTGCGCTGCGAGTAGACCAGGTTGACCGGGGCCTCGAAGCCGGGCACGAGCCGGCGGTAGGAGTTGACGGTCGGGTTGGTGAAGGCGAGCAGCGACGGCGCGTGGTGCAGCAGGCCGCCGATGTACCAGCGGGCGGTGTCGGACAGCCCGGCGTAGCCGGTCTCGTCGTAGAACAGCGGCTCGCCGTTCAGCCAGAGGCTCTGGTGGGTGTGCATGCCGGAGCCGTTGTCCCCGAACAGCGGCTTGGGCATGAACGTGGCGGTCTTCCCGTGCGCCCACGCCTCGTTCTTGATCAGGTACTTGAAGAGCTGGAGCTGGTCGGCCGAGTGCAGCAGGGTGGAGAACTTGTAGTTGATCTCCGACTGCCCGCCGGTGCCGACCTCGTGGTGCGAGCGCTCGACCGTGAACCCGGCGTCGAGCATCCGACGGACCATGCTGTCGCGCAGGTCGGCGTAGTGGTCCACGGGCGGGACCGGGAAGTAGCCGCCCTTGTAGGCGGTCTTGTAGCCCCGGTTGCCGCCCTCCTCCTCGCGGCCGGTGTTCCAGGCGCCCTCGATCGAGTCGATGTAGTAGAACGACTGGTGCGCCGAGGTCTCGTGGCGGATCGAGTCGAAGATGTAGAACTCCGCCTCCGCGCCGAAGTAGGCGGCGTCGGCGATGCCGCTCGCCTCCAGGTACGCCTCCGCCTTCTTCGCCACGTTGCGCGGGTCCCGGGAGTACGCCTCCCGGGTGAACGGGTCGTGCACGAAGAAGTTCAGCGCGACGGTCTTCTGCGCCCGGAACGGGTCCACGAACGCGGTGGCCACGTCCGGCAGCAGCAGCATGTCCGACTCGTGGATCGACTGGAAACCGCGGATCGACGAGCCGTCGAACGCGAGGCCGTCGGTGAAGACGCTGTCGTCGAAGGACTCGACCGGCAGGTTGAAGTGCTGCATCACGCCGGGCAGGTCACAGAAACGTACGTCGACGAACTTCACGTCCTCGTTCTTGAGGTAACGCAGGAGTTCCTCGGGATTGGCGAACACACGTCCTCCTGGCAGGCGTTGTTGATCTCCGGCCACGTCCCGTGGCCGGACCGCCCGGGGACATGGCCCGTACGGCCACCGTACGACGGCTCGCCGTTCGCGGCTCGCCAACCGCCCATCCCGGGTTTCCTCCGTCACATGCCGGGTAGTCGCCGACATGTGCGGGATCAGCGGTGAGGCCCGCTTCGACGGCGCGGCCCCGGACGCCGGCGCGGTCGACCGGATGGCCGAGGCGATGCGCTCCCGCGGCCCCGACGGGGAGGGCCGGTGGAGCGACGGCTGGGTGGCGCTCGGACACCGCCGGCTGACCGTCATCGACCTGTCCGAGGCCGGCGGCCAGCCGATGGCCCGCGACGACCTCGGCCTCGCCCTGGTCTTCAACGGTTGCGTCTACAACTATCCCGAGCTGCGCGACGAGCTGCGGGCCGCCGGGCACACCTTCCGGTCGACGAGTGACACCGAGGTCGTCCTGGTCGCGTACGCCCAGTGGGGTGAACGGTTCGTCGACCACCTGGTCGGCATGTTCGCCGTCGCGCTGGTGGACCGGCCCCGGCGGCGGCTCGTGCTGGCCCGCGACCGGTTGGGCATCAAGCCGCTCTACCTCGCCGAGTCACCCGGCCGGCTGCGCTTCGCCTCCACGCTCCCGGCGCTGCTCGCCGCCGGCGACGTGGACACCGGCATCGACCCGGTGGCGCTGCACCACTACCTCTCCTGGCACTCGATCGTGCCCGCGCCGCGCACCATCCTGCGCGGGATACGCAAGCTGCCGCCGGCCACCGTCCGGGTGGTGGAGGCCGACGGGCGGACCCGCGAGCACGTCTACTGGCGCCCCGCGTACCGGCGCGACCCGGCCCACGACGGCATGGACGCCCACGACTGGCGGGCCGCGATCGGCGACGCGCTGCGCACCGCCGTCCGCCGGCGGCTGGTCGCCGACGTGCCGGTCGGGGTGCTGCTCTCCGGCGGCCTCGACTCCAGCATGATCGTCGCCCTGCTCGACGGGGCCGGGCAGCACCACCTGCAGACGTTCAGCATCGGCTTCGACAGCCGCGGCGACGAGGCCGGCGACGAGTTCCACTACTCCGACCTGGTGGCCCGCGCGTTCGACACCGACCACCACCGCATCCGCCTCGCCGACGGCGACCTCGGCCCGGCGGTACGCGCCACCGTGGCGGCCATGACCGAGCCGATGGGCAGCCACGACGTGGTGGCGTTCCACCTGCTCAGCGAGCAGGTCGCCCGGCACGTGAAGGTGGCCCAGTCCGGGCAGGGCGCGGACGAGGTCTTCGCCGGCTACGGCTACCACCACCGGCTCGCCGAGGCGGCCCGGCCGGACACCGCCGCCGAGTTCACCGCCGCGTTCTTCGACCGGGACCACGCCGGGCTGAACCGGGTGGTCGACCCGGCGTACGCCTGCGACACCGACGTCAGCGGCGCGCTTGTCGCCGCTGACCTGGCCGCGCCGGGCGCGCAGACCGCGGTGGACGCGGTGCTGCGCCTGGACACCCACCTGATGCTCCCGGACGACCCGGTCAAGCGGGTGGACAGCATGAGCATGGCCTGGGGGTTGGAGGTGCGCACGCCCTTCCTCGACCAGGACCTGGTGACGCTGGCCGCCGCCTGCCCGCCCGAGCACAAGCTGGCCCAGGGCGGCAAGGGCGTGCTCAAGGAGGTGGCCCGCGAGGTGCTGCCGGCCGAGGTGATCGACCGACCCAAGGGCTACTTCCCGGTGCCGGCGCTGCGCAACGTCGACGGGCCCGTGCGAGAGTTGGTGGTGGAGGCCCTGGGCGCGCCCGAGGCACGCCGGCGCGGCCTGTTCCGCCGCGCGTACGTCGACGAGCTGCTGGCCGAGCCGGACCGGGCGCAGGCGGCCGCCGGCAGCAACAAGCTGTGGCAACTGGGCCTGCTGGAGCTGTGGTTGCAGTCCCACGGCGTCTGATTCGGCGGAGGGAGCGCGGTGAAGTTCGTCATCGAGAGCGAGACCGACGGTCGGGTGGGGTTCACCGTGCTGGGCGGCGACGGGCAGGTGCTCGCCACCGGCCGGCCCTGCCCGGACAAGGGGTCCGCGCTGGCCGCCATCGGCGAGCTGATGCACGGGCTGGGCGACGCCTGCATCGAGGACCGCACCGAGGCCACCGCCCCGCCGACGCCCACCGCCACCAGCGAGATCGGCGGCGGCGACATGTCCGCGATCGGCCGCTCCGGCATCCCTCCGGTCTGACCTGCCCCGACGACTACCGCTCGTCGTCGACGACCTCGGTCCGGTCGTCGATCGTGGCGGTGACGTCGAGGTGCTCGTCCGGCTGGGGCGCCTCGGCGAGCGTGTGGTGCGGGTCGCCGTCGGGGGAGTAGAGCACCCGGTCGGTCTTGCGGGTCTTCTCCTGGTCCTCTTCCGGTTCCGTCACGGCTTTCCCTCCGGTCCCGGCCGCCCGCCTGCCAGGCGCCTCCTGCCCCACGCTATGTGCCCGCCGCGCGGCGGGCAGGCGTTTCCGCCGTCCGGCGCGTCCGGTGCCGGTGTCGTACCGGGGTCGTAGGGTCACCGCCATGACGACGACACGGACCCACACGCTCGCCGTGCCCGGCGCCGACCTGGTCTACGACGTGCGCGGGCCGCTCCCGCCGTCCGACGGCCGCCCGGTGCTGCTGATGATCGGTCAGCCGATGACGGCGGAGGGCTTCGCCGCGCTCGCCGAGCACCTCGCCGACCGCACCGTGGTCACCTACGACCCGCGCGGCCTGGGCCGCAGCCGGCGCACCGACGGCCGGTCCGACCACACGCCCCGGCAGCAGGCCGCCGACCTGCACCTGCTGATCGAGGCGCTCGGCGCCGGCCCGGTCGAGGTCTTCGGCAGCAGCGGCGGCGCGGTCACCGGGCTGGAGTTGGTCGCCGCCCACCCGGGCGACGTCGTCACGCTCGTGGCGCACGAGCCACCTATCAACGCGGTGCTCCCCGACGCGCCGGCCGCCGAGCGGGCCCGGGCCCGCTTCCACGACGCCTACCGGTCCAGGGGCTCCGGCGCGGGCATGGCCGACTTCATCGCCATGACGTCCTGGCAGGGCGAGTTCACCGACGACTACTTCGACCGGCCCGCCGCCGACCCGGCGGCGTTCGGCATGCCCGCCGACGACGACGGCACGCGCGACGATCCGCTGCTGTCGAAGAACTCGTGGGCGGTCACCGACTACCGTCCCGACGCGGCGCGGCTCACCGCCGCACCGACCCGCATCGTCGTAGCGGTCGGCGAGGAGTCCGCCGGCACCTACACGGCACGCACCGCCCTGGGCACGGCCGCGCTGCTCGGGCAGGAGGCGGTGGTGTTCCCCAGCCACCACGGCGGCTTCCTCGGCGGGCACGCCGGCTATGCCGGCAAGCCGGCCGAGTTCGCCGCCCGGCTCCGCGAGGTGCTGTCCCGGCCGTAGGGGCGGCGGGTGAGCGTCGCGTGGGCCATCGTGGTCAGCGTGACGATGTCGAACACCGGCACGCGCAGCCGCGCCTGGATCCGGTGGGCGAACGGCACCAGGTCGGTGCACTCGATCACCAGCGCGCCCAGGTCCGGGTGGGCCCGCGCGAGCGCGTCCACCCGGCCGTCCACCTCGGCGGCGAGGCGGTCCACGTCGAGCGCGTCGCGCCGCCCCTGGAGCATCACCTCGCGGAACTCCGGCTGCCCGGCCATCCCGGTGACCGCCACCGGCACGTCCGCCGCGCCGACCGCGGCCAGGTGCCGCGCGGTCAGCGCCGCCTCGTCGGCGACCAGCAGTCCGACGGTGCGCCCGACCATCCGGTGCACCATCGGCACCTGGAGCAGGCTCGACGACCACAGCGGCACGTCCACAGCGGCGGCCAGTTCGGCCTGGAACAGCACCAGGAAACCGCACGCCCCGGTGATGCCGGCGACCCCGGCGGCCGCCAGGTCGCGGGCGGCGGCGACGAACGGCTCCAGCAGCGTCGGGTCGGCCTCGCGCACCAGCCGCTGCGGGGTGGCGCCCTCGACCACCCGGTAGCGCACCGGGAAGTCGAACGTCTCCGGGTTGCGGATGTGCCCGGGGATCTTGTCGAAGCTGGTGTCGAGGCAGAGCACGCCGATCTCCGGCCGGTCGTCCATCAGATCCCCCTCGTGAAGCGGTCCAGGGCGAACGTCTGCGCCGGCAGGGCCGGTTCCGCGCCGGTGACGAGCTGGGCGAGCAACTCCCCGCCGGCCGGGGCCAACCCCATCCCGATGTGCCCGTGTCCGGTGGCCACGCTGACGTTGTCGAAGCCACCGGCCCGGCCGATCAACGGCAGGCTGTCCGGCGTGCAGGGGCGCAGCCCGCTCCACACGTCGAGCCGCCGGTCGGTCTCCAGCGCCGGCAGGTAGCGCCGCGCGGTGTGCAGGATCCCGTCCACCCGGCGCGGCGACACCGAGGCGTCCAGGCCGGACAGCTCCAGCGTGCCGCCGATCCGGACCCGGTCACCGAGCGGCATCACCGCCACCTTGCCCTCGCTGAGCAGCACCGGCCGGGTGGGCGTGCCCGGGCCGGCCGGGACGGTGACCGTGTAGCCCTTGGCCGGTTGCAGCGTCAGCCCCACGCCGAGCATCCGGGCGCACGCCGCCGACCACACCCCGGCGGCGATCACCACCTCGGCCGGGCGCAGGTCGCCCCGTGCCGTCCGCACCGCGCGGACCCGCCGGCCGGTCACCTCGAAGTCACGTACCTCGGCGCCGGTGACGATCTCCACGCCGCGCGCCCGCAACGCTGCGGCGAGGGCGACCAGGAACGCCGGGATGCGCAGCGCGGCGCCCTCCTCGTTGAGCAGCGCGCCGGCCACCGCGAAGTCGACCCCCGGCTCCAGCCGGGCCAGCTCGGCGCGGTCCAGGTCGCGCAGCGGCACTCCGCGCGCGGTCGCCGCCGGGATCGTGCGGCGCGCCCGCGCGTACCCCTGCTCGGTGTGGCAGGCCAGGATCATGCCGCGTTCGGTGAGCGTGCCGGCCAGCCCGTCCTCGGCGCAGATCTCGCGCAGCAGCGCGAGGCTGCGTTGCTTGAGCGCGAGCAGCGTCTCGAAGCCGGCGCGGGCGTGCCGCTCGGTGCAGTGCCTGCGGAAGTGCCACAGCCAGGCCAGCAGCGCGCCGTCCAGGCGGGGTTTGACCGAGAACGGGCTCTCCGGGCTGAACAGCCAGCGGAGCCCCTTCGTCGGCACCCCGGGCTCGGCCAGCGGCGCCGAACCCTGGGTGCCGACGAAGCCGGTGTTCCCGGCCGAGCAGGCCGCCGGGTCGCCGACCTCGCCCCGGTCCACCACCGTAACGGTGTGCCCGGCGCGATGCAGGAACCAGGCGCAGCACAGCCCGACCACGCCGGCGCCGATGACCAGCACGTCGGGGTCGCGGCGGTCGGACGTCGTCATCGTCGCCGCCGGTCAGAGCGTGACGACGAAGAAACAGGTGGGCAGGTTCACCACGACCCGTTCCCAGATCTCGGCCCGCAACGCCACCCCCGGCTCGGCGAACGTGCCCGGGGGCGGCTCGGCGAAGCCGATCCGGGACCGGCCGGCGTCGAACAGCAGCGCGCCGTGGCCGAAGTCGCCGACGATCGCGGTGCCCGGGTCGACCAGGCGGGTACGCACGATGAAGACGCCGTTCTCCTCCACGTCGCGCATCAGCGTGCCGCTGCCGAGCAGCCGGTAGTAGTCGGCCGGGTTGATGATCAGCCCGTCGGCGGTGCTGCCCATCTGCTCGACCTCGTTGCAGGCGGACAGGATGGTCGAGCCGAACGGTCCCGGGTCGGTGAGCCGGCCCAGCTCCGGCATGCCCAGCAGCCCGCCCTCGCCGCGCAGGATGGTGTGGTTTTCGGCGGTGGCCAGCCGCACCACCAGCCGGTAGTCGACGAACTGGGCGAAGCTGACCGGGTCCTCCCACAGCGTGTCCGGCACCTGCACCCAGGCGGTGGTGGTGAGCAGCGGCGGGATGGGGGAGCGGTGGAAGTGGTTGGCCGCCTCCCGGCGCAGGTCCGCGCCGTCGACAGCCGGGTCGCCCGGGCGGGGCGGGCTCTCGTGCCAGTAGAACTCCTGCGGATCCTTCGACAGGTCGACCACCTTCAGCACGTTCCGCGACGGGTACCGGGGCTTGCGCCGGGAACTGGTCAACGAGTCGGTGATCGTGACGTCGTAGTCGACGCTGGTGTCGAAGCCGTCCTTGGCGAACGCCTCGACGAACAGCCCGCCGGGCGACATCTGCGTCCTGCGCGCGGCGACCACCTCGGCGATGGTCCGCTTCACGGTGTCGGTGGGGTGCGGCATCTGGTGTCCCTTCCTCAGGCCGGCTTGCGGGCGACGAACATGCCCCAGCCGAACTCGCCCCGGTCGATGGCCGCCTGGATCTCGTCGCAGGAGTCGGCGAAGTTCCCGATCCAGGTCCGCGCCGCCTCGTCGCTCGTGGCCGCGGCGCGCTCGCGGGCGGTGCGGCCCAGCACCCGGTACGTCTGGCGGATGTGCGTGTCCAGGCTGCGCGCCACCACGTCAACGAATCCCGCCTCGGTCAACGCCTCGCGGTAGCCGTCCAGCGAGTAGCCGCCGTTCCACCGCACCCGGTCGTAGACGTGCCGGCGGGCCGCCTCGCCGATCCGCTCGGTCGGCTGGAGGAAGTCCGAGACGGCCAGCACCCCGCCCGGGGCGAGCACCCGGAACATCTCGGCGTGGCTGCGCGGCTTCTCCGGCACCAGGAACAGCGCGTCCTGGCTGACCACGTGCGTGAACGTGCCGTCGGCGTACGGCAGGGCGGTGGCCGAGCCGTGCCGGAACGTCACGTCCAGCCCGGCGCCGCGCTCGGCGCGCCGCTGCTCGGCGAACCGGATCCGCTCGATGCTCAGGTCCAGCCCCTCGCCCCGGCACCCGGTGCGCGCGGCCAGCCGCAGCAGGAAGTTGCCGCAGCCGCATCCGACGTCGAGCACGTTCGACGAGGCGTCGATGCCGGCGTCGTCGGCGAGGATGTCCGAGGTCCGGTCCGCCGCCGCGTGGTAGTCGGCGTCGTCGTCGCCGGCGAAGTAGCCGGTGTGCAGCACGCCCTCGCTGTCCCAGAAGCTGAGGTACGTCTGCGTGGTCTGGTCGAAGAACTCGGAGACGTCGCGCTCGGTGAACTGGCTGGTCGTGGACATGGGCACTCCCTTGTGCGGCGGTCGGGCGGACTCAGGCGTAGGTGTCCTTGCGGACCCCGGTCAGGTGCGGCAGGTCGGGGCCGGTGGCGGCGGCGCCGCCGTCGATCAGGTGCACGCCGGCGGTCACGTACGACGCCCGTTCGCCGGCCAGGAACGCGGCCATCGCGGCCACCTCCTCCGGGCGGGCCAGCCGGCCGACGGCGCTGTGGTGGCCCATCGCGGCCAGCCGGGTCTCCACGTCGCCGTCGTCGCCGGCCAGCCGGGCGGCCGCGCGTTCCATCGGCGGGGTACGCACCCCGCCGGGCGCGAGCACGTTCACGGTGATGCCGTCGCGGCCCACGTCGACCGCGAGTCCCTGGGCGAAGCGGACCAGTGCGGCCCGGGTCACCCCGGACAGCACCAGCGGGCCGATCGGCACGCAGGCGGTCTCGGAGGCGATCAGCAGCAGCCGGCCCCGGCCGGCGGCGCGCATGTGCGGCACCGCGGCCAGCGACAACGCGACCGCCGGCAGCAGCACCCGGTCGACGGCCGCCCGGTAGTCGCCGGTGTCGAAGCCGGTGGCGGTGCCGATCGGCGGGCTGCCGCCGCTGACCAGCAGCACGTCCACGCCGCCGAGGTCGGCGGCGACCCGGTCGACCCAGCGCGCCGCGGCGTCGGTGTCGGTGACGTCCACGCGGTCGGCGCTGACCCGTCCGGTGGCCACCGCGCCCAGCTCCCGTTCCGCCGCGGCGAGGCGGTCCGGGTCGCGCCCGCAGACCGCCACGTGCGCGCCCTCGGCGGCGAACTCCTTCGCGCAGGCCAGCCCGATGCCGCTGGTGCCGCCGGCGACCAGCGCCACCCGACCCTTGAGCCCCAGGTCCACGTCCGTCACCCTCTCGTCTCGCCGACACGGGTCGCCGCGCCGGTGGTCCCGACCGGCCGGCCGGACCGGTAGCCGTAGCGGCTGGACAGCGGCCAGGCCAGCGCCGCCACGGCCAGGCGTTGCCGGCCGGTGAGCGTCCGCCGCCAGCCGTCGTCGGTGTCCCGGATGACCGTCGCGCCGGTGCGGAACCGGTCCGGGTTGCCGGTCACCGTGTGGTTGCCGCGCAGCTCCACGGTCCGGTCGCGGACCGGGTTGCCGGCCGGGTCCGCGCCGACCAGTCGCAGCAGGGCGTCCACCGTGCCCGCCGGGTCGGCGGTGAAGTCCTCGTAGCGCAGGAACGTCGACCGTCCGGGGTGCCGGCGGTTGATCGCCGCCGAGGCCAGGTTGAACCCGTGCCAGTACGCGGTGCTGCGCGCCGCCGACATGGCGTACACGTAGTCCTTCGGCTCCCGCCAGGAGTGCGCCACCGCGCGGGGGTCGCGCACCAGGTGCAGCCAGTACGGCTCGACGCCGGGCACGTGCGGCAGCAACGCCGATTCACCGGGGATCTTGGTGCTGTCCACGATCACCCGGGCGCCGGTGCGCGTGGCGATCTCCCGGTAGACCGCGCCGAGCAGGTCGGCGTGCGCGCGGGTGTCCGCGTCGTACGCGCCCCGACGCAGCACCCGCCAGGTGTGCCGGGTCCGCAGCCGGGCCCGTTGCCGCCGGATCACCTCGGCGGCGTGCGCGTCCGGGGACGTTCCGGCCGGCCGGCCGACCGGCAGCACCGCCGACCACAGCGGACAGGCGGTCAGCGCGGCCCCGCAGCCGCACCTGTCGTTGACCCCGCGTCCGGTGGAGTTCTTCCACAGGAAGTGCAGTTCGCCGACGTGCGCCACGCCGGGCGCCTCGCCGAGGACGTTGCCGATGATGGTGCTGCCGTTGCGGCACCATCCGGTGACGCTGAGCACGGTGACGGGGCTACTCACGTGTGCACCTCCACGGGCTGTCCGACGGTGACGGGACGGCCGATGCGCAGCGCCATGGCGGCGGCCACGACCGCGCCGGCCGCGCCGGCCACGAACACCGCCGGGTAGCCGAACCCGGCGGCGACCAGACCGGTCGCCGGCCCCCACACCGCCAGCCCGAGATCCCAGAACGAGGTGTACGCCCCGATCGCCGCCCCCTGCCGGGCCGGGTCGGTGCGGTTCATCACCATCAGCGCCAGTGACGGGTGCAGCAGCGAGAACCCGACGCCCATCACCACCGCGCCGGCCACCGCGACCGGCAGGTTCGGCGCGACCGCGATGACCAGCAGCCCGACCGCCTCGCCGACCCCGCACCAGGTGGCCACCCGGCGGGGGCCGAGCCGGTCGGGCAGGTGCCCGATGACCAGCCGGGTGCCGGCGTAGACCGCGCTGAAGCAGCTCAGCACCACCACCCCGTGACCGATCCCGCGCTCGTCCAGGTGCAGCACCACGAACGCGGCCAGCCCGGCGTAGCCGGCGGCGCCGAACGTCAGCGCCACGCCGGGCAGCAGCGCGGGGCGCAGCAGCAGCCCGCCGCCCTTCGCCGCCGGCGCGGTACGCGGTGGAGCCGGCACCAGCGCGACGAGCGCCGCGCCGACGGCCGGGGCGGCCGCGCTGAGCGTCCACACCGCCGGGTACCCGGCCTGTTGCACGGTGGCGCCGAGGAACGTGCCGGCGGAGATGCCACCCCACATGCTCACGCCGTACAGGCCGATGAGCTGGCCGCGCCGGTGGTGCGGGGCGAGCTGGACGATCCACACCGCGCCGGCGGTGAACAGCGCCGCCTCACCGGCGCCGAGCAGCAGCCGGACCGCCACCAGCGCCGGCACGCCCAGCGGCGCCAGGTACAGCAGGCCGCCGGCGGCCACCACAAGCGCCCCGGTCAGCATCACGGTGCGGTGGCCGTACCGGTCGGCGAGCGCGCCCGCGACCGGCCGGACCAGCAGCGCGGTCACCGCGGTCACGGTGACCACGACGCCGACGGTGAGGTCACCGGCGCCGTGCCGGTCCCGCAGGAATCCGGGCAGCACCGGGATGACCGCGGTCAACCCGAGGTAGCCCGCGAACAGGCCGCCGAGCAGCCCGACCAGCGCGAGCCGGGGCAGCGGCTGCTCCTCGGTGGTCGCGCCGCTCACGGCCGCGCCGGCGCGGCGTCGCGGGCGTCGGCCACCTTGCGGACCGCGCGGACGAGGTCGTCGCAGTCGTCCGGGGTGAGGTTTGACGACAGCGGCACGTCGACGGTCTCGGTGAGCAGCCGCGCGGTGCGCGGCAGCATCGCGCGGACCTCCCCGGGGTCGGCGCTGTCGTAGAGGAAGCGCCAGTTCCAGAACGCCCGGACGTTGAGGTCGTCGTCCGCGCCGATGTTGCGCGCGTCGATCCCCTCGGCCCGCAGCGCCCGGGTGAACCAGGCCGCGTCGCCGTCGGGCACGCGGAACAGGAACGCCTCCCCGAGGTACGCCCCGGGCGCGACCGGCCGCCGCGCCACGATGCCGGGCACGTCGGCCAAAGCTCGGGAGACGTGCGCGTAGTTGCGGTGGAACAGCGCCAGCCGCTGCGGCAGCCGGGTCAGCTCGGCCCGCAGCAGGGCGGCCCGGATCTCGTCCATGCGCAGGCTGAGCAGGGGCAGGTCCAGGCCGGTGAGCGACGGTTCGCCGTGCGGGAAGTGCCGCCGCAGCCGCCCCTCGTACGCGCCGGACAACGCGACCGCCCGGGCGAAGAGCGTGCTGTCGTCGGTGACCAGGAAGCCGCCCTCACCGCAGTTGAGCGCCTTGTCGGACTGGGTGCTGAACGCCCCGGCCGCGCCGAACGTGCCGAGCTTGCGGCCGTTGAGTTCGGCGCCGAGCGCCGGTACGGCGTCCTCGATCAGCGGCACGCCCATCTCGGCGGCGAAGGCGGCGAGCGCCTCGACGTCGGCGGCGAAGCCGCGCATGTGCACCACCATGATCGCGCGGATGTCCGGCCGCCACCGGCGGCGCAGGTCATCGAGGTCCATCCGCAGATCGTCGTCGACCTCGACCAGGAATGGCCGGCAGCCGGCCAGCACAATGGCGCTCGGCGTGGCGACAAAAGTGAATCCCGGGCAGGCGACCAATGAGCCGGACGGCACTCCGGCGCCCATCAGGGCGAGGGCGAGCGCGGCGGTGCCGCTGGAAACGGCGAGAGCGTGCCGGGTGCCGAAATAGTGGCACAGTTCGTCCTCGAAACGGCCACATTCGGTTTCGTTCTGCGGCCGGTGGTCGTATCGGAAGTAGAGATGACTGCGAATGGCCCGAATTGCGGCGTCCTCGTCTTCGGCGTGTACGAATACCGCGCCTTTGTCGTAGGTGGGCCACGGCGTGCCCCGGACCGGTCGACCGCCGTGCAGGGCGAGCTGTCTTTCCAGCTCAGCGCCGTGCGGAGCCGGCCTCGGCCGGCTCCGGGCGGGAGCGTCGTTGTTCCCGTTCACCGGCGGACTCCTCGGGCGAGCGGCGGCAATTCCTATCCGATCGATAGGATTAACCGAGCGCGCGCCGGGCACGATTGCCCGGCGGAATCTCGCGGTCCCGGCGCGATCCCGTCGAGGGGTGGGAAATGCCACCAGATCCGACATTGGCGTGCGGTGGATCCAGTGACCATCATGATTGTCCCCCGGATCGCCACCCGTCAACATCTCGAAGAATGGTTGCTGACAGTGACAGTGGACAATAAGGAACTGTCCCTCGTGGCGCGTGCCGTACCCGCCGTCGCGGACCCGCGCCGCCGAACCGCCCGTGGCGGCCGGTGTCGTCACGGGCGGTCCGCCGGCCGGATCGCCCCGCCGGACCCGAGCGTGCCGCCGGTCTCCTCGCCACACCTGGCGCGCGCTCGCGCCGGCCCGCGTCGGTCGGTGACTCGATGTGAGCAATGGGTGAGCATCGGCAACCTCACCCCCGCTGCCTTTGCTCTGCAGCCACGGACGCATCGGTGACGGACGGCTAACCGCTGCGTGGGTGGCTGCAGAGCAAAGGCAGCGAGGGGCTCATCCCGGCGGACGACGCGTTCTCGCATAGTGCCTGTTCAGACCGATGTGGCACCGAACGTTGGTCACGCCAGGAGAACGGATGGCCGCTACTCGGCGTGACTGCCCCGACAGCGCGCCCGTCCTGACTGAGCGTGACTGATCCGGGGGTCGCCGGTCCGCCGGCGGAGACCGGCGCGGGGCGAGCGTCAGGGCGGTCAGGGCGGTCAGCGCCAGGCGTCCCGCCAGGCCCCGACCAGGTCGGGCACGGACGCGTACCGCGCGCCCGGGTCGGCTCGGGTGGCCCGCTCCACGACCGCCGCGGCTCGTTCGCCGCCCCGCCAACCCGACGGCGCGTCGAGCAGGTGGTGCAGCGCGCGGCCCAACGCGTGCACCGTCGTGCGCCCGTCGATCACCGCGCCCCGGGTCAGCTCCTCCGGCGAGAGATAACGGCGCGAACCGGGCAAGCGCTCGGAGTCCAGCACGAACGGGCCCGGCCGGTACTCGTCCAGGTCGATCAGCCGCATCCGGCGCGCGTCGAAGTCGTAGAGGAAGCAGCCGTCGTACAGGTCGACCGCGACGTAACCGGCGGCGTCGACGGCCAGGTGGGCGTCGAGGACCACCGCGAGAGCCGCGCGCACCTCGGCGACCGGCAGGCGCTGGAATCGGGCGAGGCCGGAGCGGTCCGATCCGTGCACGGTGGCGTGGTTGAGCACCGTCCCCTCGCACCACGGGTAGACGAGCGTGGGCCCGTCGGTGCCGTCACGCACCAGCTCCGGCCGGACGATGCCGGGGTGCCGGACGGCGGCGTGCAGGCCGAGGGCCCGGGTCAGCGAGGCCCGCGCCTCCGGTGTCCGGGCCCGCTTGACGAACCAGCGCCGGCCCGCCGCCCGCACTCCGTAGGAGAGACAACCGGAGTCCTGGTCGCCGAAGACCACGAACTCGTCGGCCGGATCCAGTTCGAACACCCGCCGAGGGTAGCGCCGGGTGCTCGGCCACGACGGGTCACTCCGGCGGCGCCACCACCTCGATGACCTCGGCGGGCGCGCGGCGCGGCGCCGGTGGCAGGTCCTCGTCCGGGCCCCAGCCGACCCGCACCACCAGGTAGGGGTCGCCGATGCCGGCGAGCAGGTCGCGCATCATCCGGCGCGGCCAGGCCAGCTCGATCGCGTCGCTGAGCGGCGCGCCGGCCAACCCCTCGGCGGTCGCGGTGAGCAGCAGCGCCGACAGGGCCTCGCCGCCACGCAGCCACTCCGCCGGCTCGTCGCGGTCACCGAACAGGATCAGGTACGCCGCGCCGCGGTCGAAGTCCGCGCCGGCGGCCAGCCCGGCCGCCCCGCCGGGCACATGGTCGCGCAGCGGGACGCGCCGTGGCCCCGGCCGGACCGCGGTGGTCGTGGGCACGCCGTCGCCGCTGCCCGCCGGGCGGTTCGTCCACCGGCGCAACTCCTCCCGGTACGCGGGGTCGGCCAGCTCCGCGTCGGCGGCCCGGCCGGTGGACACGGCCAGCATCGGCATCTGGTCCGGGCGGACGACGTGCAGGTGCGCGCCCTGCGCCTCGACGGCGTCGGTGAGCCGGGTCAGCACCCACTCGGGCACCGGCCGGTCGCCGTATGCGCGCCGGTCGGTGCGGCGGCGGGGGATCGCCTCGACCAGCCGCAGCGCCGCCACGTCCAGCGCGGTCGGGCCGGTGGCCCGCAGCCGGGCCAGCAGCGTCGGTTCGGCCGGGTCGGGCAGTCGCTCGACGGTGACCGCCCAGCCGGCGGCGGCGAGCGACACCCGGGCGTGGTGCAGGGCCGCGCCGCAGCTCAGGACCAGCAGCCGGCCGTCCGGGTCGGTGTGCGCGAGCTGCCGGTCCGGGTCGGCGCGCAGTTCCAGCGTGCCCCCGTCGACACGCCACCGCCACGGTTGGGTGTTGAAGACCGAGGGGGCGTGCAGGGACTGCCGGGCGGCCGCCTCCAACACCCGTACCGCCGGGTTCTGCTGCGTGCGGGTCGATGACCGGTCCATGGCGGCGCCTCCTCGTTCCTGATCCCCTTTCGAGGCTGCTCGCCGCCGGGGCCCAGGGGCAGGGCCGGAGGTCCCGAGCCCACCGAGCCCGGCGGCCCGGGTGTTAAAAAGGGGCCCCTCCTCTACCGGAGGCGTTAAGCGGGGGCCCCGCCTTGCTCGGGTGGAACGGCGAGGGCGATGGTCAGGTCGAGGACCGTGGCGGGGTCGTGCAGGCGGTCGCCGAACAGTTCCCGCAGCTTGCCCATCCGGTAGCGGACGGTCTGCGGGTGCACGAACAGGTCCGCCGCCACGTCGTCGCGGCGTCCCTGGTGCAGCAGCCACGACCGCAGCGTCTCGGCGAGCCGGTGCGCGGTGGCCGGCGGCAGCGCGGCGAGTGGGGCCAGGGCCTGGGTACGCAGGTCGGCCAGCGCCTCCGGGTCCATGCTGAGCAGCAGCGCGGACAGGTGCCGTTCGGTGTCGACCGGCCCGGAGTCCGGCTCGCCCAGGCCGAGCGCGAGCGCCCGGGTGGCCCGCTGGTAGGAGGCGGCGACCCGGTGCCAGGGGCGGGCCGGGCCGAGCACCGCCCGGTGCCCGTGCAACAGCCGGACCAGTTGCCGGCGCCGGCCACCGTGCGCGTCCGGCACCAGCAGCACCACCAGATCCTCGGCCGGGCGCATCCCGGGCAGGTCCTCGCCGCTCTCCAGCGTCTGCGGGCCGAGCAGGGCGAGCACCGCGCGCAGGTGCCGGCGGGGCAGCAGCACCACGGTCAGCGTCTGCGGCGGCGGCCAGTCGGCCCGCTCCGCGCTGCGGCGCAACGACTCCTCCGGCTCGCCGGCCAGCAACTGTCGGGTGAGCCGCTCCAGGTCCCGGCGGCGTACCCGGCCGGCGCTGGCCAGCTCGTCGGCGTGCCCGGCCACGCTGGCCGCGGACAGCTCGTCGATGTACGCGAACATCAGCTCGGCGAACTCGGCCACCGTCTCGGCGGCCAGTCCGCTGCGTACCGTGGTGGTGGAGACCTCCCGCCAGGCCACCCGGGCGCCCACCCGGTACGCGGCCAGCAGCGCGTCCATGCTCCGCCCGGAGCGGGCCTCACCGCTGCCCAGCGCGTACGCGGCCTCCAGCGCGGGGGCCAGGGGAGTGCTCGGGTCGAACGCCTGGGTACCCTCGATGAGCTGGAGGAACGTGCCCAGCGCGATGCGTACCGCGTTCTCGATCTTCGCGCGCATGGTGCCGGTGAGCGTGCCGGAGTAGTCCGGCACCTCGGCGGTGATCGCGGTGACCGTGCGTTCGGCGACCATCGGCAGCCGGTCGCGCAGCATCGCCGCCACCTCGGCGTCGAGATCGAGATGGGCGGCGCGTGCCCCGGTCCCGGTCTCCTGCGTCATGTTGTTCCCTTCGAACAAAAAGCCGTGGCCGTTTCACCTTTGCCGGTCAAGATGTTATGCGATCCCGCAGCCACGCTGGTCATATGACCACAACTGCGCCCCGCCGCTCCCAGAAGGTCTCCTTCCGGGACAGGCTGCTGCGGCTGGCCGGCACGGTCACCACTCCGCTGCTGCCGGGCGACTACCTCGACCTGGTCGCGCCGCTGCGCGCCGGTGCGCCGTTGCGCGGCCGGATCGTCGCCGTCCGCCCGGAGACCCCGGACGCGGCGACGCTGGTGATCCAGCCCGGTCGCGGCTGGCAGGGGCACCTGCCGGGGCAGTACGTGCGCCTCGGCGTGGACGTCGACGGGGTACGCCAGTGGCGCGCGTACTCGGTCACCTCGCCGCCCGGCGCGGCGGACGGCCGGATCGCCGTGACCGTGAAGGCGATCCCGGACGGCAAGGTCAGCAACCACCTGGTCCGCCGGATCCGCCCCGGCACGATCGTCCAGCTCGACCAGGCGCAGGGCGACTTCGTGCTGCCTACGGCGACGCCGGAGCGGGTCCTGTTCCTCACCGCCGGCAGCGGCATCACCCCGGTCATGGGGATGCTGCGCGCCGGGCTCGCCGACCGGGCCGACGTGGTGCTGGTGCACTCGGCGCCCACCCGTGACGACGTCATCTTCGGCGCGGAGCTGCGGGCGCTCGCCGCGCGCGGCGCGGTACGCCTGGTCGAGCGGCACACCGACACCTCCGGCCTGCTCGACGTGGCCGAGCTGGACGATCTCGTACCCGACCACGCGCAGCGGCACACCTGGGCGTGTGGGCCGATCGGCATGCTCGACGCGGTCGAGGGGTACTGGACATCCAGGGGTGTCGACGAACTGCTGCACACCGAGCGGTTCCGACCCACCGTGATCACGCCGGGCGACGGCGGCACGGTGACCTTCACCGGGGCGGGGGTGACCGTCGAGGCCGACGGCGCCACCACCCTGCTCGACGCGGGGGAGAACGCGGGGGTGCTCATGCCCTCGGGCTGCCGGATGGGGATCTGTTACGGCTGCGTCGTGCCGCTGCGCCAGGGCGCGGTTCGCGACCTGCGCAACGGCGACGTCACCACGGCGGTGCCGGGCGACGGCGTACGGATCCAGACCTGCGTGTCGGCGGCCGCCGGTACCTGCGACATCGAACTCTGAGGAGCCACCGACGTGACCGTGATCCAGAAGAAGGCCGACAACCCGATCGCCCACCTGAGCGCCGAGGACATCGAGATCATCGGCAAGGAGCTGGACGCGATCCGGGATCGGGTCGTCGCCGACCGGGGGGAGCGGGACGCCCGCTACATCCGCAAGGTGATCAAGACGCAGCGGACGTTGGAGATCAGCAGTCGCGCGGTGCTGCTGTTCTCGCTGTTCCCGCCGGCCTGGATCGTCGGCACGGCCGGCCTGTCGATCGCCAAGATCCTCGACAACATGGAGATCGGGCACAACGTCCTGCACGGCCAGTGGGACTGGATGCGCGACCCGAAGATCCACTCCACCACCTGGGACTGGGACCACGTCTCCCCGGCCGACCAGTGGAAGCAGTCGCACAACGAGCTGCACCACCGCTTCACCAACGTGGTCGGCAAGGACAACGACCTCGGGTACGGCATCATGCGCGTGGACGAGGACCAGCCGTGGCACCCGATGCACCTGGGCCAGCCGGTGTGGAACCTGCTCAACGCCGCCTTCTTCGAGTACGGCATCGCCGCGTACGACATGGAGCTGGGCGACCACCTCAAGCAGAAGCGGCTCAAGGACCCGACGTTCCGGGCCAAGGCGAAGGCGGTCGGCCGCAAGATCCGCAAGCAGGTGCTGAAGGACTACGTGGTCCACCCGCTGCTCTCCGGCCCGTCGTTCCTGTCCACGCTCGCTGCCACGTTCACCGCCAACCTGATCCGCAACGTGTGGAGCCACTCGGTGATCATGTGCGGGCACTTCCCGAACGGCGTGGAGACGTTCGAGAAGACCTCCATCGAGGGCGAGACGCGCGGCGAGTGGTACCTGCGGCAGATGCTCGGCTCGGCCAACATCAGCGGCCCCCGCCTGCTGCAAATCATGACCGGGAACCTGTCCTTCCAGATCGAGCACCACCTCTTCCCCGACCTGCCGAGCAACCGCTACCAGGAGATCGCCCCGCAGGTGCGGGCGCTGTTCGACAGGTACGGACTGCGCTACACCACCGGCCCGCTGCCCAAGCAGGTGGCCTCCGCCTGGTGGAAGGTCATCCGCCTGTCGCTGCCCAACCGGCGTGACCGCCGGCAGCCTGTCGCGTCCGGCCCGCTGGTCCCCTCCGGCGCCGCCTGACCGGCACGTGCACGGCCGGTGAACTTCCCCCCACCGGCGCTCGCACATTCGGTTTCCTCGCAGCTCAGGCCGCATTTTGCGGCCCCCGGGCGGGTCCCGTGTCCCCGTACACTCGCGCCCATGCCGAAGCAGCGGGACGCCGCATCACCACCCGCCGGCCGGCGGGTGGTGATGCTCGTCGACAACGCGGTCGAGGGTGACTCCCGGGTGCAGAAGGCCGCCCGGTCGGCCGCCGACGCGGGCTGGCACGTCACCCTCCTCGGCTGCGCCCGCACCGACACCGGGCGCCGCTGGCGGCTCGGCGACGCCGACGTACGCGTGCTGCCCCTGGACGCGCCCCGCCTCCTCCCCGACGGCGCGAGCGATCCACGCGACGAGGGCACCGGGGAGACCCGCGCGTCGGGTCCCCCCGCCCGTGTAGGAGGCCCGCGCGGCTCCGGCCTGCGGGGCCGGCTGGTGGCGCGGGGCGGACTGCCGTTGCGGGTGGCCCGGCTGGCCCGCCGACCGCTGGAGCACGCCCAGGTCCGCTACTGGCGGGCCCGCCTCGGCGACCGGGCCTGGCGCCGGCTGGAGCCGGGACTCTGGGACTACGAACGCGTCGCCGGCCCGGTCATCGACGAGCTGCGTCCCGACCTGATCCACGCGCACGACTTCCGGATGCTCGGCGTGGCCGCCCGCGCCGTCGACCGCGCCCGTGCGCGGGGACACGTCGTGCGGCTGGTCTGGGACGCGCACGAGTGGCTGCCGGGCGCCCGGCCCCGTCGCGACAACGCCCGCTGGCTGCCCGCGCACCTGGGCTACGTCCGCGAGTACGTCGGCCACGCCGACGCGGTCGTCACCGTCTCCGACACGCTCGCCGACCTGCTGGTCCGCGACCACGACCTGCCGGAGCGTCCCACCGTCGTGCTCAACGCCCCGGTCGCCGTGCCCGAGCGCTCCTCCGTCGTGCCCGCCGCGGAAGGTGCCGCCGTCGTGCCCGCCGTCGCGGTGTCGGTCGATGCCGGGCCCGTCGCTGAAGCCGTGTCCGTCGGCGTCCCGGCGCCCGACGGGCGGACCGTGCCGGCCGCCGCCACCGCTCGGGCGGCCGGTGAGTCGCCTGACCTGCGGGCCCGCTGCGGCGTGGCCGTCGACACCCCGCTGCTGGTCTACAGCGGGGCGATGGCCGTGCAGCGTGGCGTGGACACCGTGGTCGAGGCGTTGCCCCGGCTGCCCGGCGTACACCTTGCCCTGGTCGTCGCCGACCCGGCCGCCACCTACGTCCGGCAGGTCGTCGCCCGCGCCGCCCGTCACGGCGTCGCCGAGCGGGTGCACGTGCTGCCGTACGTGCCGCACCGGCAGCTCGTCGCGTTCCTCGCCGCCGCCGACGTCGGGCTCATCCCGCTGCACCACTGGCCCAACCACGAGATCGCGTTGATCACCAAGTTCTTCGAGTACGCGCACGCGCGGCTGCCGATCGTGGTCAGCGACGTCCGCACCATGGCCGACACGGTCCGGGCCACCGGCCAGGGCGAGGTCTTCCGCGCCCGGGACGCCGCCGACCTGGCCCGCGCGGTCCGGGCGGTGCTCGCCGACCCGGCCCGCTACCGCGCCGCCTACGACGGCCCGACCTCACCGCTGCCCGCCTGGACCTGGGAGTCCCAGGCCGAGCGCCTCGACGCCCTCTACCGCCACCTGCTCACCCGCACCCCGTGAGCCATCGCCCCCCGAACACCCATGCCGTTCCCCTCACCACGATCGGCGTGGCGGGGCGGGGGGAAAGGGGTGGGCGGGGGAGAACGGGTGGGTTAGCCTGGCGGTATGCAGAGCAGGCGACAGATCACCGCCGCGGCCGCGCGAGCTTCCCGCTCGCCGGTTGCCGCCGCCTGACCTGACCCACCCTCACGCCGGCGACCGGAAACGGTCCGCCGGCGTCGTCGTGTCACGCCACCTCTTCGGCGGATCGTCCGGACGCCCGTACCCGGAAGGCACCCGCCATGACACCCGACGAGATCATCCGTACCTTCGAGGACCACTACCACCGCCTCGGCCACTCCGACGCGCCGGAGAGTTCCCTGGTGCCGCCGCCCGGCGACCCGGTGCTGTTCACCACGTCCGGCATGCACCCGCTCACGCCGTACCTGCTGGGGCGCCCGCATCCGGGCGGACGCCGCCTGGTCAACGTGCAGCGGTGCCTGCGCACCACCGACCTGGACGAGGTCGGCGACCGTACCCACCTGACCGTGTTCCAGATGCTCGGCTCCTGGTCGCTGGGCGACTACGACATCGCGACCAGCCTGCGCTGGGGCTTCGACCTGCTCACCGAGGGCTATCGCATCCCGCCGGAACGGCTGCACGCGACGGTGTTCGGCGGCGACGATCACCTCGGCCCGGACGAGACCGCGCGCGAGACGTGGACCGCGCTCGGCGTGCCGGTGGAGGCGCTCGGCGAGGACAACTGGTGGTCCAACGGGCCGACCGGTCCGTGCGGGCCGGACTCGGAGATCTTCGTGTGGACCGGCGACGGGCCGCCCACCGGCACCCCGAGCGGTGACGGGCGCTGGGTCGAGGTGTGGAACCACGTGCAGATGCGCTACCACCGTCACCCCGACGGCCGGCTCACGCCGTTGCCGCTGTCCAGCATCGACACCGGGATGGGACTGGAACGGCTGGAGATGGTGCTGCGCGGCGAGACGTCCGTGTTCACCGGCGACGGGCTGCGTCAGTGGGTGGACGCGGTCCGCGACCGGTGGGTGCTGCCCGAAACCGACTGTCGCGTGGTCGCGGACCACCTGCGCTCCGCGGTGGTCGTGCTCGCCGACGGGGTACGGCCGGGCAACACCGGCCGCGGCTACGTGCTGCGCCGGCTGGTGCGCCGCGCGCTGACCGTGCTGTGGCGCGACGACGAGACGCGCAGCCTGGGCGAACTGCCGCCCGGCGCGTACCCGGACACGCTGCGCCGGTTCCGCCGGCCGGGCGATCCCGGCCCGCTGCGGGAGGCGCTCGGCGACGAGGAGCGCCGGTTCCGGGGGCTGCTGCGACGCGGTCGGCCGCTCGTCGACCGGGTCCGCGCGCGGGGTCCGCTGACCGAACGCGACTACCACTGGCTGCACGACACCCACGGGCTGCCCCGCGAACTGGTCGACGGCCTGCTCACCGACGCGGCCTGAGCGGTGGCCGCCCGGCTCGGCCGGTGCCAGACTCGGTGCAGACGTCGCGCGAGGGAAGAGGGCCCATGACCGGGTACGAGGTGCGGCCGGACGAGGAGACGGTGTCGTTGCTCGGCGCCGAGGTGCACGTCACCGACCCGGTCGGGCTGCTCGCCGCAGCCGTGGACGGGCCGGTGGAGTTGCTGGCCGGCGCGAGTTTCCCCGCCCCGGTGCGGGAGGTGCGCTGCACCGTGCGCGCCGACACCGACGACGGGCGGCCGGTGCACCGCTTCGAGGCGTACCTGCGGGTGGAGGCCGCGCCGGCGGGCCTGCTCGCCCTCGGGCTGGCCGGCCCGGTCGGCCTGCTGCTCGCCGAGCGGCTCGCCGCGCGCGCCGGCGACGGCCCGACCGCCGCCGCGGTGGGCCGGGCCGCGGCCGAGGCGAGCCGCCGGCTCGGGCTGCGGCCCGCCGGCACCGCCCTGGCCGCACCGCCGCGCGACCCGGCCGGCCGGGCGGTGCTGGCCGCCGCCGAGGCCGCCGGCGTGCGACCCCGCGTCGAGCAGGAGAACGGCACGGTACGCATCCGCGCCGACGTGCCGAGCGCCGAGGTGGGGCCGGAGCACCTGCGCGCCGTGCTCGGCCTGCTGTTCCAGGCGGTCCGCGAACTGACCGGCGACAGCGTCGAGCCGACCGTGCTGCGCGGGCGGACGTACCTGGTGGGGCGGCGGCCGGTGGCGGTGGCCGCGCCGCGCAGCGAGACGGTGACCCTCGACCAGGTCGGCGGCCTGGCCGACGTGGTGGCCCGGTTCCGCGAGGTGGCGGTGTCGTTCCGGCATCCGCAGGCGATGGCCCGCTGGGGCGCGCGCCGGCCGCAGGGCATCCTGATGTACGGCCCGCCGGGCACCGGCAAGACCATGCTGGCCCGGGCGCTCGCCAACGAGGTCGGCGCGGACTTCGTGGAGATCCGCACCCCGGAGATCCTGGACAAGTACCTCGGCGGCTCCGAGCGCAACATCAAGCGCATCTTCCGCGACGCCCGCCGCTACCGCCGCCCCACCGTGATGCTCTTCGACGAGTTCGACTCGATCATCAGCTACGCCGGGGCCGGCGGCGACGCGGCCAGTCAGGCGGTCAACGCCGTCGCCGGCATCTTCAAGCAGGAGATGAACACGCTGTTCGAGGAGAACCCCGACGTCATCGTGGTGGCCACCACCAACTTCCCGCAGCGCGTCGACGCCTCGCTGATCCGCTCCGGCCGCTTCGACCTGAAGATCGCCATCCCGGCCCCGGACGACACCGGCCGCGCGGAGATCCTGGGCAAGATGATCCGCGAGCTGATCGAGCGGCACGAACGCCAGGGCTTCCGGATGTTCGCCGACGACGTGGACCCGGCCGCCCTGACCGCCGACACCGCCGGGCTCACCGGCGCGGACCTCCGCGAGACGCTGCGCCGGGTGCAACTCGCCAAGGCGCTGCGGGAAGCCACGGAGGGTGCGCCGCCGGCCCCGATCAGCCAGGATGATCTGCGGGAGGCCGTCGCCGGGTTGCGCCGCGGCTGAGGAGGAAGGGGCCCGCGTTGTCGTCGTCCGAACTGTTGCTCTCCCGCCGGGACCTGGCGTTCCTGCTGCACGACTGGCTTGACGTGACCCGGCTGACCGAGCGACCCTGCTATGCCGAGCACTCCCGCGAGACGTTCGACGCGGTCCTCGACCTCGCCGCCCGGGTCGCCGCCGAGAAGTTCGCCCCGCACAACCGGGCCGCCGACACGAGCGAGCCCACCGTCGACAACGGACGGGTCCGCACGCTCCCACAGGTCAAGGCCGCGCTGGACGCGTTCGCCGACACCGGTCTCTTCGCCGCCACGCTCGACGAGTCGGTCGGCGGCATGCAGCTCCCGCACGCGGTGGCCGCCGCCGCGTTCGCCTGGTTCCAGGCCGCCAACGTGGGCACCTCGGCGTACCCGTTCCTCACCCTCGGCAACGCCAACCTGCTGCTCGCCCACGGCAGCGCCGAGCAGGTCGACACCTGGGTCCGGCCGATGGTCGAGGGTCGGTTCCTCGGCACCATGTGCCTGTCCGAACCGCAGGCCGGCAGCTCGCTGGCCGACCTCACCACCCGCGCCGAGCCGCAGGACGACGGGACCCACAGGATCACCGGCACCAAGATGTGGATCTCGGCGGGCGACCACGAGCTGGCCGAGAACATCGTCCACCTGGTGCTCGCCCGCATCCCCGGCGGGCCGCCCGGCGTGAAGGGCCTGTCCCTGTTCGTCGTGCCGAAGGTGCTTCTCGACGCCGACGGCGGGCTCGGCCCGCGCAACGACGTGGTGCTGGTCGGGCTCAACCACAAGCTCGGCTACCGGGGCACCACAAACACGCTGCTCAACTTCGGCGAGGGCGTGCACCGCCCGTACGGGCGCCCCGGCGCGGTCGGCTATCTCGTGGGGCAGCCGCACCAGGGGTTGGCGCTGATGTTCCACATGATGAACGAGGCGCGCATCGGCATCGGCGCCGGCGCCACCGCGCTCGGCTACACCGGCTACCTGAAGTCCGTCGCGTACGCCCGGCAGCGCCCGCAGGGCCGCCCGGTCGCCGACAAGGACCCGACGACGCCGCAGGTGCCGATCGTCGCCCACCCCGACGTACGCCGGATGCTGCTGGCCCAGAAGAGCTGGGTGGAGGGCGCGCTCGCGCTGGTGCTCTACTGCGGACGGCTGCTCGACGAGGAGAAGACCGCACCCGCCGAGGCCGACCGGGAGCGGGCGCACCTGCTGCTGGACCTGCTCACCCCGATCGCCAAGAGCTGGCCGTCGCAGTGGTGCCTGGCCGCCAACGACCTGGCCATCCAGGTGCACGGCGGCTACGGCTACACCCGCGACTACGACGTCGAGCAGCACTGGCGGGACAACCGGCTCAACCCGATCCACGAGGGCACCCACGGCATCCAGGCGCTCGACCTGCTCGGCCGCAAGGTCACCATGCGCGACGGGGCGGCGTTGGAACTGCTGCTGGAGACGATGCGCGCCACCGTCGACCGGGCCTGGAAGGCGGACGGGTTCGCCGCCGAGCTGGCCGGGCCGCTCGCGGCGGCGGTGGACCGGATCGCGGTGGTCACCAGGCGGTTGTGGGCGCCCGGCGATCCGGAGCTGGCGCTGGCGAACGCCTCGGTCTACCTGGAGGCGGTCGGGCACGTGGTGGTCGCCTGGCTCTGGCTGGAGCAGGTGCTGGCGGTGGAGGCGTCCGGGTCCCTGGAGGACGGGTTCGCCGCCGGGAAGCGGGCGGCGGCGCGCTACTTCTACCGGTGGGAGCTGCCGACGGTCGGGCCACAGTTCGACCTGCTGGAGAGCCTGGACCGCACCACGCTGGACATGCGGGAGAGCTGGTTCTGATCTGTCCATGCGGAGGTGGAGCGGCTGCGCTCACCTCCTGGTGGATCATGACCGGGCGCGCAGTGCGGCAGAGCCGGACGTGGAAAGCCTGGTCAGGCATCAAGGGTGCGCAACTACAAGCGCGGCCCCTTGCTTGTCGCATCGGGGTGCACGAGTGGCGCGCGGTCACTCTGGAGGGCGGCCGTCAGCTGATCCAGGCCCAGCGATCCCAGCTCCATGGCCCGACGGTGAAAGGCACGCCGGTCGCCCGGGAAGGACGAGCGGCCGGCCAGCCACACGCGCTCACCCGCCTTGTAGGCCAGCGCCTGCCCGGGCCGGCCCAGGTAACGCGCGAGCTCGGCGGACGCGTACGGCCCCTGGTGACAGCGGTCCCGCAGCAGCTTCAGCGCAGCATCCGGCGTCCACACCGCGTTGTCACCGGACGGCATCGGCAGTCGCAGGTGCAAGCCGATGTCGACCACGACGCGTGCCGCCCGCAGGAGCTGCATGTACAGATGTCCCAGCCCTCCGGGCCGTAGTCGGTAAGCCCGTCGATATCCCGCTCACCGGCCTCGACGACCGCTGTGCAGGTGTCGAGGCCAGCCATCTCGCACAGGAGTCGATCCGCGAAGTCCTCGATCACGGGGGCAATGCTGGGGCCTGCCCCAGCTGCCGTGATGCGAGCTTGCGTCGATCGCGGCACGCGGTTCAGGACCGGTCTGACAACTTCCGCTCATCGGCGCCTCCGGAGACCGGCACCGGCGATCCGGTTACCTCCCGCGACGAGCGCGTCGCGGCGTGAGAGTGCGTTACCCGAATCTTCGGCAGAAGGGTCGGGGGCAGGAGCACAAGCGAGCTGCGGAGAGCGGGTCGAGGCCGTGTTCGCTGCACCAACGAAGGAAGACCCGCAGGTCGGACCCGGTATGCGCGCGAGTCTGCCCGTCCACATCCGCGTGACCGGCTGCAGTACCGTCATGCCGTGCATTTCGTGTATCGCTCCCACTACGAGGGCCGGTTGAGCAAGCGGGTCCGGCGGCTGCCGGACGAGACCGTGCTGAGCTGGTTCCGACGAGGCTGGGACTGTGACGATCCGGAGTCCTGGGTCGAGAACGAGCTGGGCGGTGACGTCTACGGCCTCGCTTCGATCTTCGAGGCGGCACGGAAGCACGGCCTGCCTCGGCCGGCAACGACCGGCGAGCTGCGCGAGCTCCTGCATGAGCACCTGTACGTCGAGGGTGACGAGGACTTCGTCCGCCTCGACGATCACAGCCTTCGGGTACGGACCGATGACGACGAGGTGGAACTGGCCTATTTCTTCCTCGATGAAGAGGTGGTCGCGACCGCCCCCGACCGGTTGGCATACCTGTTCCAGTCGTGGCCGTTGCCTGGTGCGGGAGGTGAGTCGACGTCGTTCGTCGCCGATGTGCCGGTGACGGTCGTTACGCCCGCCAGTGCCGGTGACGCCAGCACGTACGCGGTTTTCCTCACGTTCTACGACGGCGAAAGCCTCGCTTGCTCCGAGCCGCTGGTATTCCCGGGGATCGGGTTGTGGGAACTGGCCGGACATCTCCGGACCGCGCACCCCGACAGCGGTGCAGCATGGCCACCCGAGCTGCTGGTCCTGCGAGCGCTCGTCGCGCCCGAAGAAGACGCCATCAGTCCGGCGCTGGACCGGTGCAACAGATGGCCCGGCTTCAACCTCAACGCCGAACCGTGGCCCGACCTGCCTCAGGATCACGGCGCCGCCCACGGCGAAGCCATGGCGCTTCTCACCACGGGCCGATACGTCGACGGCCGACGCCCCGACGCGTCGCGCGTCGAGGTCGACGAGCATCTTGCCCAGGTCACCATGCACTGTGGTCAGTCGTTCGGGTACCAGCAGTGGTTCCTCTTCGACACCGTGTGGGCGGCCACTCACCTCGACCTGGCCCGATCACTGCTGCGCTACAGCAACCACTGGGATCCACTCGAGGACTGAGAGCAGCCGAGCCATCAGCTCCGATCGTCGGGACGAACGGACGCCGATCGGGCGTGCGGCCAGCGGCATGTCCGGATGTCGATGGGACGGCGTGGAGAGTGAAACTTGTCTGGGCCGCGCTCGGTACGAGGCCTGTCGCGGGGCGGGGCTAGGGTCCGGCCATGGCTGACTTCACCGGGGACAACCTCAGCGGCTCGCGTTTCGCGCGGGTCAACCTGGCCGATGCCGAGTTCCGTGCCGTCGACCTCTCCCACGCCCGGTTCCGCGGCGTCGACCTGAGTGGGGCGGTCATGCGCGGCGTCGAGATGGTTGACGTCCGCATCGACGGTGAGATCCGGAACCTTGTGGTCAACGGGGTCGACGTCGCGTCTCTGGTCCATGCGGAGCTCGACCGGCGCGACCCCGACCGGGCCAGGATGCGCCCCGCCGACCCTGACGGCTTCCGGGAGGCGTGGGGCATCGTCGAGCGACTCTGGGACGGCACCGTCGAGCGGGCTCGCGGCCTGGAACCCGGGCTACTGCACGAGTCGGTGGACGGCGAGTGGTCGTTCATCGAGACCCTGCGTCACCTGGTGTTCGCCACCGACGCGTGGGTACGGCGGGCAATCCTGGGCGACCCCTCGCCGTGGGACCCGCTCGACCTGCCGTGGGACGAGATGCCGGGCACCCCGGGGGTCCCGCGGGACCGCGAGGCCCGTCCCTCGCTCGAGGAGGTCCTGGCGCTGCGCCGCGACCGGATGGCCACCGTGCGCACGGTGGTCGACGGCCTGACCGAGGAGTCCCTGGCCGGCCACACCGAGCCCGTCGAGGGGGCCGGCTGGCCGCCGCCGGAAAGCTTCCCGGTACGCGAGTGCCTGCTGATCGTCCTGAACGAGGAGTGGCACCATCGGCAGTTCGCCGAACGGGACCTCGACGCGCTGCGGCCAGGCGCGCCACGGCAGGCGATCTGATCGACGCCGGACCGACAGCCCGGTCCCGCTTGTTGGCCGCGCGCCATCAGCGGCATGAGCGCGCACCCGCCGTCCGAGTTGGTGGCCGTCCCCCTCAGGGCAGATCGCGGCGCAGGATGTAGTTGAAGCCAAAGTCTGTCTCGGTGGATCGGACGTCGATGTAGCCGAGCCGGCGGTAGAAGTCGTGCGCGGTGATACTCGCGCCGGTTTCCATGTGGTCGTAGCCGTCGATCAGGGCCAGCGCCTCGATGTGGCGCATGAGGAGCCGTCCTATGCCGTGGCCGACGGCCCGGGGGTGCACGAACATGGTGTAGACCTTGTTGCCGTCACGGGAGACGGTGCCGGCGATCCCGTCTGCTTCGGCGACGAACATCTGCCGTTGTGTGGCGAGCCTCTTGATGCGATGTTCGGTGAAGTGCTCGCACATCCGCTCGATCACCTCGCTCGGATAGTCACGACTGTTGACCTCACGTAGGCAGCGTTCGATGAGGCTCGCCACGGCAGAGGCATCGGCGTTGTCGAACCGTCTGACGATCACCATCGATCCATCTTGCCTGCATCAAGCGCTAGACGGAGCACCGGCACAACCGGACGACATGGTGGAGTTCCTGTAGGTAGCACCCATGATCCACCTCGCTCACGAGCACCAGCCGGTCAGCTGTTTCGGCGTTCCTGCGGCCGACTACGGCCGTCGCGTCTCATAACCTTCCCGAGGATGTTGTGGAGATCGACTTCGACCACGTCCAGCAGGTCACCGCCGAACACACACAGCGACAGCTCCCATGGATGGCCGAAAGTTCCGAACCGGAAGTCCTCGGCGAGGTATATGGAGTAGTCGCCGTCGGGATAGGGCGACAACGGCCAGCCGCGCCGGCCAGCTGGGTTGATGTTCTCTGGCCCGACGAGGCCGGGCCAGACCTGGTAACTGAGGTGCTGCCAGTCCAGGCACAGGATCGAACTGGTGCCCGTTACAGCCGTGATCCCGGCGTGCACGACCTCGACCAGGCGATCCAGGCGCACATATTCCGGATCGTCGTCGAGGCCACTCAGACTCCAGGTGACCAATGGAGCCGGTTCGGTGATCGCCGGGTAGTGGCGCATGCTGGGGCGGAAGTCGAATGCCGCGTCGAATCGGTCCCAAACGGCCTTTTCGTCGCCGGTCAGCTCGCGATACGCCCTCATCGCCATCGCCGCACCTTCATCAGTGAGCCGTGTCATCCGGCGTAACGATTGGTTGGTGTTCGCCGTGTTCCTGACGGTGGGTATTGATCGCGCTCTGCAGGCGGAGCCAGGTCGGATCGGCATCCTCGGCCGTGGTCACCGTCTCGAGGTCGTCGGAGTTCCAGGTGCGCTGGCCATCGTGACGGACGAGGCTCGCGTCCAGGTCGGCGTCAGTTGGCAATTCGGTGGCGGCGGCGACGAACTCCTCGACTCGTGCCCGGGCAACCGCCGCACCGGCTGACCCGACGTTGCGACCCGCGTCTGCCGGCGCGTCCATGATCGCCAGTTGTCCTGACCGGTCGGCGACCACCAGCTGGTCCGTCGACATGACGGCCAGGGCGCTGATCGGCTCAAGGGTGACGTGGTGTTCCGATGCCCTCCCGCTGTCGAGATCGATCTGGACGATGTTCCCCTGAGGTGTTCCCACGAGAATGACTCCCGAGCCGGGCGCAAAAGCGACGTTGTGGCGGGACCAGCGGGCTTGTTCCTCCAGCCAGTCGGGTGGATATGGGTAGCCGGGGTGGGGCTGGCCGAAGGTCGTGTGCAGCACCTTGCGCATCGTGGGGAACTCAAAGACGTCCAGGGACTGGACGTAGGCATTTCCTCGGACCGCCAGGTATCGCCCGTCGTCGGAGACGACTGGCGCCGTGTAGCCGTCCGCGTCGAGGATGATCGCGTGCCGGAGGATCCGCATGCTCGCCGGAACGGCGTCGTCCGGCCGGGCGAAAAGCACATCGGTCGCCCCCTGGTCGCTGGACAGCGTCACCACGAGATTGCCGCCCGGATGCTCGACGACTCCGGTGTCCCAGCGCGGGCCGACCCGCAACGCGCCCGTGACAAGGTCCAGGGCATCCGATCTCTGCCAAGCCTCGTCCTCGTCGAGCGAGGACGATGGCGACGCCCACAACGTTCGTCCGTCCGGGCTGAACGCGACATCACGATAGGCAGCGTTCGGAGGGACCTCGGCCGTGACGAAGAGGCCGCCCAGGGTCCAACTCTGCAGCCCTGCCGCGCCACTTACCACCAGGCTGGGCTCATGCGGATGCCAAGCTACCGAAGGGGCCAGCCCGTGGCGCTTCCACGCCTCCGGCGGATAGGCGTCGGGGCCGGCATCGATGATGCCATGTTCCCGAAGCCCGCCAGATCCAAGCTCCCACACGTGGACCGCAGGCCGGGCGGAATCGAGTCCAGCGTTCAGTGGCAACCGGCTATGACAAACGAGCCGCTCGACAAAGGAACCACCCGAAACGACCCACTTCACGCCGACCTGATCAGCCACACCGGCACCCTACGCTCCGCCTCGCGGTCGGTCCTTCCGCACATCGGCGCTCACTCGGTGAACTCGGTCCAGGAGACGGCGCGGTCGAACCGCTGGGCGGCGAGGTCCTCGACACGGATCATGAAGCGGCCGAAGTAGACGTCGTCACGAGTCTCGAACTGCACCAACGGGAGCCACTCCCGGCGGACCCGCTGCAACTCCTGTTCCACGAGGAATGCCTCCTGGGCGCGGTCCATGCCGGCCAGGCGGCCTCGAAGCTTCTTCTCTGCCATCTCTAGCTCAGGATCGTCGTACAGGTTGCTGTAGGACACGCCACCGGTGTGCCACGAGTAGCCGCCGAACTGGAAGGCGGCGGAGCTGGCGGTCGGCCAGAGCTGGTCGACCAGGGCACACAGTTCCCGACGATGCGGCATGTCGCGCGCCAGCTTCTGCTGAAAGGCGGACAGGTCCGCATCCTCCGCGGTCAACCACGAGGGCAGGGCGGCGTGGACGACAGCGAAAAGGTCCTGCTCGGGGGCGATGAAGTCACGGTCCGCGTAGTAGGGATGAGCAGCGTGGCCAGCCGACAGATGCGCCGCGGTCTCCGTACCGGCCCTCACGTGAAGCAGCCGCCCGTACTGCTGCTCGTCGCTGCGCTCACAGGTGTCGTAGTCCTCTTCGTGATGCAGGAACACCAGCAGGGAGCCGTCCGACGGTAGCGGCAGACGTTCGACCCGCGGCAGCGCGGCGCAGTCGAAGGACGCGATGAACGGCAGCGGGTAGCCCTCCGGGTCGGTGGGCCACGGCATGCCGACCGGGAGCTGCGGCACGCCGCCGGCCTGGCCGACGAGCAGGTCGGCGGGCCGCAGGGGCGGCAGATCCCGAGAGTGCGCCGCGAGGTCGCCGTTGTGCTGCTGACGTGTCGAGATGGCGAAGCGCAGCAGTTCGGCGAACGTCGCCGTCTCCGTCTCGGTGAAGCCCGCGTCGGTCGCCGCTCGCCGAAAGAGCCCGTAGTGATCCACGGACGTCATGCTGACAGGTCTGATTCGACCCGCGGCGTTGCACCGCCGCTTCCTGGGGTGGCTGCGGTGAAAGAACTGGCGGGAGCGCCGGGCCGGGCGCGAGGATGCGGTCATGGCCGGTGACCCGTTGCTCGCTCGCGCCCGTGCGGCGTGGCTCGACCTGACCGGCGTGCCGATGGCCTTTCCCGCCGGGGGCGGCGTCGAGGTGGCCGCCTCGGCCGGGTCGCGGCTCTGTCCACCGGGCTGGGTCGGGATCGTCGTGCTGGGCGGCGCCGCCGTGGTCACCGTACCGTCGGATGGTCTGGTGGGGACGGTGCGTGCGGCGCTGCGGCGGCTGCCCGTCGCGGAGCTGACCGACGCCGGTCGGCTGCGCGCTCTCCTGCCGGTGGCCGGGGTGCTCGGGCCGGCGAGCCTGGCCTACCTCGACGAGCCCCGGTTCCGGCCGGCGTCCGGTGACGTGTCCGTGGTCCCGGGGGCGCCGGCCGATGTCGCCGCGCTGCTGGCCGCCGTGCCGGCGGACGACGCCGACGAGTGCGGGTTGGCCGACGTCACCTCGCCGGTGTTCGTCGTGCGCCGGGGGGCCGACGTGCTCGCGGCGGCCGGCTACCGGCGCTGGCCGGGGCGGGTGGCCCACCTGGGCGTGCTCACCCGGGCGGACCGGCGTGGGCGCGGGCTGGCGCGCGCGGTGGCCTCGGCGGCGGTCGTCGACGCGCTGACGAACGGACTCCTGCCGCAGTGGCGGGCCCGGCCGGAACCGTCGCGGCGGGTGGCGCGGGCGCTGGGCTTCCGGCAGCTCGGCGCGCAACTGAGCCTCGCGCTCAGACAGGAGTGACGACATGGTGTACGGCACCCGCGACGATCTGCTCCGCGACCTGGCCGACGCGGTCGAACGCGTGACCGCCGGGCACCCGACCCGGGTGGCCGTCGACGGGCCGCCCGCCGCCGGCAAGACCACGCTCGCCGACGAGCTGGCCGGTGTCCTGCGCGCGCGGGGCCGGCACGTCGTCCGGGCGACTGTCGACGACTTCCTCGTTCCCCGGGAGCGGCGCTACCGGCGGGGGGAGTTCTCGGCGGAGGGCTGCTACCTCGACGCCCACGACCACGGGGCACTGAACCGGTTGCTGCTCGATCCGCTCGGCCCGGGCGGGGACCGACGTTTCCGGCCCGCGGTTCACGACGATGCCGAGACCCGGACGGCCCCGGTCGACGCGGTGCTGGTCTTCGACGGCGTCTTCCTCCTGCGCCCGGAACTCGTCGACCGGTGGGAGCTGCGCGTCCTCGTGTCGGTCGCGCTCGACCGGCTCGTCGCCCGTGCCGTGGTGCGGGAGCGCCGGGTGTCGTCGCGGGCCGACGTCGAGCGGCGCTGGCGGGAGCGCTACCTTCCCGCCCAGCGGCTCTACGCCGCCACGGACCGCCCGGTCGAGAGCGCCGACGTCGTCGTGCGCAACGACGAGCCGCGGCGGCCGGCCTGGGAGATCCGGGCGCGCTGACGCCCCGCTCAACGCGGTACGCGGTAGCGCAGGTGCAGCACCCGGTTGCCCCGGATCACCACCTCCGGATCCGTCAGCAGATGCGGCGCGCTCACCGACCCGAAGTAGCGCCTGCCGGAGCCGAACACGACAGGTACGACGTCCATGCGTACCTCGTCGACCAGGCCCGCGGCGAACACCTGACCGCCGACGTCACCGGCGGCGACCTCGACCACGCGGTCGCCCGCGAGCTGCTGCGCCCTGGTCACCGCCGCCTCGACGCCGTCGACGAAGTGGAACGGCGCCCCGGGGTCCCAGCCCTCGGGCGCCGGCCGGTGCGTCACGACGACCACGTGCGCGATCCCGCCCGGCGGCTTCCCGTCCCACCCGTCGGTCAGGTCGAAGACGCGGCGGCCGACGACAGTCACCCCGATCGCGTCCCAGTAGGGCCGGGTGTAGTCGTAGGACGTCTGCGACACCGTCAACGCGCCACTGTCGTCCAACGGGACGTCGCCGCCGGACAACCAGTCGAACAGCGGTCCGGGCTGGTCGTTCTCGTCCGCGACGAAGCCGTCCACCGACACCGAGCTGTACATCACGACCGCGCCCACATCGCGCTCCTCTGCCGGGGAATTCCCTTAAACTAGCGGTCCGCGACGTGCGGCTCTTGTAGGAAATCAATCGAGCGGCAGCGGCCAGCCGTCCAGCACGTGACCGGGATGTTCGCGCAGGAACCGGCGCCGGACGTCGACGTAGCGGGTCGGCGTGAGCCCGGTGAACGCCCGGAAGTCGTGACCGAAGTGGGCCTGGTCGAAGTAGCCGGCGCGGCCGGCGAGATCCCCCCAGTCGACCGGCCCGGCGGGGTCGATCGCGAACACCGTGGCGGCGAAGCGGTAGGTGCGCGCCAGCCGCTTCGGCGTGACGCCGACGAGCTGCTTGAACCGCTGCGCGAGATGGGTGCTGCTGACCCCGGCCGCCACGCTCAGGTCGCCGATCGCCGCCGCCCCACCGGTCGCCGCGATGACGCCGCTCGTCTGGCGCACCAGTGCCAGGCCGGCCGCGTCGCGCAGCCGTCGCGCCAGCTCCTCCTCGAGCAGCGTCAGCATCTCCCACGGGCCGCCCGCCGTGGCCAGCCGGTCACGCAGCCCGGCGACGGCGGAGCGGCCCCAGACCTGCTCCAATGTCACCGGCCGGTCGCACAGCTCGACCGCCGGCATCGGCAGGAACGGTGCCAGCCCCCACGGCTTGACGTGCACGCCGACGGACCGGGTCCGGGGTGGGTAGCCGAACTCCACCGCGCGGGTGGGCGTGGTGACCACGCAGCCGTCCGCGTACTCCGCCGGCTCCGTGTCGGCGCCGGCACGGATGCGGAACGGCGCTCCGAGGTTCACGATGAGGAACGCCCCCGGCATCGGCGGCAACATCAACCGGGCGTACGGCGGCGAGCCGTCCAGGAAGTAGACATCGTCGGTCAGGTCGTCCAGCGGCGGTCGCGGCGCTCTGGACACGTACCGCACTAGGGTGCGGGCTCCAGCACGACGACCGGGATCTGCCGGCTGGTCTTCCGTTCGTAGTCGGCGAAGCCCGGGTATGCCGCCTTCTGCGCGTCCCAGATCCGCTCCCGCTCGTCGCCGTCGGCGACCCGGGCGACCAGGTCGATCGTGTCGGTGCCGATCTCCGCCGTGACATTCGGCTCGGCGAGCAGGTTGTGGTACCAGTCGGGATTGGTGGGCGCGCCGGCCTTGGACGCGAACACCGCGTAGCCGCCGTCCAGCTCCTGGTACATCATCGGGTTGACCCGGGGCTTGCCGCTCCTGGCGCCGACGGTGTGCAACAGCAGCAGCGGGGCGCCGGCGAACTGGCCGCCCACCCTGCCACCGTTGGCCCGGAACTCAGCGATGATCTTGTCATTCCAGTCGCTCACGTCTGCCCCTCGTCCGACCGGTCGGCTGTGGCGAACACTACCCTGGTCGTCACCCGCGTCACTCGTATCCCATCGCCGGGACGATCCGGTGAAGCGCCGCCTCGATCCGCTCGCGGGTCCCGGTGTCGAACTGGTGGTCGCGGTGGGCCAGCCGGTGCGCCTGGAACGTCGACCGGGTGGTGACGTCGTCCACCCCGAGCCGCGCGAACAGGGCGCGCCGCTGCCCGGGCCAGTCGGCCGCCAGATCCTCCGCCCGCACCTCGACGTAGCGCCGGCCCGCCAGATCCGCCGTGTCCCGCCAGGTGAGCCATCGGTGATAGATCGGTACGAGGTAGGCGAGCGCCCCGTCGACCGTGGACGGTGCCCACGGCTGGGCCAGATGTGAGGCCAGCACCGCGACCGGGTGACGCGTGACATGCACGATCGTCGCGTCGGGCACCAGCTCCCAGAGGAAGTCCATGCACAGCAGGTTGAACGGTGTCTTCTCGCACCAGGTCGGCTTGCCCGCGTCGGCGGCCGCGCCGCCGAACAGCGTGTCCACCAGGCCCCGCAGGACGCCCAGCAACTCACCCCGGTCGTCGAAGAACCCAGGTACGACCCGTCGGCGGACGGGCGTGCCGAACGGTCCCGCCGGCCGGTCACCGTCGCCGAAACCCTCGGCCGGCGCCGGCTCGTCGTAGGCGTGCGCGACCAGCCGGGGCCAGAGCCGCTGCACCGCGTCCCGGTAGCGCCGCACGCCGACCAGCTCGGGGACCGTCTTGCCGCGGTCGTCCCGCCGGCCGGGCACCCGGACGGTCAGCATGTCGCTCAGCCGGTGCAGGGCGTCCTCGCCGACGGTCGGGTCGTACCGGTGGGTGAGCGCGTCGGCCAGGTCCCGCAGGCCGCCCGGGTCGACGAGGAACCTGGTCTCCATCGGGATCCGGTGGATCAGCGGATGCTCGCCGATGACGTCGGCGAGCCGGGACGTCCCGGAACGACCCGTGCCCGCGACGAAGACCGGTGAAGGATCGGACATGGAGCGCAGTCAAGCGCTCCGGGAGACGACCGGGCAAGCTGTTTGTCCGCGCGCCGGGAGCCGTAACGTGGCGAGGTGGCCACTGCTCGCAGGGCGCCGCCGGGGCGACTGAGCCGCCGGCTGACGTTCCTGTTCGCGGCGACGGCCGGAGCGGCCGTCGGCAACCTGTACTGGACCCAGCCGCTGCTCGGCCTCATCGCGGGTGACCTGCGCAGCGCCACCGCGACGGCCGGCTGGCTGGTCACCGCGACGCAGATCGGGTACGCCGTCGGCGTGCTGCTGCTCGTGCCGCTCGGTGACGTCCTCGACCGCCGCCGGTTCGTCCCGCTGATGCTGACCTTCTCGGCCGCCGCGCTGCTGCTGTGCGCGTGGGCGCCGTCGATCGGCATGCTCCTCGCCGCCCTCGGCGTGCTCGGCCTGACGACGATCTCCGGGCAGGTCCTCACCCCGCTCGCCGGGGACCTCGCCGGTGACGACCACCGTGGCCGCGTCGTCGGCGTCGTCGGCTCCGGGACCCTCACCGGCATCCTCGCCTCCCGTACGATCAGCGGCCTGGTCGCCGACGTCGCCGGGTGGCGGGCGATCTTCGTCGTCGCCGCGGTCGTCGCGATCCTGCTCGCGGTCCTGCTCCACCGCGCGATCCCCCCGCTGCCGCCGCGGACGCGCCTGGCGTACCCGCGGCTCGTCGCGTCGGTCGGCGCGGTGGTCGCGCGGGAGCGGGCGGTCCGGTGGACGCTGGTCCTGGCCGCCACCGGCTTCGCCACGTTCTCGCTGTTCTGGACGGCGCTGACGTTCCTGCTCAGCGGCCCACCATTTGGCTACCCGGCGCCGGTGATCGGGTTGTTCGGCCTGGCCGGCCTCGCCGGTGTCCTCGCCGGACTGCGCGGCGGCCGGCTGCACGATCGCGGCTGGTCGCTCCCGGCCGCCGGGGCGGCCTGGGCGCTGGCGCTCGCCGCCTTCGCCGTCGCGGCGGTCGCCGGCCGTTCCGTGGTTCTCGTCGTCGTCGCGGTCGTCATGGTCGACGTGGCGCTCCAGACCCAGGCGCTGTTCAACCGGGCGCGACTGTTCGCCCTCTCCGACGACGCCCGCAGCCGGCTCAACACGGCGCTGGCCGCCAGCAACTTCGTCGGCGCGGCCGCCGGCTCCGCCGCCGCGACCACGCTGTGGGCCATCGGCGGCTGGACCGCGATCACGATCGCCGGAGCGGCGTTGTGCTGCTTCGCGCTCACCGTGTGGGCGCTGGGCCGTCGGGGGCCGCTCGTGGTCCGCCCAGCCGTCGACGCCGGGCGTCAGTCCTCGGGCGAGCCCGGGCTGACCAGGCCCGTCTCGTAGGCGACCACCACCGCCTGCACCCGGTCGCGCAGCCCGAGCTTGCCGAGGATGCGGGCGACGTGGGTCTTCACCGTCGCCTCGGACAGGTGCAACGCGGCCGCGAGCTCGGCGTTGCTGAGACCACGGGCCAGCAGGCGCAGGACCTCCGTCTCGCGCGGCGTCAACGTGGCCAGGTCGCGGTGCAGCGACGCCGTGTGGGGGTCGCTGCGCGCGAAGCGCCGGACCAGCCGGCGGGTGATCGTCGGGGCGAGCAGCGCGTCGCCGTCGCGGACCAGGCGCACGGCCGCGACCAGGTGCTCCGGTGACACGTCCTTGAGCAGGAAGCCGCTGGCTCCGGCGGTGAGCGCCGCGTAGACGTACCGGTCCAGGTCGAACGTGGTGAGGATGATGATCCGTGGCGCCGCCGCGGCGCCGGTGAGGATGCGGCGGGTGGCCTCCAGGCCGTCGAGCTCGGGCATGCGAACGTCCATCAGCACCACGTCCGGGCGGGTGCGGCGGACCGCCTCGACCGCCTCCCCGCCGTGTGCGGCCTCGGCCACCACGTCGATCCCTCCGGCGGTGAGGATCATCCGGAAACCGGTGCGGACCAGCGCCTGGTCGTCGGCGACCACCACGCGCACCGTCACGACGCCTCCCACGGAATAGACGCCTCGACCCGGAAACCGGCGCCGGGCTCGGCCCCGGCGCGCAGGGTCCCACCGTAGACCGCGAGCCGTTCCCGCAGCCCGATCAACCCGCGCCCACCCGCAGCGCCGGCCGGGCCGGCCGCGACCGGTTCGGTGGGCCCCTCGTCGCGGACCTCGATCCGCAGGGCCTCGGGGGAGTACTCGACGGTCACCGCGGCGACCGCCCCGGGGGCGTGTCGCACCACGTTCGTCAGCGCCTCCTGGACCACCCGGTAGGCGGCCAGCCCGACGCCGGGGCTGAGCGGCCGGGGGTCGCCGGAGACGGTCAGCCGCACCGGCACCCCGACGCCGTCCATCCGCCCGACCAGCGCCGGCAGGCCCTCGATCCCCGGCTGCGGGTCCTCCGGCCCGTCCGGCGAGGACCCGGACAGCAGGCCCATCACGTGCCGCAGCTCGGTCAACGCCGACCGGCCCGTCGCCTCCACCGCGAGCAGCGCCTCCCGCGCCTGCCCCGGCGTGGTGGCGAGCACCGACCGGGCCGCGCCGGCCTGGATCACCATCACGCTCACGTGGTGCGTCACGACGTCGTGCAGCTCACGCGCGATCCGCGCCCGCTCACCGGCGACCGCCTCCCGCAAGGCCGCCTCGCGCGCCCGCGCCTCGGCGTCGAGGCGCCGCCGGTCCTCACCCGCCCGCCGTCGCCACACGTGATGCCCGCCGGCGGCGGCCACCAGCGGCGCCGACAGGACGAACGGAAGGTACTCCCCGGGCACCGTGACCGACATCCACTCGCGCAGGACCGCGACGAGCAGCGCGGCCACCGCGACGGTGGCCAGCGCCGCCGACCGGTACGGCGTGTGTGCGGCGGCGCTGTAGACGGCGACGAGGCAGGCCAGCACCACGCACGGGTAGACGTTCGGCTGCCGCTCCCCGCCGGTCACCAGCACCAGCGACGCGGCCGCCATGGTCACCCAGAGCACGGTGAGCGGATAGCGACGGCGCAGCACCAGCGGCGCGCAGAGCACGAAGACCAGCAGCAGCGCGCCGAGGACCGAGCCCGGCGGTGCCGGCGTCGCCTCCGGCGGCGGCAGCAGCGGAGGCAGCGGCGGCGGCACCGGGTTGTCCGCCACGTCGTCGGTGGCGGCCTGGAAGGACACGAAGCCCAGCGCGGCGGCCAGCACGCCGTCGAGCAGCAACGCCCGCCAGCCCGGCCTCGGTGGCGGCCCCACCGCCGTGATGCTCCGCACCGACCCATTCTCGCCGCTTCCCGCCGGCCGGGGCGTCAGCCACGGTGTGCAGATCGACTACATCGCAGGGATGACCCGGAACGAGGATCCACCCCCGGAGGGACGGCGGTTGCGCCGCCCGACCGACGACCGCGTCCCACGGGCGCACCTAGCGTCGTCACCGCCCGGACGACCGGCGCAGACACGAGGGGGACGACGCCATGACCGACCCGGTGATCGAGCTACGCGGGGTGACCCGCCGGTACGACGAGGGCCCGCCCGCCCTGCGCGACGTGTCGCTGACCGTGCGACCGGGCGAGTCCGTCGCCGTGCTCGGCCCGTCGGGAAGCGGTAAGTCCACACTGCTCAACCTGATCGCCGGCCTGGACCGGCCCAGCGAGGGCACGGTGACCGTCGCCGGCACCCGGGTGGACCGGCTCGGCGAGGCGGCCTCGGCCCGCTACCGCCGCGCCCACGTGGGACTGGTCTTCCAGTTCTTCAACCTGCTCGACGACCTGACCGTGCGGGACAACGTGCTGCTGCCCGCCCAACTGGCCGGTGCCCCGGGGCGCGCGGCCCGGGAACAGGCCGACCGGCTGCTGGACCTCCTCGGCCTCACCCGACACGCGACCGCCGCGCCGGGGCGGCTATCCGGTGGTGAACGGCAACGCGTCGCCGTCGCCCGCGCCCTGGTCAACCGGCCGGCGCTGCTGCTCGCGGACGAGCCGACCGGGGCGCTGGACACCGCCGCCGGCGAGGACGTCCGACGCCTGCTCGCCGACCTGCACGGCGACGGGCAGACCGTCGTCCTGGTCACCCACGACCTGCGGCTGGCCGAGTCGTGCGCGACCCGCGTGGTCCGCCTGCGCGACGGCCGCGTCGAGGAGGACAGGTGAGCGGCCTCGGGCGGGTGATCCGCGCCGGCGTACGCCGCCGTCGGGTGCAGACCCTCGTCGTCGGGATGGTGGCCGCCGCCGCCACGACCGCGTCCGTGCTCGGCGCCGGGCTGCTCGTCGCGTCCCGGGCGCCGTTCGACGACGCGTTCGTCACCCAGCGCGGCGCGCACCTGACCGTGCAGACGCAGCCGGGCGCCGCCACCCCGGCACAGCTCACCGCGTCGGCGGCGGCTCCCGGCGTGGCGGCCGCCGCCGGCCCGTACCCGCTGCTGGTCCTCACGGTCAGCGGGCCGGAAGGGATGCCGATGCCGCCGCTGACCGTCGCCGGCCGCCCCGACCCCGGCGGCGCCGTGGACCGGGTCGAGGTGACCGCCGGCCGGTGGCCGAGCGGCCCGGACGAGATCGTGCTGGGCGGCGGAGCGGTACGCATGCCGCCCGGCAGCCGGGTGACGACGGCCAGCGGCACGGTGCTCACCGTCGTCGGCGAGGCCCGGTCGGTAAGCGCCACCGCCGGCGCCTGGGTGCTGCCGTCCGCCGTCGCCGCGCTCGCCAGACCGGGCGCCCCGCCCGCGTACCAGATGCTCTACCGCCTCGCCGCCGCGGACGCCCCGACCGACGTGGCGGCCGGTCGGGACGCGGTGACCGCGAGACTGCCGGCCGGCGCCGTCGCCGGCACCCGCTCCTGGCTCGACGTCCGGCAGCGCGCGGTCGAGGACGCGGCCGTCTTCGTGCCGTTCCTCGTCGCGTTCGCCCTGCTGGGCATCGTGATGGCGGTGCTCGTCGTGGGCACCGTGGTCGCCGGGACGGTCGGCGCCGCCACCCGCCGGATCGGCATCCTCAAGGCGCTCGGCTGCACCCCGGCCGGGGTCGTGCGCGCCTACGTCGCGCAGGCCCTGCTTCCGGCCACCGTCGGCGCCCTGGCCGGCGCCGTCGTCGGCAACGTGGTCGCGCTGCCGGTGCTGGCCGAGACGGAACAGCTCTACGGCTCCGCGAACGCGGTGATCGCCTGGTGGGTGACGGTCCTCGCCACCGGTGGGGTCCTGGCGGTGGTGGCGGCGAGCGCCTGGTCGGCGGGGTTGCGCGCCGGGCGGCTGCCCACCGTGGACGCGATCGCCCACGGCCGGGTGTCGCGGCGTCCGCGCGGCCGGCGCGCGGGCCGGCTCGCGGCGAAACTGCCCGTGCCCCGCCCGGTCGGGCTCGGCCTGGCCCGCCCGTTCGCCGCGCCGGTCCGCACGACCGCGATCCTGCTGGCGGTCGCCGCCGGCGCCGCGGCGGTCACGTTCGCGACCGGGCTCGGCGCCTCGCTGCTGCGGATCCAGACCGCGCTCGACCAGAACGCCGCGGACGTCACGGTGGGCGCCACGCTCGGCGGCGGCCCACGCCCCGACGGCCCGCCCGCCGCCTCCACCGCCGACCCCGTGGCGGTGCTGGCCACCATCCGGTCGCAGCAGGGCACCCGAGCGGGGTACGGCGTGACGCAGGCGCCGGGGACGGTGGCGGGTGTGAGCGACCCGGTGCGGGTCAGCGGGATCGTCGGCGACGCCGAGTGGGACGGCTTCGAGATGGTGTCCGGGCGCTGGTTCGCCGCCCCCGGGGAGGCGGTCGTGAGTACGCCCCTGCTGAACGCCACCGGTACCCGGCCGGGCGGCCTCCTCACCGTGCGGGTCGACGACGGCGCGCCGGTGCGCCTGCGCGTCGTCGGGGAGGTCTTCGAGTCCGGCAGCGCCGTGTTCACCACCGCCGGGACGGTTCCGGACCTGGGGCCGCCGGGCGAGTACCGCATCGCGCTCACCGGAGGCACCGACGCGGGGGACTACGCGGCGACCCTGACCGACGCGCTGGCCGGCGACGGCCTCACCGCCAGCCCGGCCGGCGTCGGGACCGACCCGCTCCTGCTGGTCGTGCAGGGACTCACCGCCACACTGACGCTCCTGCTCATCGCGGTCGCCGCGCTCGGCGTGCTCAACATGCTGGTGCTCGACCTGCGCGACCGGGTGCACGACCTCGGCGTGCACAAGGCCCTCGGCATGACCCCGGGGCAGACGATCGCCATGGTGGTCGCGTCCGTCGCCGGGGTCGGCCTGCTCGGTGGCCTTCTCGGCGTGCCGGCCGGCATGGCGCTGCAGCGGTACGTCGTCCCCGCGATGGCGGCCAGCGGCGGCCTGCACCTGCCGCGGGCGCTGCTCGACGTGTACGGGCCCGGCACGCTGACCGCGCTGGCGCTGGGCGGTCCGCTGATCGCCCTGCTCGGGGCGCTCCTGCCGGCCGGGTGGGCGGCCCGCACGAGGACCGCGGTGGCGCTGCGCGCCGAGTAGCGGCCGCGGCTGGTCGGGCGGCCCACCATCCGCCGCCCGACCGGCCGCGGGGCGTCGTGGACGAGGCGATCCACTCCGGCCGGCCGCCCCTAGTGGGTGGCATGGGGGACGACCGGGGAGTTCATCCGGATGACCGGGGCCTGGCCGCCGGCCAGGATGAGGGCGTGACCCTGCCCGCGTCCCCCGCCGCCGACGACCCGCTGCCGACCCGGGTGCGTCGGCCCTGGGCGCATCGACTGGTCCGGGACGAGGGCGGCGCCGACCGCTTCACGCTGTTTCTCGTCGCCGCGGTGCTCACCATCCTGGTGACCCGGGCGTTCCTGCACCTGACCGGCTATCCGCAGGTCGGCGGCGGCGGGCTGCACGTCGCGCACGTGCTGTGGGGCGGCCTCGGGATGCTCGCCGCCCACCTGATGTCCATGCTGTTCATCGGCATCGCGGTGCGAAACGCCGCCGCCGTCGTGGCCGGAGCCGGCTTCGGCCTGTTCATCGACGAGGTCGGCAAGTTCCTCACCGCCGACAACAACTACTTCTACGAACCCGTCGCCGCCATCATCTACGCCGTCTTCGTCGCGACCTACGCCGTGGTACGGCTCGGCGTCCACCGCCGGCCCCTGAGCGAACGCGAGCGACTCGTCAACGCGGCGCAGCGGACGGCCGACGGCCACCCCGGCTCGCCGACGGGCGGTGAATGGCCGACGCGCATCCGTGAGCGGTGGCGGGCGGCGCTCGGTGACCTCTGTCGGCGGCCGTCGCTGCGTCGCTGGACCGCGCCGGCGATCGCGTCGTTCGCCCTGTTCTCGCTGGGCCGACCGCTCGTGCTGCTGTCCCGGAACGCGACCCTGCCCAACGTCATCTATGCGACGTTCGCCTGCACCGCGTTCGTGCTCGCGGTCCTCGGGCTGTGGCGCTCGACCCGTGGCCGGTCAGCCACCGACCTGTTCGAGGTCGCCCTGATGATGGAGCTGTTGGTGGTGCAGGTCTTCTGGCTCCTGGACAGCGAGTTCGCCGGCATCCTGCCGGTCGCCTGGACCGTGGCCCTGCTGACCGTGAACCGACGACACGCCGCCACCGCGATGCCCGATCGCGCTCCGTGACGGCGTGGTCCACCGATCCGAGCACGGCACGGCCCTCCCCGTCACGGTGCGGCCGGCGGTTTCGCCCGCTGCGGATGGAACGTCTCGTGGCGGGCCAGCATGGCCACGAACTCGTCGATCTTGCGCGCCCGGGTCTCCGCCCGCTTCACCGCGTTGAGGCGGTAGATGAGCGCGAACCGGTTGGTCTTGGTGAGCACGTCGAACATGGCCTGGGCGGCGGGCTCGGCCGCGATCGCGGCGAGCAGGTCGGCCGGCGCCTCCGCCTCGGACGGCGGCGCGTAGGCGGCCTCCCAGCGCCCGTCCGCCTTCGCGGCCTCCACCGCGGCGCGGCCGGCGGGCCGCATCCGACCCTCCGCCTCCAGCCGGGCCACGTGCGCGACGTTGCGCTGCGACCAGGAGCTGCGCGCCCGGCGTGGGGTGAACCGGATCCAGGAGCTGTGCTCGTCCCGCTTGCGGGCCTGCCCGTCGATCCAGCCGAAGCAGAGCGCCTCGTCGACCGCCTGCTGCCAGGTCACCGTGGTGACCGTGCCGCCCTTGCGGGTCAGCGCCAGCCACACGCCGGGTGACGTGGCATGGTGGGCCGACAACCACGCGCGCAACTCCTCGGCGTCCTTGACGACCAGCTCGTCCAGCTCGGCGCTCGGCATGACGGAAGGCTAACCGGTCGGTATGACGCAAGAGATCACCGCCGAAGCGCCGTCGACGAGTTGTCGTACCCGGATGTGAGGCTGGTGGGCATGGCGACGTTCGTGCTGATCCACGGTGGCGGCGGCAGTGCCTGGGACTGGCACCTCCTGGTGCCGGAGCTGGTCGACCTCGGTCACGACGTGGTGGTGCCGGAGCTGCCGATCGAGGACCGCTCGGCGGGCTTCGACGCGTTCTGCCGCGCCGTCGTCGACGCGGTCGGCGACCGGCGGGACCTCGTCGTGGTCGGCCACTCCTACGGCGCGTTCACCGCGCCGCTGATCGCCGCGAGGCTGCCGGTCCGGCTGCTCGTCCTGCTCGCCCCGATGATCCCGAGGCCGGGGGAGAAGCCCGGCGACTGGTGGACCGAGACCGGCTACCGGGGTGTCGACGGGCTGAGCGAGGAGCAGCAGTTCTACAACGGCGTGCCGGCCGACGTCGTGGCCGAGGCCGCCGCCCACACCCGGGAGCAGGTCAGCGCCGAGGGCGACGAGCCCTGGCCGCTGGACGCCTGGCCCGACGTGCCGACCAGGGTGCTCGTCGCCCGGGAGGACCGGTTCTTCCCGGCGGACTTCCTGCGCCGGGTGGCCCGGGAACGGCTCGGCGTCACGCCGGACGAGGTGGACGGCGGCCACTCGGTGGCGCTCAGCCACCCGAAGCAGCTCGCCGGTCGGCTCGGTGCCTATCTGCTGCCCTGACGGCGGATGCCCGCCGGCGCGGCTGCGGCGGCCATAGAATCTGGCGGTCGCGCAGTGTCACGGGGAGGGTCACATGAGTGAGGACGCGTCCGAGCTGTCCTCCCGACTGAGGCACGAGCTGCGCCACCGGTTGCGCCCGATGACCGGCCGGGACCCGGGCGAGAAGGACCGCTCCACCACGCCGTTGGAGCTGCTCTACGACCTGACCTACGTGTTGGCCTTCGCGGTCGCGGCCGAGCAGCTCGCGCACCAGATCACCGAGGGCCATGTCGGGCCGGCGATCGGCGCGTACGCGTTCGCGATCTTCGCGATCACCTGGGCGTGGATGAACTTCACCTGGTTCGCGTCCTCGTACGACAACGACGACGCGTTGTTCCGCGCCGCGACGCTGATCCAGATGATCGGCGTGATCGTGCTGTCCTTCGGGCTCCCGGTCAGCTTCGACACGACGGCCGAGGGCGGCAGCCCGAACAACCTGCTCCTGGTCGTCGGCTACGTCGTCATGCGCGTACCCCTCATCGCCCTGTGGTTGCGCGCGGCCCGGCAGGACGAGGCGCACCGGCGGATCGCCGTCGCCTACGCGGTGGCGATCGCGGTCGCGCAGACCGGGTGGCTGCTGTCCGCGGTGCTCCCGCTGCCCGTTCCCGTGATCATCGCGCTGCTGGTCGTGCTGGCGCTCGGCGAGCTGGTCGCGCCGGTCGTGATGGAGCGGAGGCTGGGCAGCCCGCCGTGGAACGCCGGGCACATCGCCGAACGGTTCAGCCTGCTGACCCTCATCACGCTCGGCGAGGTCGTCGCGGCCACCACCGCCGCCGTGGCGGCCCTGACCAGCAGCCGGGGATGGACGCCGGCCGCCGTCGTGATCATCGCCTCCGGGCTGGTGCTCGCCGCGGCGCTCTGGTGGGCCTACTTCCTGGTGCCGTCGCGACCGATCCTCGAACGGTGGCCGGCCCGCACGTTCGGGTGGCGCTACGCGCACCTGCCGATCTTCGGCGCCATCGCCGCCGTCGGCGCCGGGCTGCGGGTCGCCACCGCCGCCGTCGAGGAGCACGAGCTTCCCGTGCTCCGGGTGGCGCTCGCGCTCGCCGTCCCGGTGGCGACGCTCATCATCATGATCTTCGTGACCTGGAGCGTGCTCATGCGCTCCTACGACCTGACGCACGTGCCACTGCTGGTGGTCTCGCTGCTTCCGCTGGTGGCGGCCGTTGTCCTGGCCTGGCTGCTCGGCTCCGGCGAGCCGGTCGACCCGGCCGACGGGCGAAGCCTGACGCTGCTCGTCAGCGTGGTCGTCCTGGTCGCGCTGTCGGCCCTCGTCGAGGTGGTCGGGCACGAGACGGTCGGCTTCTCGCACACCATGCGGGCCCTCGACCGGGGGCGGTGAGGTGGGAACGGCGTCTGGCCGGATCGGGTGCGCCGGGGCACAATGACCCGGTCCGATGTGGCACGAGGGGACGGGGCAGGCCGTGGACCAGTTCGCCGTGGTGGTCGGCGCCGGCTCGCTCCGGTCGAGCGCTGCCGACGTGGTCCGGTTCCCGCACCGCTGGACGCCGGAGGGCGTGACGGTCGACGCCGACTTCACCGGCGCCCACCTGCTGCACGTCGCGGCGGCGGGTTGCGTGCTCAACGACGTCTACCGGGAGGCCGGCGCGCTCGGCATCCGCGTCGACGGGGTGCGGGTGACCGCCTCGGGCGGCTTCGACACGCAGAGCTGGGCCTCCACCGGCATCACCTACCAGGTCGAACTTCGCTCACCCGCGTCCGCCGACGAGCGGGACCGGCTGCTGGAGCGGGTCGACGAGGTGGCGGAGATCCCGCGCGCCCTCCGCGCCGGGGCCTCCGTGCGCCGGCGCTGACCCGTAGGGTCGTCGGGTGACGACGGACCAGGTCCGGCGGGCGTACGCGTCCGTGGCCGATCTCTACATCGACCTGTTCGGGACGAGCGAGCAGGTCCACGCCGACGACCTCGCGTTCATCCGGCGGCACCTGACCGGCCGGCCCGGTCCGGTGCTCGACCTGGGCTGCGGGCCGGGGCACCTCACCGACTTCCTCCGCCGCCTCGGCGGCGACGCCACGGGTTTCGACATCGTGCCCGAGTTCGTCGCCCACGCCCGGTCCACCCACCCGGACGGCCGGTACGTGTTCGGGGCGATGGAGCGGCTTCCGGTCGCCGGTCGTAGCGCCGCCGGCATCCTGGCCTGGGGTTCGGTCATCCACCTGCCGCCGCCCGACCTGGACGGGGTGCTCGCCGAGTTCCGCCGGGTGACCGCGCCGGGCGCGACGGTGGTCTGCGGCATCTTCGTCGGCGACGAGGTCGCCGCGTTCGACCACAAGGTCACCACCGCCTACCGCTGGCCGGTCGACGAGTTCTCCGCCCGGCTGGCGCGGGCCGGGTTCGCCGAGGTCGAGCGCCTGGATTGGCCCGGCGACGACACCCGCCGGCCGCATGCCGCCGTCGCGGCGGTCAGGACGGCCGGCTGAGGCGGGCCGGCCGGGGGCGGAAAACGATCGCCACGCGGGCGGGGCCGTGTCATCGTGGCCGGATGCCCCAACCGATCTTGCGCACCGATCGCCTGCTGATGATTCCGCTGGCGGACCGGCACCTCGAACTGGAGGTGCGGCTCGACTCCGACGCCGAGGTGCTCCGCTACCTGTTCAGCCGGCCGCACCCCAGGGACGTGGTGGCGGACTACCACGCCCGGCGGATCGCCCAGGCGGCCAAGGTCGACGGTCTGGGCTTCTGGATGGCGTTCGGGTCCGGCGACTGCGGGCGCGAGTCGGTCGCGCCCGCGAGCGAGGACGAGGGCGAGTTCGTCGGGCTGATGATGCTCCCGCCGGCGCACGGGCCCGACCAGCCCGACGATCCCACCGTCGCGGAACTGGGCTACCGCCTCGTCCGTCGGCACTGGCGCAAGGGCCTCGCCAGCGAGGCGTCCCGCTGCCTGTTGCGGCATGCCTTCGACACCGTCGGGCAGCGCCGCGTGATCGCGCAGACGATGGCCGTCAACGCCGGCTCGCGGGGCGTGATGGAGGCGGTCGGCATGCGCTACGTCCGCACCTACTTCCCCGAGTGGGACGAGCCGCTGCCGGGCGCGGAGCACGGCGAGGTCGAGTACGAGCTGACCCGGGAGATGTGGCAGGCCCGCTGAGGAGTCACCGCGTGTCGTCGGTGTCGCCCAACGCCGCCGCCGCGGTCGCCCGCACGGTCGCGTCGGTGTCCTCGCTCAGCACGCGCAGCAACGGACGTCCCGCCGGCCAGCGTCGCAGCCCGGTGGCGAGGACGCCGGCGACGGCCGCCCGCACCCACCAGTCCGGGTCGTCGAGCCGGGACCGCAGCGGGTCGAGCGGCACGCCGAGCAGGCCGAGGCCGCGGACCGCGCCGGCCCGTACCGCGGACTCGGGGTCGGCGAGCAGCACGCGCAGCGCGGCGTCCGCCGCCGGGACCCGGTCGCTGTCGGCGGCCCGGCGGCCTATCGCCTGGCCCAGCGCCGACCGCACGCACCGGGCCGGATCGGCGACCAGCGGCACCAGGTGGTCCACCACCGCCGGCGGCGCGGACCAGGCGAGCCGCAGCACGGCGTGGTGCCGGACCCACTCGTCCGGGTCGCGCAGCGCCGCGAGGACCAGCGCGTACGCCTGCGGGTCGGTGTCCACGGCCGGCAGCGAGCTCAGCGCGGTCCGCCGGATCTCCGGGTCGGGATCGGTGAGCGCCTCGCGCAGTGTCGCCAGGTCGGACGGCTCGTAGACGTCGTCGAGCGCCCACAGCGCGGCCCGGCGCGTCGACGGGTCGGGGTCGTGCAGCAGCGGCAGGACGACCGCTCGGGCGGCGGCGCGATCGGCGCGGGCGGCCCTGCCCACCGCCATGCCGAGCTGCTCGCCGTCCTCGTCGTCCTCGTCGCGGCGGGCGAACGCGCGCAGCAACAGCGGGAAGGCGTCCGCGCCGGTCAGCCCGGCCAGGACGTGGGCGAGCAGGTCCCGGCCGTACCAGTTGCGTTCGCGCACGTACCGCTCGAACGCGGCCCGCGCCGACGAGGCCAGGTCGGGGTCACCGCCGGCGGCCAGCTCCCGCACCAGCGGCCACGGATCGTCGTCCACGGTGCCGTCGGCGATGTCGAGCAGGTCGGCCAGCGTCACCGGGTCCTCCGTCGGAGAGGCGGGACGCGCGGACGTGGGCCGCCGCGCGGCCGGGTCAGCGTACCGCCGGCCGTCATGGCCCGGGGGAGCCGACCGGCACGGGACGGGCGGTCCGGCGCGAGGCGTCCGTCCCGGGCAGCAGGAGCGGGGTGCCGAGCAGCAGCACGCCGGAGACGGTGATCGCGGCCAGCGGGCCGACCACGGCGGCCAGCACGCCCCACGCCACGGTCAGCGTGGCCTGGGTGAGCCGGCTGCTGACGCTCCACGCGGCGAGCACCCGGGCGGTCCGGTCCGGAGGGGTGCGGCGCAGCCGTTCGGTGGCCAGGAGCGGGTTGAACACGCCCATGCACACGATCAGCAGGGCCTCCACCACGATCACGGTGACCAGTCCGCCGACGCCGGGCCGCAGGAACGCCAGCCCGAGCGGGAACACCGACCGCAGCCAGCCGGACGCGGTCAGGACCCGATGCCCGCCGAACCGCCCTACCAGGCGCGGGGAGAGGCGGGCCCCGACGAACCCACCCAGCGCCGGCAGGCCGAACGCCAGGCCGTACTGCCAGGCCGGGAAGCCGTACTCGCCCAGCAGCAGCACCGCCAGCAGCGGCACGGTGGCCGTGATCAGCGCGCCGACCAGCACCGAGTTGAGGAACAGGCGCCGCAGCACCGGGTCGTGGCGGATGAACCGCCAGCCGGCGAGCAGGTCGGCGCCGCGTACCCGACCGGCCCGGGGCGTCGCCACGTCGCCGGCCCGGATGCGGCGTACCGCCAGCGCGGAGAGCAGGTAGCTCACCGCGTCGGCGGTGACGGTGACGACCGGACCGAGCAGCCCGACCAGCGCGCCGCCGAGCGGCGGTCCGGCCGCCGTCGCCACCCAGGCGGTGCCCTCGAACCGCCCGTTCGCCACCAGCAGGCGGTCGCCGGGGACCAGATGCCTCAGGTACGCGCCGGACGCCGCGCCGAACGCGATGCCGGCGCTCCCGGAGATCACCGCGACCAGCAGGAGCTGGCCGTAGGAGAGCACACCCAGGCCGTACGCGAGGGGCACGCTCGCCAAGGCGACGAACCGGACCAGATCCGTCGCGATCATCACCGGGCGCTTCGGCCTGTGCTCGACCCACGGCCCGAGCGGAACCGCGACAAGCGCCGCCACCGCCGGTCCGGCCGCCTCCAGCAGCGACACCGCGACCGTCGACGAGTCCAGCACCCGCACCGCGAGCAGCGGGAACGCGCCGAAGGCGAGCCACGTGCCGTAGGTGCTGACCGCGTAGGCCGACCACAGCCGCCCGAAGTCGGCAGCCAGTTTTTCCCGCACCCCGGCATCAGACCGGCCGCCGGTGTGCGGGAGCAAACAACCGCCGGTCGGCGAGCCACAACCGTCGGTTGGGCGGCCCTAGGGTGGGCCGGTGGACACCGAGGCAGTGCGATCGTTCGTCCGGGCGGCCGAGCTGGGTCAGCTCCGACACGCCGCCGACGAGCTGGGCGTCACCCAGCAGGCCGTCTCGAAGCGGATCGCCGCCCTGGAGCGTGAGTTGGCCGTCCGCCTGTTCACCCGTACCGCCCGGGGGGTCGACCTGACGCTCGACGGCCAGGCGTTCCTCCCGCACGCCCGCGGCGTCGTCGCGCACGCCGACCGCGCCGCGGCGGCGGTCCGGCCCGGCTCGCGGGCGCCGCGCGTCGACGTGCTCGGCCTGCGCAGCGCCCAGGCCGTCCTGCTGCACGACTACTGGCGGTCGCGTCCCGGCGTCGACCTCGACGTGGTGACGATGCGGGTGGACGACCCGCGCCGGGTCGCCGCCGCCGTCGCGGCCGGCGACCTGGACGCCGCCTTCCGCACCGTCACCGACCCGGCCAGCCTGCCGCCCGACGTGCGGATGGTGCACGCGTTCGACTCCGCGCTGGAACTGCTCGTCGGCCCCCGGCACCCGCTCGCCGCCGCCACCACGCTGACCCCGGCCGAGCTGCGCGGGCACCGGATCTGGGTGCCGGGCATCGTGGCCGGCAGCGAGTGGTCGGAGTTCTACGACGACCTCACCACCGCGTTCGACCTCCGCGTCGACGCCACCGGCCCGAACTTCGGCACCGAGGTGCTGCTCGACGCGCTGGCCGACTCGGCCGACCTGGCCACCCTCGTCGGCGCCCTTGACCGCTACCTCTGGCCGGCCGGGCACGACCTGCGGCGCATCCCGATCGCGGAGCCGACGCTCGCGTACCCGATCTCGCTGCTGCTGCCGGCGGACCCGCACCCGGCGCTCCGCCCGATCGTCGACCACTTCGCGGCCCTGCCGCCGCTTCCGGAGCCGGTCTGGCGCCCGGCCTGGCCGCGGCTCGGTCCGGCGGCGCGGGGGACTGACGGCTAGGGTGCCGGCGGTGGACGAATCCGACTGGCTCGACGACACCCGGGCCTCCTACGACAGGGTGGCGGTCAGCTACGCCGACCTGCTGCGCGACGCGCTCGCCGGGGAGCCGTTCCAGCGGGGGATCCTCGCGCTCTTCGCCGAGCTGGCGCGGGCCCGGGGGAGCGGACCGGTCGCCGACGTCGGCTGCGGGCCGGGGCGGATCACCGCGCACCTGCGCGGCCTCGGCCTGGACGCGTTCGGCCTGCTCGGGTTCCACGCCGGGACCGGCAGCCGGCTCAAGACCGAGGGGTACGGCGGCCATCCGATGCGCGTGCACGTGCACCGTCGCCCCCCGGAGCGGGTCGCGGCCTGGCTGGCGGCGGCCGGGTTCACGGTGGAGGCCGAGATGGCCCACCATCCCGCCCCGGGTGTCGAGGGCGGGTTCGTCTTCGCCCACCGCTGAGCGCGATACCGTGCCCGGGTGACCGAGGCTTCGGCGGCACGGGTCGCCGTCACGTCCACGCTCGACTACTACCTGCTCGACCCGGACCGCCCGCGCGGGCTGCTGGTCGAGGAGTTCGAGCTGGCCGACGACCTGTCGGCGACGCGCCTGCGTACCGCCGGGTGGACGCCGGCCGACGGCGGCTGGTGGAGTTCCGCGGCCTTCGCCCGCGCGGTCCGCGCGGACCCGGACGTGCGGGCCCGGGTACGCGCGGTCAGCCGCGCCGGCGCGGCGGAGGCGTACCGTCGGCTGGGCGGCGGGGCGCTGCCGGACGACGACGCGCTGCGGGACCGCTTCCGCGACGACGTGTCGCTGGCGGGCGCGGCGCCGCTGCGGCTCGACGTCGGTCCACCCGTGCACCGGGTGCTGTTCGCCGGCGGGCTCGACGCCGAGCGGCTGGCCGCGGTGCGGTCGGCCCTGCGTCTCGACGGGCGCACGGACCAGGGCGTCGGCCGGCTGCGCGTCGACGGGACGACGTTCCGTTGGGAGCTGCGGCACGCCGGCGGGGTGGCGTGGTGCCTGGACGTGACCGCCGAGCCGCTCGACCGGGACGTGCTGCGGTCGCTGCTGCGCCGGCTCACCGGCGTCGTGCGCGGCCACGGCCTGGTGCCCGCGACCGTCGAGTGCCTCGGCTGATGCTTGTGCCTACGGTGGACGCATGGGCATGTACGCGTCGGTTCGCGGTTGGTTGGAGATCGACTTCAAGCAGCGGAGTGCGGCGGAGGAGATCATCCGGCGGCATCACGACGATCTCTACTCCGGTGGCTGGGCCTTCCCGACGGCGCCGTTCAATTGGACGCTCTATCTCTTCTACGGCGGGGACATCCGCGAGGCGCGACTGCCCTGGCTGCGCGCGCAGCTCGACGAGTTGGCGGCGATGCGGCCGGTGGACGAGGACGGCGACCGACCGGTCGGCCTGTTCCTCGTGTCCGACGAACGCGGTGGCGCCACCGGGTGGGAGGTGCGCGCCGGACGGATCCGGGAGGAGGCGACACCCTCGCTGTCCTGGCTCCAAGAGTGATCACCCGCGCGGGAACCACTGCTCGCGCACGGTCCGTAGGCCGTCGCCGGAGACGTCTGTGAGCTGGAAGAACATCCAGGTGTGCCGGCGGTTCGTCGCCCACTGCCGCGGCTTCCCTCAGTCAGCGAACTCGACGCCGGCGAGGGTGGCCGAGCGGTGCGCGGCGAGGCGCTCGGCCTGCTCGGCCACGACGCGGCGGCGGGCGGCGGTGAGCTTCCGCCAGGGCTGCACGGCGACGGTGAGCTTCGCGCCGGACTTGCGGGGGCGCCAGGTGCCGACCAGGTCGCCGTCGGCCAGCACCGCGCCCGGACGGCCCAGCACCGGCCACAGCTCCTTGGCGCGGGCCGGGTCGGGCGCCAGGGTCGCCCGGTCCTTCGCCTGGAGGAAGAGGTCGAACGGGCCGAGCAGGCGGGTCGCGGTGCTCTCGGCCGACGACAGCGCCGCCTCGTCGGCGGCCAGCAGCCAGCGGGTCTCGCCGTCGACCGTCACCTCCACCGCGTCCTGCGGCCAGCGGGCCTTGACGTCCTTGACCGGGGCGTCGAGGTAGTCGGCCACGTGCTTCGGTGTGGCCGGGCCGAGCAGCCGCAGGTAGGCGCGGACGAGGTCGAGCCGGTCTCCGGGGGCCGCCGCCGGGCGGAAGGACGGGATGCGGCGCAGCACCGGCGGTGAGGTGCCGGGCGTCAGCTCCAGGCCGGCCCGCACGGCGGCCAGCCGGAACGGCATCTCGTAGAGGTGGATGACGCCGCACGGCCGGCAGAAGCGCAGGTAAGGCTCGGGCAGCAGGTCGGCGAGGCGGCCCGAGACGTCGCCCTTGACCGTCGGCCCGGTGACGATCGTGCGCATCCGCGCCGCCACCTCGTCGAGCGCGGCGACGATGCCGATGCCGGCCGCCTTCAACGGTTTGGCCGCGTCGTAGATGCGCTTGGCCGCGTCGGCGTCGGAGAACGGCTCGACCGCGGCCGCTACCCGCCCGGCGTCGGCGCGACGGTAGAGGTGCGGAGCGCCGCGCACGGTCCAGAGCAGGACCAGGTCGTTGCCGACGGACGCCGACGCGTCGACCCCGCGCAGGGCCAGCGCCCACCGGCCGCCGTCGGGGCCGGTGTCCTGCGCGCCGAGGTCGAGCACTGTGGTGTCGGCGAGCGAGCCCGCGGCGCGGTCGAGCTGCTGGGCCCGGACGCGGAAGCTCATCACCTGCCGTCGGTCGACCATCGCCACAGCCTAGGCGCGGGCACCGACACCGGCCGCGAGACGCGGCCGGTGTCGGGCCGGCGTGCCTACCGTCCCGCGGCCGGCACGGAGGTCGAGGCCTCCGCCCGGCGCGGACCGCCCGAACGCTTGAGCGCGAACACCCCGCCGCCGATGAGGACGGCGCTGAGCACGATCCCGACCAGATTGCCGTCGGCGAGGCTGCTGAACGCCATGAGCAGCCCGATGATCACCGAAACCCCGCCGACGAGTCGCAGGAGATACCGCCCGACCGCCTTGCCCCGTGAATCCATCATGGACGCCCGTCTACCCGTGGCGTCACGCCGGCAAACCGGGTGACATTTGTACCGGCGGACCGGGTATCGCCGGCCCTGCCCGCGTCGTCGCCGTCCGCCTACCGTCTCGGACATGGACGACGACGCGGTACGACTGGCCGGGCTGACCCGGCACTACGGCCGGGTCCGGGCGGTCGACGGACTCGACCTGACGGTGGCGCGGGGCAGCACGGTGGCCCTGCTCGGCCCGAACGGCGCCGGCAAGACCACCACACTGGAGATCCTGCTGGGGCTCGCGCCGGCCGACGCCGGGACGGTGTCGCTGTTCGGCGAGGCGCCCGCCGGGGCGGTCCGGGCCGGCCGGGTCGGCGCGATGCTCCAGGGCGCCGGGTTCGTCCCCGGCGCCACGGTCACCGACCTGGTCGAGCTGGCCCGGACGCTCTACCCCCACCCGTGGGAGACCGACCGGATCCTGCGTCTGGCCGGGCTGACCGAGGTGGCCACCCGCCGGGTCGACCGGCTCTCCGGCGGGGAGACGCAACGCGCCCGGTTCGCGTTCGCGCTGGCCGGCCAGCCGGACCTGCTGGTCCTCGACGAGCCCACGGCCGCGCTGGACGTCGAGGCCCGCCGGACGTTCTGGACCGCCATCCGGCGCTACGCCGACGACGGCCGCACCGTGCTGTTCAGCACCCACCAGTTGTCCGAGGCCGACGAGTACGCCGACCGGGTCGTGGTGCTCGCCGCCGGGCGGGTGGTGGCCGACGGGACACCGGAGCAGGTCCGCGCGCTGGCCGGGGCCCGGACGGTCGCCTTCGACCTGGCCGGCGGGCCGGTCGACGACCTGGCGCTGCTGCCCGCCGTGCGGTCGGTGCGGGTACGGGGCGACCGGGTGGTGCTCACCACCGAGAACGCCGACGCGACGGTGCTCGCGCTGGCCGCCGGCCGGGGCTTCCGGGGCCTGGAGGTCGCCGGTCCGGGCCTGGAGGCCGCCTTCCACGTGCTCACCTCGACGACGGAGCACTGACATGCGTGCCTACCTGCGCTTCGAGCTGCGGCGGCTGGTCCGGGACCCGCGGCTGACCCTGTTCACCGTCCTGGGGCCGGTGGTGACCTACCTGATCTTCTCGCCGCTTGCCGGCGGCGAGAAGCTGGAGGACCTCGACGCCGCCACCGCGCTCATGGTCGGCCTGGCCGGCTACGGCGCGGTGGCCGGCGCGCTCACGGTGACCGGTGCGGTCGCGCAGGAACGCGCGTCCGGCTGGTTGCGCCAGCTCCGGGTCACCCCGTTGCCGCCCCGGCAGGTGGTGGTCGCGAAGGCCCTGACCGGCATGCTCAGCGGCGTACCGGCGGTCGTCGCGGTCGGCGTCACCGGCGTGCTCCAGCACCACGTCGAGCTCTCCGCCGGGCGGTGGGCCGCGCTGGTGGTCGCGCTGTGGCTCGGCACCGCGCCGTTCGCGCTGCTCGGGCTCGCCATCGGGTACGCGCTGGCGCCGCACCTCGCCCAGCCGGCGGTGTTCCTCGTCTTCCTCGCCCTGTCCGTGCTCGGCGGCCTGCTGGTGCCGGTGACGTACTTCCCGGACGCGCTGCGCCACCTCGCCCACGCGCTGCCCACCTACCGGTTCGCCGAACTGGGGTGGCGCGCGGTCGACGGGCGGGCGCCGGCGCCGGCCGGGTTGGCACTGCTGCTCGTCTGGACCGGGGTGTTCGCGGTGTCGGCGGCAGGCGCGTACCGTCGCTCGACCGCCCGCCGCTGACCGCCGTACCGTGACTGACATGGCCCGCCCCGACGTCGACGCCGCCGCCCGGCGGCGGGGGATCGCGCTGGTCGCGGCGCACACCCTGTGGTTCTGGCTGCTCGTCCCACCGGCCGCCGCGATCGCCGGCGGCGAGGTGCGCCCCGCCGCGACGGCGGCCGTGGGGCTGACCGGGTTCGCGGTGCTCTACCTGACGATGGTGGCGGTACCGGTGCTGTCGCTGCCGGTCCCGCCGCTGCCGCGACGCCTCGCGCTGGCGGTCTTCGCGTTGCTGGGTGTGGCGCTCGCCGCCGCGTACGCCGGTGGCCCCGGCGGTTGGCTGATCCTGCTGGTGTACGTGGCGGCGGCGGGCGCGGTGACGGTGGACCGGCCGGCGTGGGGCTTCGGATGGGTCGGCGGCGCGGTCGCCGCCGTCGCGGTGATCGGCGCGACCCGGGGCGCGCCCGCCGCGGAGACCGCGCAGACGGCGCTGATCACCATGCTGGCCGGGGCCATGACGCTGGCGTTCGCCCGGATGGCGCAGCTCGTCGGCGAGCTGCGCCGGACCCAGCGGGAGTTGGCCCGCGCGGCGGTGCGGCAGGAACGGCTGCGGTTCGCCCGCGACCTGCACGACCTGCTCGGGCACACGCTGTCGCTGGTGGTGGTGAAGGCGGAGGTGGTGCGCCGGCTCGTGCCGGCGGACCCGGACCGGGCGGCGGCGGAGGCGGCGGACATCGAGCGGATCGGCCGGACCGCGCTGGCCGAGGTGCGCGAGGCGGTCACCGGCTACCGGGACCACAGCTTCGGCCGGGAACTGGCCAACGCCCGCGCCGCGCTTGCCGACGCCGGGATCGCGGTGACGGTACGGCGTGACGGCGACCCGCTCGACGCGACGGTCGACGACACGTTCGGCTGGGTGCTGCGGGAGGCGGTGACGAACGTGCTGCGGCACAGCCGGGCGACCCGGTGCGAGATCGACGTGCGCGTCGACGCCGACGGCGCGGTGCTGACCGTGCGCGACGACGGCGTCGGCGGTCGACCCGGCCACGGCAACGGGCTGCGCGGTCTCGCCGAGCGCCTGGGCCGGGAGCGGGGCACGCTGGACGTCGCCCCGGATCCCGACGGCGGCCTGCGGCTCACCGCCCGGGTGCGGCACCGGCCGACCCCGGTGGTGTCCCGATGATCCGGCTGCTGCTGGCCGAGGACCAGGGCATGATGCGCGGCGCGTTGGCCCTGCTGCTGAACCTGGAACCCGACATCGAGGTGGTGGCCGAGGCGGGCACCGGCGCGGACGCGGTCGAGGCGGCCCGGCGGCTGCGCCCGGACGTGGCGCTGCTCGACATCGAGATGCCCGGCGGCACGGGGTTGGACGCCGCCGCCACGCTGCGGACCGACGTGCCGACCTGCCGGGTGCTCATCCTCACCACGTTCGGCCGGCCCGGCTACCTGCACCGGGCGATGGCGGCCGGCGCCCGGGGTTTCCTGGTCAAGGACGGGCCGGTGGAGGAGTTGGCGGCGGCGGTGCGGCGGGTCCTGGCCGGCGAACGGGTGATCGATCCGGCGCTGGCGGTGGCCGCGCTCTCGGCCGGGCCGGACCCGCTGACCGACCGGGAACGCGAGGTGCTCGCCGCCGCCATGGACGGCGCGACGGTCGCCGACGTGGCGGCCGCGCTGCACCTGTCGGAGAGCACGGTCCGCAACTACCTGTCGGCGGCGATCGGCAAGACCGGCACCCGCAACCGGATCGAGGCGGCCCGCGCCGCCCGGGCCAACGGGTGGCTCTGACCGGCCTGCCGCGCGCTCAGGACCGCTCGCGGATCTCCATCTCGGCCACCAGCCCGCCGACGAGGCGGTAGACGTGGGTGACGGTGTGGTTCGCCAGCTCGGCGCCGGCCCTGTCCCGCACCACCTGACGCACCGACACGGCGATGCGGCCGTCGGGTTCCACCGCGAACGCGGTAGGCGTGACGGTCGGATCGATCGCGGCCCACTGCCGGCGCCAGTAGTCGCCCACCTCGTCCCGGCCGCGCAGGACGCCACCCTCCCAACCGTTGGGCCAGGAGACGTCCGGCGTCATCGACGCCAGCAGGGTCGGCACGTCGCGCGCGTTGAACGCCGCGTAGAGGCTCACGAGCCGCGATCGTGACGCCTCGGGTCCAGGGTCCGTCATCCCTCGATTCTGGCCGGTCCGGACGGGTCGTGATCGGTCGCTTCGCGCACGGCAGAACGGGCCACGGTCGACGAGGGTCGTCCCGCGCCGCGCTCGGTGCCGGAGCGGATAGGGTCGCGCGGTGACCGTGTACGACATCGCCGCCGCGCTGCCCGACGTCGACGTGCTCAGACGGCGGTGTCGTGCGCTGGCCGTGCTGGAACGCGTCCTAGACGGCAGCTATCCGTACTACACCTACGATCCGGCGTGGGGCCCGCACGAGGCGGCGTCGATGAGCAACGGCAGCGGCGACGAGTGGGCCGTCGTGTTCACCGCCGACGGCGCGTTCGTCCGGGTCTTCGACCACGAGTCGTCCATGTCGCCGTACGCCGACCCGGACCGCGAGTTGTGGCCGGGACTGCTCGACGGCATGCCGGAGGCGCTGCGCCCGATGGTGACCGAGCAGGCGTTCGACGACGGGGAGGGGAACGTCGTCGCGACCGCCGTGCTGTGGCGGCGGGGCGACGACGACCGCTGGCACGCCGGCGCGGACATCGCCTTCCCGCCGCTCGCCGGTCCGTACGACGACGTGGGGCCGGACGGGTCCGGCATGCTGACGATCCTCCTCGACGACATCGTGGACCGGTACGTGGGATTCGCCGGCGACTACTACGGGTTCGCCGTGGACCGGGCCGCTGTCACGCACGTGGTCGCCCACCGGCCGCTGACCGACGCGGTGACGCGGGCGCTGAACCCGCGCGTCGCCCTCGCCGACGTCCGGGACGACGTCGTGGCGATCGGCTATCCGGTCGACTGACGCGGGGCGGCACGCCCCGGCCGCGGTGGCGCACGGGCCCTCAGACCCAGCCTTGACGGCCCGCCTGCAGGCCGGCCTGGAACCGGCTGGCGGCCCCGAGCCGCTCGGACAGCGAGGACATCGTTCGTTGCACGCTGCGGACGGAGACGGAGAGCTTACGGGCTGCCGACTCGTCGGTGTGGCCGTCCGCGAGTAGCCCCAGAAGATCACGTTCTTGTGGCGTGAGGCCCTGCTCGTCACGCGACGGCGCCGTGCCGAACGGCACCCCGCTGCGCCAGACCTGCTCGAACAGCGCGACGAGCGCCGCGATGACGCCGATGCCGCTGAGTTCCAGTGCCCCGCGTCGCGGGTCTTCGGGGTCGATGGGCACCAGAGCGGTGCGGCGGTCGACGATCACCATCCGCATGGGCAGGGTGGCGGTGGTCCGGGACTGGCTGCCGAGCGTCGCCATCCACCGGGCGTGCGCAAGAGTCGCCGGATCGTTGCGGAAGCTGTCCTGGTAGACGTTGCGGATGCGCACCCCGCGGCGAAGGGCGGCCTCGTTGAGTGGCACTTCGGCCTGAACGGTGTCCGGGCTCTGCGCGCGCCCGGGGGTGAAGGACAGGCACTCGCTGCTCGCCGTGTGGGCCAGTTCGGCGAGCCGTTCACGGACGGCGTCGACTCCGTCGAGACTGCGCCCCTCCGGTGCCCTGCCGTAGTCGTCGTGGGCCACGGCGATCGCGGCGATCGCGGCCCTGGTCGCCTCGACCTGCTGCTGCCGGACCGCGACCTCCGCCTCCACCTTCGCCAGCAACGCCATCAACCCAGGTTGCGGGCGCACCGCGCGGAGCCGGTCGCCGTCGGCGGCGACCCGGACCAGCGCGAGGTCGGACAGCACGTCCAGCGCGTCATGCACCTGCTCGGGCGGGACGGCCAGCAGGGCGGCCAAGCCGGCGACCGTGAGGTCGGGACGTTGCAGCATCGCCCGATAGACCGCCTCGTGCTCGGTGGACAACCCCAACAGGTCGAACATCGGCCCTCCCGGTGCGTGATCGATGCTCGCATCTTGCCGTAGCGCGCGGGCTCGCGGTGCCCCGTGACGGCGCCTGGCGGCATCACGCCTGGCGTCCTCACGCCAGCCACTTACCGGTGACACCGTCGATCCGTCGGGCGAGGATTGTTTGCAGCGGAGGAAAACAAATCCTCGGCCGGAATCACTCTCCCTCTCCCTTGATCGGACGATCGCTGATGCCTGCCTGCCTGAAATCGAATTCGAACGTGACCCGCGCCCTGCTCGCCACCGTTCTCCTCGCTGTTCTCGGGCTTTCGGGAACGGGTTTCTCGAATGCCGGCGCCTCGGACGGAATTCGGGTTTCGGCCGAGGGATTCGGTTGGGGCGGAGCGCGTCCGGTCGCCCCGGAAGCGTCGGTGTGATGGTCCCGGCCTATCTCCGACTGGTGCCGCTCGGTCCACAGGCGGAAACGGTCACGCCGCGCGTCCTGGAAGCGCTGCTACGGGCCCATGCGACGTCGGCGGACGCGGTCGGACACGTCCGTGTCCGGGCGGGGCCGGAGGGCCTCGACGTCCTTGCCTTCGTCGAACTCGGCGACCGCGAGGAAGCTGCCCGCTGCCTTCATCGCGTCGTGGGCAGAGCGATCCGCCACGAACCTCAACTCGCGCTCTGGCGAATCCGCTGAGCGTCTCCACGGATCCAACCGGTCCGTCCACATCCATGTCCACGTCACGTCCGGAAACAACGGGAGGAAAATCATGAAGAAGTCGTACAGGATCCGTGGGGCGGCAGGTTTCCTGGCGCTTGCCGCCGCAATCCTGGGAACCGCCGTCGCCCCGTCGCAGGCGTTGGCGGCGCCGACCGCCGACGGCATCGTGACCATCGCCAAGAGAGAACTGAACGACTCCAGCCGGAACTACGAGATCCCCGACAACTGCAGTTATTACGGGGGCGTGATGTTCGGCTGGCCCGCGTGCGGCGGCAAGTCCGGGTGGGGTGGCGGCGGGGGCGCGTACGCGTGGTGCGCGGCCTTCGCGAAATACGTGTGGCGGGAGGGTGGCGTCACCACCGGCCTCTCGCAGATCGACGGATACGCGCGGTCGTTCAAGACCTACGGGCAGAACAACGGCACCTGGCACGCCCGGGGCAGTTACGTGCCCAGGGCCGGCGACGCGGTGGTCTTCGACTGGCAGCAGGACGGGGTCATCGACCACGTCGGCATCGTGCGCAGCGTCTCCGGCAGCAGCGTCAACACGATCGAGGGGAACACCAGCAACCGGACGGCGGCCCACACCTACTACAACTACGCCACCAACCCGGACATCGTCGGTTTCACCACGGCGGTGGGCGTCACGGGTGGGACGACGCCGGCGGCGGCGGAGCGATGGATCGCCGACGTCAGCGGTGACGGCTTCGCCGACCTCGTGGCGACCAAGAGCGACGGCTCGATGTGGATGTTCCCGAACAACTTCAACCGGGACGGGGGGAACCCGTTCAACGACGTCCGGAACGTCGGCAGCAACTGGTCGGCGTACGAGCGTCTGGTCAACGCCGATGTGACGGGTGACGGCTTCGTCGATCTGCTGGGTGTGAAGTCCGACGGCACGATGTGGCTGTTCTCGAACAACTTCAACCGGGACGGCGGTTACGCCTACGGCGACGTGCGTCAGGTCGGCAGCGGCTGGAGCAACTACGCGCGGATCGTCTCGGGTGACGTGAACGGTGACGGGTTCACCGATCTGCTGGGTGTGAAGTCCGACGGGACGATGTGGTTGTTCTCGAACAACTTCGTCCGTGACGGCGGGGTGCCGTTCGGCGACGTGCGTCAGGTCGGCAGTGGCTGGAGCAACTACGCGCGGATCGTCTCGGGTGACGTGAACGGTGACGGGTTCACCGATCTGCTGGGTGTGAAGTCCGACGGGACGATGTGGTTGTTCTCGA
>NZ_JBITEP010000019.1:9419-57625 GCF_044455315.1 Micromonospora sp. NPDC051300 | reverse complement strand
ACAACTTCGTCCGTGACGGCGGGGTGCCGTTCGGCGACGTGCGTCAGGTCGGCAGTGGCTGGAGCAACTACAGCCAGATCGTCTGACACCTGCACCTGGTGCGCCCGGCCTTCCGGCCGGGCGCACCGGTGTGTCCGTCGCGGGGCGATGAGCGCTGGGCGTGGCGACCGATGAGGTGGGCGGCGGTTCAGCCGTCGGCGAGGAGGCGGTCGCGCACCTCGCGGCGGAGGATCTTGCCGATCTGGGAGCGGGGCAGGTCCTCGACCACCACCACCCGGCGGGGCACCTTGTAGCCGGCCAGGTGGGCCCGGCACGCGGTGCGGATCGCCTCCGGCGTACCGGCCACGGCGACGGCGAGCACCACGGCCGCGACCACCTCCTCGCCGTCGGCGGTGGGCACGCCCACGGCGGCGGCCTCGACCACGCCGGGGGTGCGGCGCAACGCCTCCTCCACCTCGGACGGGTAGACGTTGAAGCCGCCGGTGATGATCAGCTCCTTGATCCGGTCGACCACCGTCACGAAGCCGTCGGCGTCCATGGTGACGATGTCGCCGGTGCGCAACCAGCCGTCGGGCAGCAGCACCCGCGCGGTCTCGTCCGGCCGGTTCCAGTAGCCGGAGAACACCTGCGGGCCGCGGACCAGCAGCTCACCGGCCTCGCCGACGGGCCGGTCGCGGGTCGGCTCCTCCGGGTCGACGATGCGGACCTCGGTGGACGGGAACGGCACCCCGACCGTGCCGGGGCGGCGGGTCGGCGCGACCGGGTTGCCCAGCGTGATCGGGGACGTCTCGGTCATCCCGTAGCCCTCGACCAGCAGCCCGCCGGTCACCTGCTCCCACAGGTCCACGGTGGTCGGCGGCAGCGCCATCGCGCCGGAGATGGCGTACCGGATCGAGGTGAGGTCCGCGCCGCGCTCGCGGGCGGCGGTGGCCAGCCGCGCGTAGACCGGCGGGACCGCCGGCAGGAATGTCGGCGGGCGGCGGCGGGCGGCGTCGAGCACCTGGTCGGCGTCGAAGCGCGGGAACAGCACGAGCGTCGCCCCGATGCCCACCGCGAAGGTGAGGCAGAGCGTCAGGCCGTAGGCGTGGAACAGCGGCAGCACCGCGTACACCGTCTCCGCGCCGTCGCGCAGGCCGGGCACCCAGGCCCGGCCCTGCGCGGCGTTGGCCCGCAGGTTGCGGTGGGTCAGCACGGCGCCCTTGGGCACGCCCGTGGTGCCGCCGGTGTACTGCAGCAGCGCGACGTCGTGCACGTCGGGGCCGGGGTGCGCGGCCGGCAGCGGGCCGGCGGCGGCGACCAGGTCGGACCAGCGCAGCGCGTCGGGCGCGGGCCCGGTCATGGCGGCGCGGGCGGCGCGCACCTTCGGCAGCGGCAGCCGCAGCGCCCACCGCTTGAGCCGGGGCAGCGCCGCGGTGAGGTCGACCGCCACCACGGTACGCACGGCGCCGCGCCCGGCCACCAGCGGCGCTATCCGGTCCCACACGACTGCCACCTCGGCGCCGTGGTCGACGAACTGCCGCTCCAACTCGTCGGCGGTGTAGAGCGGGTTGTGCTCGACCACCACCGCGCCGAGGCGCAGTACGGCATAGAAGGCGACCACGTGCTGGGGGCAGTTCGGCAGGACCAGCGCCACCCGGTCGCCGGGTGAGACGCCGAGCCGGCGCAGCGCCTCGGCGGCGCGGGTCACCTGGTCGGCCAGCTCGGTGAAGGTGGTGGTGGCGCCGTAGAAGTCGAGCGCCACCCGGGGCCCGAACCGGGCCGCCGCGTCGGTGAGCAGGTCGACGAGCGAGCCGTCCGGCTCGGTGATCTCGGCCGGCACCCCGGGTGCGTAGCTGCGGGTCCAGGGGTGGGTCGCGACCATCGCCGTCTCTCCTCGCTGCGCGGATGACGGCCTCAGCCTAACGTGACCGGCGGGTAACCTACGCCTCCGTAGGTTGCCGGGTTTGTCACATCAGCGGTGTGTCGCCGAATATCGGTGCGCCACCCGCCGGGTCTTCACGATCGCGAAGACGACGACCGCTGCCAGCGCGACCACGCCGATGATGATCAGCCAGCGGACCGCCTCCAGCAGCAGCCCGAGCAGGATGAGCACGCCGGCGACCACGCCGACCACCCAGAGCAACGCGCGCATGTCGTGCCTCCCGTCTCCTGCGGTGGCCGCGCGCTTTCCCGCTCCGCCGGCGGCCATGCCCGCCGGCGGGCGCCTAGCGCCGCGCCACGTAGACAGTGTTCGCCGCCTCCCGGCCCTGCAACGGGTTGGGGAACCGGACGACGTGCGCCACCGAGGTCGGGAACACCTCGGTCAGCGTGCGCTGGAACGCCGGGTCCGGCGGGTCGTTCGACCAGAGCGCGAACACGCCCTCCGGGTGCAGCAGCGCGGCGAGCCGGCGCAGCCCGTCGACCGTGTAGAACGGCGCGTGGCTCGGGTGCAGCACGTGGCGGGGGGAGTGGTCCACGTCGAGAAGCACCGCGTGGAACCGCCGCCCGGGCTCGTCGGGGTCGAGGCCGCCGTCGGCGACCGCGGCGAAGAAGTCCGCCCGGACGAACCGGGTACGCGGATCCGCGGCCAGGCCGGCGGCGAACGGCAGCAGGTCCCGCCGGTGCCAGTCGATCACGTCCTCGATCGCCTCGACCACCACCAGCGACCGCACCCGGTCGTCCTCCAGCGCGGTGCGCGCGGTGTAGCTGAGCCCGAGGCCGCCCACCACCACGTCCAGCGTCCCGCCGGTGAGCGGGGCCAGCCCGAGCCGGGCCAGCTCGATCTCCGCGACCGGGAAGGCGCTGGACATGAGGAACTCGTCGTCGAGCTTGACCTCGTAGACGTCGGCGGCCAGCGCCGGGTCGTGGCGCCGGCGCAGGCTGATCTCCCCGATCGGGGTCTCCCGCCAGGCCAACTCCTCGAAACGCACGCCCACCCGGTGTCCTCTCCGCCGATCCGTCACCGGATGCTACCGGCCGGCCCGGCGCCCGGCCCGGCGAACGCCCCGGCCGGCCGCTCAGTCGGCGGGGCGGGTGGCCACCACCACGGTGTCCAGGGCGTCGACCGTGCCGCCGTCGCTGGTCTGCACCGGCCGGCGGGCCGTCTCGGCGCGCCGGATGCGCAGCCCGGCCAGGCCGTCGACCACCGCCTCCGGGGTGAGCAGCACCGCCGCGTCCTGCGGGCCGCCGGTGCCGCCGGAGAGGTTCGCCAGGTCGTGCCCGACCACCACGAGCGTGCCGCCGGGGCGCAGCGCCGACTTCGCCGCGGCGAGCACCCCGGCGAGGCTCGCGGCGGGCAGGTGCAGATAACTGATGAGGACCAGGTCGTAGCTGCCCGGAACCGGCCGGTAGGCGGTCACGTCGGCGACCCGCCAGTCGACGGTGACGCCCCGCGCGGCGGCCAGCTCCCGCCCCCGCTCGACGGCCACGGTCGAGAAGTCGACCGCGTTGACCCGCCAGCCCTGACCGGCCAACCAGACGGCGTTGCGCCCCTCGCCGGCGGCGATGTCCAACGCCGATCCGGGAGTCAGGCCGGCGACCGACTCGACCACGAACCGGTTGGGCTCAGCGCTCCACACCAGTCCGGATGCGTTGGCGTACCTGTCGTCCCAGTCGCTGCTGTCCACTGTGTCCCCTCCTTCGGCGGCCCCACACCGCCACCGTGACCGTACCGGCTACGGCGAGAATGGCCAGCGCGAGTCCCGCGACCGGCGGCAATTGCCGGGCCAGGACGAACACCCCCATCACCACGACGAACCAGCCGAACGCCTTGCGCAGCACCTCCTCCGGGACGCGGCCGGCGAGCCGGCCGCCGAGCAGGCTGCCGACGATCGCGGCGGCGGTGACCGCGCCGGCGAGTCGCCAGTCGATCTGCACGCTCGACAGGTAGCCGGCCAGGCCGGCGAAGGACTTCATCGCGATGACGACGAGTGACGTGCCGACCGCGACCGGCATCGGCAGCCCGCCGAGCAGGGCCAGGGCGGGCACGACCAGGAAGCCGCCGCCCGCGCCGACCAGACCGGTGACCAGGCCGACGACCACGCCGTCGAGGATCACCCGGGGCACCGGCAGCTCGTGCGGCGTCGGGCGACCCTCGGCGGGGCGCCGGCCGCGGATCATCGCGGCCGCGGTGGCGAGCATCATCAGGGCGAACGCGGTGAGCAGGACGCTCGCCGGGACGAACGCGGCCAGCCGGCCCCCGGCGTACGCGCCGGTCATGCCGGCCAGACCGAAGATCAGCCCGGTGCGCCAGCGCACCCGGTGGGCGCGGGCGTGCGGCAGTACGCCGACGGCGCTGGTGGCGCCGACGACGAGCAGCGAGGTGGCGATGGCCTCCTTGGCGGGCAGGCCGGCGACGTAGACCAGCAGCGGCACGGCGAGGATGGATCCGCCGCCGCCGAGCAGGCCCAGGCTCACGCCGATGAGCACCGCGCCGGCCACGGTCAGCGCCAGCGTGGTCACGACCGACGTCCGGAGTCGCGAAGCTGGCTGACGATCGTGTCCAGGTCGCAGCTCGCGCCCCGGTTGTAGGGCAGCTTGCCGAGCAGCATGCCCATGGCGCAGGTGTTCGAGACCGCCGCGAAGGTGAGGCCGGCGCCGATGAAGCCGGCCACCCACCGAAGGCCCGGTACCCACACCGAGCCGACCACGGCGGCCAGCACGATCGAGCCGGCGACGAGGCGGACCTGGCGCTCCAGGTCCCAGCGCGGCCGACCCCGGTTGACCGGGGCGTCCGTGGCCTGCCACGCGAGCATGCCGCCGTCGAGGACCGTGAGGTTGGGCAGGCCGACGGTGGCGAGCGCCTGCTCGGCCTGGGTGGCCCGGGCGCCGGAGCGGCAGATCAGCACGACGTCCTCGTCGAGGTGGTTGCGTAGCTCCTCGCGGTGCTCCTTGAGGAGGTCCAGCGGCACGTTGTAGGCGCCGGCAACGTGCGCGGCCTCGAACTCGCCGGGGGTGCGGACGTCCAGCATCCGGGGGGCGCGACCGGCGGCGATCAGCTCCCGCAGGGTGGCCGCGTCGACGGTCGAGGGGCTCGTGGTGGTCATGCTTTCTCCTTCTGGGCAGGGGGCGTCGCCGGCCGGCGCGGTGGGCGCGCCGGCCGGGTGGGGAACGGGGAGATCAGGCGGGCGGCGCCATCCGGACGCCTGCGGCTCCGGCCCGGCCGAACATGTCGTCGATCAGCACGACGTCGCGGCCGGCGTTGGCCAGCAGGGACGCGGCGGCGGTGGCCCGGTAGCCGGAACCGCAGTGCACCCAGACCGTTCCGGCGGGCACGTCGGCGAGCCGGCTGGGCAGGTCGGGCAGCGGGACGTGCACCGCACCGTCGATGTGCCCGGCGGTCCACTCGTTGGTCATCCGCACGTCGAGGACCACCTGCGGGGCGGGCAGCCCGGCCGGGGGGTCGCCGGCCTGCGCGGCGGCCAGCGCGTCGAAGTCGGCCACGGTCAGCTCGCGCACCTCCGACCGCGCGGTGGCCCACTGCTCGGGCGCGCCGGTGGCCTGGGCGGCCGGCCGGTCGATGCCGATGCGGACCAGTTCCCGCTGGGCGTCCGCGACCTGGTCCGGGGTCTCGGCCAGGAGCGTGATCGGCGCGCCCCAGTCGATCAGCCAGCCCAGCCAGGTCGACATCGGCCCGTCCAGGCCGAGGCCGACGGTGCCGGCGAGGTGCGAGGCCGCGTACGCCTTGCGGTGTCGCAGGTCGACCACCCACTCGCCGGCGGCGACGCGGCGGCGCAGCTCGTCGGCGTCGGCGCGGGCCACCGGGGTGAGGTCGACCGGCGCCGGGCCGGCGGCGTTGGCCACGCCCATGTGGGCGTAGTAGGCCGGGTAGGCGTCCAGGCCGGCCAGCGTCTCGGTGACGAACGGGTCGGCGGCGAGCCGCAGCACCGGGTTGGCCTCCCGTTCCCGGCCGATGGTCGACTCGGGGGCGTCGGCCTGGCTGGCCGAGCAGAAGCTGCCGAAGCCGTGCGTGGGCCAGACCTGCGCGCCGTCGGGCAGCAGGTCGGCCAGCCTGCGGGCGGAGGCGTGCTGGTGGTGGGCCAGCTCGTGGGCGTGCCGCCGGCCCAGCAGGTCGGTGCGGCCGGTGGTGCCGAAGAGCAGCGAGCCGCCGGTGAACACGCCGAGCGGCGTCCAGCCGCCGTCGCTCGCCTCGTCCAGCACGTACGACAGGTGGTGGAACGTGTGCCCGGGCGTGCCGACGACCCGCAGTCGCAGGTCGTCCGAGACCGGCACGACGTCGCCGTCGGCCACCGGCATCCGGTCGAAGCCGACCCGGTCGGCGGCGGCCACCAGGTAGTGCGCGCCGGTGATCCGGGCCAGTTCGAGGCCGCCGGAGACGTAGTCGTTGTGGAGGTGGGTCTCCACCACGTGGGTGATCCGCACCCCCTTCGCCCCGGCCAGGTGCAGGACGCGGTCGATGTCGCGTTGCGGGTCGACCGCGATCGCCACCCGGCCGTCGGAGGCCAGGTAGCTGCGGTCACCGAGCGAGGACGTGGCGATGACGGACACCTCGACGGTCACGTGACGTTCTCCTCTCATCGTCGCATACCCCCGGGGGTATGCAGGTGGCAGGTTCCGGCCCGGGTCTCCGGGCACGGGGTTACCCGCCCGGGACGCGATCACGCGGCCCGGGTCGGGTGGTGGGCGCTAGGCCAGGGCGAGGAAGAGCTTCTCCAGCTCCTCCTCGGTCATCTCCGGCTCCTCGCCGTCGCGTCGGGCGGTGCCGCAGTGCCGCATGCCGGACGCGATGATCTTGAAGCCGGCCCGGTCGATGGCCTTGGAGACCGCGGCGAGCTGGGTCAGCGCGGCCCGGCAGTCCTCGCCGTTCTCCATCATCTCGATCACGGCGTTGAGCTGGCCGCGGGCCCGCTTGAGCCGGGTCAGCGCGTCGCCGGTCATCTCGGGTCGTAGCTTCACGTCCCACCTCCTGGTCCCGACTATACCCCGGGGGGTACCCCTCTCGCCACCCGCCGTGGGCACGGAGGGTCGCCGGTCGGTCGACGGAGCGCTTATCCTGTGCGCCGGTGATCCGGTGGAGGGGACTCGATGGCGTCGCGGCAGGACCAGCTGCACTCGTACCAGTTCACCGTCCAGCGGGCGGTCGCGGCGCTGGTGATGCGCGAGACCGACCCGCCGCAGTCGCCGTTCCGCCGGCTGGCCGGCGCCGGCCTGGCCAGCGTGCTGGTGGCCGCGATCGCGCTCGGCGGGGTGGCGCTGTACGGCCTGTTCACCGGCGGCGGCAGCTCCTGGCGCGACACCCGCGCGGTGATCGTGGAGAAGGAGTCCGGCGCCCGGTTCGTCTACCGCGACGAGACGTTGCACCCGGTGCTCAACTACGCCTCCGCCCTGCTGATCATCGGGGCGGACCGGCCGAAGACGGTGCTGGTCACCCGGCGCGCCATCGAGGGGGTGCCGCGCGGCCTGCCGCTCGGCATCGCCGACGCCCCGGACTCGCTGCCCGCCGCGAACCGGCTGGTCCGGGACGGCTGGACGCTCTGCTCCACGGTCACCGCCGAGGCCGGGCGGCCCGAGGCCCGGTCCGCGTTGCTGATCGGGCGTGGCGCGCCCGGCGGGCGTGCCCTCGGTGACCAGGGCCTCCTGGTCCGCCACCCGGACGGCGGGCTGCACCTGCTCTGGCACGACCGGCGCTACCTGCTGCGCGACACCGACCGGGTGCTCGCCGCACTGGCCGCCACCCGGGAACGGGCCGTGCCGGTCGCGGCGGCGCTGCTCAACACCGTGGCGGCCGGCGCCGATCTGGTCCCGCCGCCGGTCGGCGACCTCGGCGCCCCGGCCGAGCGGGTGGCCGGGGCCGCCGTCGGCGACGTCTATCTGGTGCGCAACTCCGGCGGCGGCCGGCAGTACGCGGTGGCCACGCGCGGCGGGCTGGCCGGCATCACCGAGTTGCAGGCCGCGCTGCTGCTGGCCCGCACCGGCCAGGGCGAGCCGGAGCCGATCACGCTCGGCCGCTTCGCCGCGCTGCCGAAACTGCCCGACCTGGTGCCGTCCGGCCCGACCGCGCCGCCCGCCGAACCGCCCCGGCTGGCCACGCCGGAGGGCGGCGCGCTCTGCGCCCGGGCCGGCGACGACGCGGGCGTACGGGAGATCCGGCTCGGGGTGAGCGCGCCGGACCTGGGCGCCGCCACGCGTACCGCCGGAGGCCGGGGTGGGCTGGCCGACCAGGTCGTGGTGGAGCCGGGGCGCGGCGCGCTGGTGGAGGCGGCCGCCGCGCCCGGCGCGACCGGCGGCACGGTCTGCGTCGTCACCGACCTGGGCCGGCGCTACGCGCTGGCCGGCGCGGACGTGCCGGGCATGCTCGGCTACGCCGGGGTGCGTCCGGTGCGACTGCCGGCGAGCCTGGTCGACCTGCTGCCGGCGGGCAGCCCGCTCGACCCGGAGGCCGCCCGCGCGGTGGCCGCCCCGGCCTGACCGGGCCGGGACGCCCGGGGGCCGGGCGGGACTCAGGCGGGCCGGCGCAGCACGGTCACCGCGAACCCGGCGTCGTCGTGCCAGGGCCGCAGGTCCCAGGTGGCGAAGCGGTGCTCCGCGCGCAGCCCGGCGGCGACCGCGTCGGCGTCCAGGTCGGCGAGCGGGTAACCCCGGTCGGTGCCGAAGCCGACCACCACCGCGCCGTCCGGGCGCACGTGCGCGGCGATGCGGGCCAGCACGTCGCGTTCGGTGCCCGGGGCGACGAAGGCCATCACGTTGCCGGCCACCACCGCCGCGTCGAACGGCTCCGGCTCACCGAGGGCGGCCAGGTCCAGCTCGGCCAGGTCGGCGACCAGGAAGCGCGGCCCGGGGTGGTCGGCGCGGGCCGCCTCGACGAGCGTCGGGTCGGCGTCCACGCCGACCACGGTGTGCCCGCGCGCGGCCAGCGCGGCGGCCACCCGGCCGGTGCCGCAGCCGGCGTCGAGGATCCGCGCGCCGGGCGGTACGAGCGCGTCCACGAACCGCGCCTCGCCGGCCAGGTCCGCCCCCTCGGCGGCGAGGCGGCGGAACCGGTCGACGTACCACTGCGAGTGGCCGGGTTCGGTGTCGGTCACCCAGCGCGTCGGCTTGCCCATGCCACCACGTTAACTGATCTTGTCGGCGCTCACCCCTTCTCGGCCCCGCTGGTGAGGCCCTCGGTGAGCAGGCGTTCGCCGGCGAAGAAGAGCACCACGATCGGCAGGGTGAGGATGACCGAGCCGGCCATCAGCACGGTCTTGGGGACCTCGACGCCGTCGGCGAGCAGCGACAGCCCGAGCGAGACGGTCCACCGGTTCGGCCGGTCGACCAGGAACAGCAGCGCGAACAGGAACTCGTTCCAGGCGATCATGAAGTCGTAGAGCGCGACCGCCATCACCGACGGCGCGGCCAGCGGCAGGCTGACCCGGCGGATGATGCCGAGCCGGCCGGCCCCGTCGATCGCCGCCGACTCCTCCAGGCTGACCGGGATGGTCTCGAAGTAGTTCTTGAGCATGTAGACCGAGACCGGCAGCGTCTGCGAGATGTAGACCAGCACCAGCCCGAACAGCGACCCGCGTAGCCCGGCCCGGCTGAACACCACGAACAGCGGGATCGCGATGACGATCGACGGGAACAGGTAGACCGCCAGGAACAGCGCGCTGACCTGCCGGCGGCCGAAGAACCGCAGCCGGGAGACCGCGTACGCGCCGGGGATGGCCACGATCAGGGTGAGCACGGTGGCGGCCAGCGCCACCAGCCCGCTGTTGCGGATGAACGTGAGGAACCCCTGCCCGCCGTTCTCCACCGACCGCAGCACCTCGGCGTACGTGGCGACGGTCAGCTCGCCGAACGGCACCCAGAGCGAGCCGGGGTCGAGCAGCAGCCGCTCGATCGGGCGCACCGAGAGCACCAGCATGTACCAGAACGGCAGCAGCGTGACCACCAGGAAGCCGGCGATCACCAGCCGGCGCAGCCAGCGCAGGCTGATCGTCTCGATCCGGTCGCGATCCATCACGCCTCCCGTTTCGCGCCGAAGAAGCGCAGGTAGATGGCCACGAACACGAGCAGCACCACGGCCAGCACGACGGCCTGGGCGGCGGCCGCGCCGATGTCGGTGCGGGCGGTGAGGAACTGGTAGACCCGGACGCTCACCACCTCGGTGCCGGCGGAACCGCCGGTGAGCAGATAGACGTCGTCGAACTTGTTGAACGTCATGATGAACCGGAGCACGCCGATCAGCGCGATCACCGGCATGAGCTGTGGCAGCAGGATGTGCCGGAAGCGCTGCGTCGGCGTCGCCCCGTCCACCCGGGCGGCCTCCTCCAGCTCCGCCGGCACCGCCTGGAGCCGGGCCAGCAGGAACAGGAACGCGAACGGGAAGTAGCGCCACGCCTCGAACGCGATCACCGTCCACAGCGCGGTGGACTCCTGGGACAGGAACGCCACCGGGGCGTCCCAGCCGAGGAAGCGTCGCCCCCAGTCGTTGACGATGCCGAGCTGCGGGTCGAGCATCACCTGCCAGACGAACGTCATGGCGACCACCGGCGCCACGTACGGCAGCAGCATCGAGGCGCGTACCAGCGTGCGGCCCCGGAACGGCCCGCGGACGGCGAGCGCGGCGGCCAGCCCGACCACGATCGAGCCGACCGTGCCGCCGACGCTGTAGAGCACCGTGGTCCAGAGCGTGTCGGCGAATCCGGGCGTGTGCAGGACCCGGTCGACGTTGTCCAGGGTCAGCTCGCCGAAGAGGCCGGTCTTGCGCAGCGTGGCCAGGCGTACCCGCTGGAAGGCCAGCACCACCGTCCACACGATGGGGATGCCGATCACCGCGAGCACGACGAGCAGGGTGGGCGCGACGAGCGCGAGCCCGGCGCGGGACTCGCGGCGGCGCAGGGTCATCGGGCGACGGCCGGGCCGGCGGGGCCGCTCCTCGGCGGGGGAGCGGCCGGCCTCCGGCGCGGTGGTGGTCAATTGACGCCCTTGGCGATGGCCTCGACGTCCTTCTTGGCCCGCTCGGCGGCGGCCTGGGCGTCGGTCTTGCCACCCACCACGTCGGCGAGCGCCTTCGGCACCGGCAGCTCACCGAGGATCGCCCCGACCAGCTTGCCCTGGCCCTGGGTCAGGCCCCAACGTTGGAACGTGTCCGGGCTCTCCCGCAGCGTGGCGAGCACGTCGTCGCCGTAGACGTCGGAGAGCGGCTTCTTCGTGTCCACCCCGGCCGGGCTGGTGTTCCAGGCGGTGCGGAACTTCTGCTTGTCCTCCTGGGTGCCGGTGCGCACCGGGAAGCGCCCCTCGGGGGACATGCCGAACCAACGCGGGTAACCGTCGGAGAGCATGTACTCCACGAAGGACGTGGCCGGGTCGGCGGCGCCGTCGAGCACCGCCCAGGAGCTGACCTCGCCGTACTGGGCCGGCTCGGTGCCGTTCGGGCCCTTGATCGCGGTGACGAACCCGCTGTTCTTCGCCAGCCACGCCGGGTCGGCCTGGCACTGCGGGCAGGTGGGTCGGGCGTCGTTGCGCAGGCCGGCCAGCTCGTCGAGGACGAACGGCGACCAGATCAGCATGGCCGCCTTGCCGGCGAAGTAGGTGGCCCGGGTGGTGTCGACGTCCTGCGCGCCCTTCACCGAGTTGTTCCGCATCAGGTCGCCGTAGAACCGGAACGCCTCCACGCACTGCGGCGAGTCCAGGGTGACCTTGCCGGAGTCGTCGGTGAGCTGGCAGCCGTTGGCCAGCGCGAGGTGCTCGAACGTCTGCTGGGTGAACACGTCGCCGGGGGCGGTCGCCGCGGTGATGCCGGCGACGCCGCCGGTGTTCAGCTTCGCCGCCGCGGCGGCGATCTTCTCGTACGTGTCGGGGGCGGGCAGGCCGGCGGCGTCGAAGAGGTCCTTGCGGTAGACCAGGAGCTGGCCCCAGCCGTCGCTGGGCACCGCGAGCTGGGTGCCGCCGTCGCTGGTCAGCTCCAGCGCGCGGGGGGAGAACGTGTCCCGCCCGAGCTTGTCGACCACCGCCTTGTTGGCGTCCGGCTCCAGCAGCTCGTTGCCGGCGAGCGTGCGGATGCCGGCGAGCGACACCGAACCGACCACGTCGGGCAGGTCGCCGGCGGCGGCGCTGGAGGCGATCAGGGACGGGAACTGGTCCTCGTTGACGGTGACGAGGTTGACCTTGACGCCGGTCTTCGCGGTGTAGTCGGCGATGATCGCCTTGGTCGCGGCGACCCGGTCGGCCACGTCCTCCAGGCTCCACACGGTGATCTGCGTACTGTCGGATTTCTGCCCGTCGTCGCTGCACGCGGTTGCGCCGGACCCGGCCAGTGCCAGGATCAGGCTCGAAGCGAGCAGCCGTGTTGAGGGTGATGACATCGGTGGCACCTTTCTCCAAGGAGCACGGCGTGGCATCAATACCCACGGATTCATCAATCTAATCACATATGCCCATTTTTTGCGGTTAGCATGGAGGCCGGCACTTTCTTCGGAGCGACGCCATGAGCAACTGGGTTGTCTCTCTGGCCGGGCCCCGGCGCGTTCGCCTGGAGCCCTGCCCTCCGGACCCTCTCGGCCCGGGCCAGGTCCGCGTCCGCACCTGCTACTCGGGCATCTCCGCCGGCACCGAGCTGACCCTCTACCGGGGCAGCAACCCCCGGCTCCGCAAGGACTGGGACACGGGCGCCCGGATGTTCGTGCCCCGCCAGGCCGGGCCCGCCTACCCGGTGGTCGGCTTCGGCTACGAGGAGGTCGGCGAGATCGTCGAGGTCGCCCCCGACGTCGCCGACCGCCGCGCCGGGCAGCTCGTCTGGGGCATCTGGGGCCACCGCGCCGAAGCGGTGCTCCCCGCCGCCGCGGCCCACCCGCTCGCCCCCGGCCTCGACCCGCTCGCCGCCGTCTTCGCCCGGCCCGGCGCCATCGCGCTGACCTCGGTGCTCGCCGGCGACCTGCACCTCGGCGACTGGGTGGGCGTCTTCGGGCAGGGCGTCATCGGCCTGCTCGGCACCCGGCTCGCGGTGCTGTCCGGGGCCCGGGTGGTGGCCGTCGACCGGGTGCCCAGGCGACTGGCGTACGCGAGCCGCTACGGCGCCCGCCTGGTCGTCGACGCCGTCGGCGACGCGGCCGCCGCCGCGCTGCACGCGGCCACCGACGGCCGCGGCGCCGACGTCTGCCTGGAGCTGTCCGGCGCCTACCCGGCGCTGCACCAGGCGATCAAGGCCACCGCGCACGCCGGCCGCGTCGTCGCCGCCGGCTTCTACCAGGGGTACGCCAACGGGCTGGAACTCGGCGAGGAGTTCCACCACAACCGGATCAACCTGGTGGCCGCCCAGGTCTCCGGGCCCGACCCGGCCCCCGGCACGGCCGGCCGGTGGACCGGGACCCGGATCGCCGACACGTTCATGGACCTGGTGGCGGAGGGCAGCGTCGACCCGCTGCCGCTGGTGAGCCACGTCGTCGACGCGGGCGCGGTGGCCGACGCCCTGGCGTTGCTCGACCGCGGTGACGGTGACGTCCTCCAAGTGGTGCTGAGGTTCTGAATGGACATCCCACTGGCCTGCCAGGAGCAGTTGCTCCCCGGCGGCGACCTGATCGACAAGTACGCCCTCGCGGTCTCCCTCGGCTACCAGGGCATCGAACTGCGCGGCCGGGGGGACCTGGCGCTGGCCCGGCGGCTGCCGGAGCTGCGCCGGGCCCACGCCGCCGGGGTGGTGACACCGACCGTCTGCGTCGAGATGGACCACTTCATCGGCGACTTCGACCCGGACCGCTCCCGCGACGCGGTGCGCAACCTGCGCTCCCAGCTCTCCGTGATCGCCGAGCTGGGCGGCGTCGGCGCCATGACGCCTGCCGCCTGGGGCATGTTCTCCCGCCGGCTGCCGCCGTTCGAACCGCCCCGCACGCCCGCCGACGACCGGCGGGTGCTCGTCGACGCCCTCGGCGAGCTGGGCGAGCACGCCCGCGCCGAGGGGGTCACGCTCTTCCTCGAACCGCTCAACCGGTATGAGGACCACATGGTCAACCGCCTCGACCAGGCGGTCGAGCTGTGCCGCGCGGTCGGGTCGCCGGCGGTGCGGGTGGTCGCCGACACCTACCACATGAACATCGAGGAGGACGACCCCGACGCCGCGCTGCGCGCCGCCGCGCCGTACCTCGGGCACGTGCAGGTCAGCGACTCCAACCGGCACCAGCCCGGCGCCGGGCACCTGGACTGGGCCGCGCTGCTGGACACGCTCACCGACCTCGGCTATCCCGGCTGGCTGGCGCTGGAGTGCCGGCTGCGCGGCGAACCCGTCGCCGCGCTGCGCCAGGCCGCCGCCGTGTTGCGCCGCCCGGGCCGGCCCCGGCGGGCCGCCGCGTGACCGGCAGCCTGGCCGCCGACGTCCGGGCCGGCGCCGAACGGGACGCCCGGCTGCGCCGGCTCGCACTGGCCACCCTGGACGCCAACTGGGAACACGACCACACCGTGCCCTCGCGCACGCTCTACCCGCACCAGTGGAGCTGGGACTCCGCGTTCATCGCCGTCGGGCTGGCCCACGTCCGCCCGGACCGGGCCTGGCGAGAACTGCGCACGCTGTTCGCCGCGCAGTGGGTCGACGGGCGGGTGCCGCACATCGTGTTCAACCCGGCGCTGCGCGTCGGCTCGTACTTCCCCGGCCCCGAGTTCTGGGACTCCGGCCGCGCCGACGGCGCCCCGGCGGCGCCCACCTCCGGCATCGTGCAGCCGCCGGTGCACGCGCCGGCCGCGTGGCTGGTGCACCGCAGGGCGCCCTCCGAGGCGTCGGTGGCCGCCCTGCGCCGGCTCTACCCCCGGCTGGTCGCCCAGCAGCGCTACCTGACCGGGCGGCGCGACGTCGGCGGGGGCGGGCTGGCCGCCATCGTGCACCCGTGGGAGTCCGGCCTGGACAACAGCCCCGCCTGGGACACCCCGTTGGCCGCGGTGCCGGCCGACGAGTCGGTGATGCGCGCGTACCGCCGGCACGACACCGCGCACGCCGACGCCGCGCACCGTCCCACCGACCTGGACTACGCGCGCTACGTCGCCCTGGTGGACAGCTACCGCGCCGGCCGCTACCGCGACGAGGCGCTGCTCGGCCGGCACCCGTTCCTGGTGGAGTGCCCGCTGGTCAACGCCGCGCTGGGCGTCGCGGAGTACGCGCTGGCCCGGATCGCCACGGTCGTCGGCGCGGACCCGTGCCCGCACCGCGACCGGGCCGCCCGGATCACCGAGGCGCTGGTCACCCGGCTCTGGGATCCGCTCGCCGGCACGTTCCGCCCGCGTGACGTCCGCACCGACCGGCTGGTCGGACCCCGTACCGTGCTCGGGCTGCTGCCGCTGGCCCTGCCCGACCTGCCCGAGCCGCAGGTGCGGGCCGTGCTGGCCGAGGCGTGCTCGCCCCGCTTCGGCCTGGCCGCCCGGATGGACCGGCCGCTGCCCACGCTCGACCGCACCGCGCCGGACTTCGAACCGCTGCGCTACTGGCGCGGGCCGAGCTGGGTGAACACCGGCTGGCTGCTCTGGCAGGGGCTGCGCACCCACCGCCGGGCCGACCTGGCGGCCGGGTTGCGCGAGTCGCTGCTCGACCTGGTCGACGGCGCCGGCTGCCACGAGTACTTCCACCCGGACACCGGGGCCGGTCTCGGCTCACCGGCGTTCAGCTGGACCGCCGCGCTGGTGCTGGACGCGCTCGCCGAGGGCTGAGCGGGCCGGCGGCGTCGCCCCCAGGACGACGCCGCCGGCCCCGGTCCGCGCGGCTCAGGCGATGCCGGCCGGCATGCCGCCACCCAGCCGCAACGCCGAGTTCGGTCCGTCGTCGACCGCGTAGCCGAGCGCGTCGACCACCTCGACCACACCGCTGACCTGCCGGGTCAGCCGCAGCGCCAGGTGGACCGTGGACCAGCGCTCCAGTTGACCGGTGAGCGTCACCACGCCGCCGTGCACGGTCACGTCCACCACGCCGTCGCGGACGCCGAGCGTGCGTCGCAGCACCTCGTCGACCACGTCCCGGCGGATGTCCGCGTCCGGGCGCAGGTGCACCTTGAGCAGGTCACCCCGGGTGACGATGCCGACCAGCCGGCCCAGGTCGTCGACCACCGGCAGCCGCTTCACGGTGTGCGCGTCCATCAGCCGGGCCGCCTCGACGAGCGTGGCGTCCGGCGTCACGGTGACCGGGGGAGCGGTCATCAGGTCGGCCGCCAGCGTCGCGCCGGCCTTCGCCCGCGCCTCCCGGCGGTGCCGGTCGGGCCGGAGGTGCCACTCGCGCGGCTGCCCGGACAGCTCCACCTTGTACATCAGGTCCGCCTCGGACACCACTCCGAGGACCCGTCGCGCGTCGTCCACCACCGGCGCCGCCGTCACCCGCCGGCCGGTCAGCACGTCCACGATCTCCCGGTAGGCCGTGCCCTCCCGCACCGACGCCACGTCGGTGGTCATCACGTCCCGCACCTGCCACGTACGCATGGCGTCCTCCTCGTCTCCGACGCCTCCGGCTCGGCACGTCTGACGCCGCGCCGCGGCCGGGAGCTTCCGTCTCCGACGCTAGGCGGCGGTGGCCGCGTCGAGCAGGGGCGCACGCACCGGCCGCCCGGGTCGTTGGTCCCGGGCCCGGCCCGGCGCGGCGGCGGGAGCGGCCGGCCCGGCTCAGCGCGGCGCGGTGGCGCGGGCGTCCGTGACCGGCGTGACGGGGTGTCCGGCGGCCGGCCCGGCCTGGCGCTCGGTGGCCGGCGGGTCGGCTGGCGGCTCGGTGGCCAGCAGCTCGGCCGGCACCGGCTCCACCTCGACCCGGCAGTCGTGGAACGTCGGCGCCCCGCCCAGGTCCGCGTCGCGGACCGCGGTCACCGCGTTGACCGTGGACCGGCCGGGGCTCAACCGGGCCCAGTACGCCTTGTAGGTGAACGCCAGCCCCGGCCGGGTCGCCTCGTCCACCGCGACCGCGGCCAGGAACGCGCCCCGGTCGTTGCGCACCCGCACCGCGTCGCCGTCGGCCAGCCCGCGCGCCGCCGCGTCGACCGGGTGCAGGTGCACCCGGGGCGGCCCGGCCCGGCGGGCGTGCCAGGGCAGCGAGGCGAACGTGGAGTTCATCAGGTAGCGGCCGGCCGGGGCGAGCAGTTGCAGCGGGAACCGGCGGGCCAGGTCCGCGTCCGCCGCCTCGACCGGCGGCGTGTAGCCGGGCAGCGGATCCACCCCGAGCCGGGCCAACGCCGGGTCGTGCAGCCGGGCCCGCCCGTCCGGGGTGGGGAAGCCGCCGTCGGCGAACGGCGCCGAGCCGACCGGGACGCCGGTGAGTCGGGCGTACGTGCGCTCGCGCAACTCCTCGAACGTGACCGACGTGCCGGCCAGCAGTTGCCGGGCCAGGTCCTCGTCGGTGTCCCGGAACGCCGGGTGGTCGACGCCGAGCGCGGCGGCGATCCGGCGGAAGATCTCGGTGTTCGGCAGCGCCTCCCCGGGCGCGCGGGTCACCGGCAGGTTCACCGTCGTGTAGTGGTGCCCGTAGGAGGTCTGCAGGTCCAGGTGCTCGGGCTGCATGGTGGCCGGCAGCACCACGTCGGCGTGGTCGCAGGTGTCGGTCCAGCGCTGCTCCAGCGCCACGGTGAACAGGTCGGCGCGGCGCAGGCCGGCGAGCAGCCGGGTCTGGTCGGGCGCGGTGGCGGCGGGATTGGCGTTGAACACCACGAGCGAGGTCACCGGCGGGTCGGCCTCCCCGGTGAGGACGGCGGCGAGCCGGCTCATGTTCAGCGACCGGGCCGGCGGCGCCGGCATGCCGGCCGGCCTGACGACCGGGTCGTCGTCGACCGGGTGGTGCCCGCTGGTGGTCACCAGCGCCCCGCCGCCGGGATACCGGAAGTCGCCGGTGACCAGCGGCAGCGCGCAGATCGCCCGGATCGCCTGCCCGGCGCCGGAGTGCCGTTGCAGGCCCAGCCCGACGCGGATCGCGGTGGGTCGGGTGGTGGCGATCCGGTCGCCGAGCCGGCGCACCATCTCGGCCGGCAGGCCGCACTCGGCGGCGGCCCGCTCCACCGGCCACTCGTCGAGCCGGGCGGCCAGCTCGGCCCAGCCGACGGTGTGCGCGGCCAACCACGGCTCGTCGGCGGCCCCGACGTCGCGGACGTGCCGCATCAGCCCGAGCGCGAGCGCCGCGTCGGTGCCGGGCAGCGGCGCGACGTGCTCGTCGCTGCGGGCCGCGGTGTCGGTGCGCAGCGGATCGATCGTCACCACGTACGCGCCGCGCTCGCGGGCCTGCTGCACGAACGGCCACTGGTGCAGGTTGCTGACGAGCGGGTTCGCGCCCCAGAGCACGATCAGCCGGGCGTCGACGATCGTCTCCGGCTCGAAGCCGACCGACCGGCCGTAGATCGACCGCGTCGCCGCGTTCGCCGCCGCCGTGCAGATGGTGGTGTCCAATCGGGACGCGCCCAGGTGGGCGAAGAGCCGCGGCCCCATGGTCCAGCCCTGGACGAGGCCCATGGTGCCGGCGAAGTAGTAGGGCAGCACCGACTCCGGCCCGTCCCGCTCGATGCTCGCCCGTAGCCCGGCGGCCACCCGCTCCAGCGCCTCCGCCCAGCTCGCCGGCCGGTACGCCACCCGCCCGGCGCCCTTCGGGCCGGTGCGGATCCAGGGCGTGGTGAGCCGGTCCGGGCCGTTGACCGCGTCGAGGTAGCGGTTGACCTTGCCGCAGAGCGCGCCCCGGGTGAACGGGTGGTCGCGGTCGCCGCGCAGCGCGACGGCCCGGCCGTCGTCGACGGTGAGCTGCCAGACGCAGGTGTCGGGGCAGTCGAGCGGGCAGGCGCCGGGATGGGTGACGGGAGCCATGGCGCGGATGCTACCCACCCGGTCCGACTCGTCGGGGGCGGCGGGACGCCTGCGGCTCGGGCAGGATGGGGCGGGAGTCGACCCGGGGAGGGCACGATGACGGTCACCGCCGACGACCTGGACCGGGCGGCCGCCTGCGTGGCGACGGCACTCGGGCCGGTGACCGGGGCGGACTGGTCGCGCCGCGCCGGCGGGCTGGAGTGGGACTGCCGGCGGACCGCCGAGCACCTGGCCGACACGCTGCTGTCCTACGCGGCGCAGGTGGTGTCCCGGCCGGCCGACCGCTTCGTCCGCCTCGCCGCCGTGCTGGAGCCGGACGCCTCGCCGGCCGAGACGGTCGAGTGCGTGACCTGCGCGGCCAAGCTGCTCGCCCTGGCGGTGCGGGGCACGCCGGCCGGGGTGCGGGCGTTCCACCCGTCCGGCCAGGCCGACCCGGCCGGGTTCGCCGCGATGGGGGTGGCCGAGGTGCTGCTGCACGGCGAGGACATCGCCGTCGGCCTCGGCACGGCGGTGGACCCGCCCCGACCGGTGTGCGAACGGGTGGTGGCGCGACTCTTCCCCGACGTGGCGCCGGGTTTGGCCGACGTGGACCCGTGGACCGCCCTGCGTTGGTGCGTCGGCCGCGCCGACCTGCCCGCCCGCCCCCACCGCCACACCTGGCAGTGGCGCGGCGCCCCCCTCGGCGGCTGACCCCCTCCCGCCCTGTCCGCGCCACCCCGCCCCGCTGCGCGTCGATCTTGCAGTTTGGGCCCCTGGGACATCACATATTCACCTTTCGTCGGGGCGGAAAGTGCAAGATCGGCGGGTGGCGGGGCGGGTGGGGTGGTCGTTTGGTGGGGGTGGGGGTGGGTAGACGCGGGGGGCGGCCGGTGGCAGGGGGTTGCCGGGGTGGCGGCGAGGGGAGGGACGGGATGCGGTTTCCCCTGTTCGTCGACGCGGTGGCACGTCGCGCCGAGCTGCCCACGGACGACGCCGCGACGATCTCCCGGGCGGTGCTGCAGACCCTCGCCGAGCGGGTCTCCGCCGACGAGACGGCCGATCTCGCCGCCCAGTTGCCCGACGACGTGAGCGGCTACCTGTCGGCGCCGGACGGGGCGGGGGCGACCGGCGCGGCGGTGGACTTCCTCTACCGGGTGGCCGAGCGGGCCGCGGTGGACCCGGCGGTCGCCGAGGTGGGTGCGCGGGCGGTGCTCGCCACCCTGCGTGAGACGGTCACGGTCGGCGAGTTCCAGGATCTCGTGGCGCAGCTTCCCCGGGGGTTCGACGCGATGGTGGACCCCGTTCCGCGCCCGCCGTACGATGTCTGAGCAGGCTCCCCGCGATCCGGGTCGAGCTGCGGACGACCGGCTGTCGGACGAAGATTTGACGGCCCGGAAGTATTTTCACCGTAAAATAACTCGCGAGTAGCCACCTACGCTGTAAATCGTCTACGCGCTAGAGGGATGATCGGACGAATTCCTCCGTCCCGGGTACCACCTGCCCTCCCACCTTCGGCTCGACCCGAATCGATGCTCTTCCGATCGAGGGATTGAGCTTTATTCTGCTTCCAATGTGAAGTCCTGGGGGGGATCAATGGTCACATTCGTCGATTGCTGCGTGCCTGCCGTCAGTGGAGCGCAACCCGCATCCTGACATGGCAGAGACGATGATCATCAATCGTTTCGGCGCGGTCGCAGCGGTCCACGGTGGCCGTCCGGCACTTCTCGGTGAGACCCACGAGGTCAGCTACGCCGAGTTGGCCGGTGCGGCCGGCGGGTACGCGGCCGTGCTCGTCGCCGCCGGTTTCCGGCCCGGCGACCGCATCGCGCTGCTCACCACGCACGGCGCGCCGACCGTCGCCGCGCTGCTCGGCACGCTGGCCGCCGGCTGCGCGTACGTGCCGCTGGACCCGGGCTTCCCGGTCGCCCGGCTGCGCCACATGGTCGCCGCCGCCGGGGTCACCGCCGTGGCGTGCGCCGCCGAGCACCGTGAGCTGGCCCGTGAGCTGGCCGACGGCCGCCCGGTCGTGTCGCTCGACGAGGTGCAGCCGGCCCCGCTGCGCCCGGTGCCGGTCGACCCGGACGCGCTGGCGTACGTGTTGTTCACCTCCGGCTCCACCGGCGTGCCCAAGGCGGTCGGGCAGACCCACCGCAACCTCGCCCACGTGGTCGACAACCAGATCGACGCGCTCGGCGTCGGGCCGGCCGACCGGCTCAGCCTGCTCGCCTCGTTCAGCTTCGACGCCGCCATCCCCGACCTCTACCCGGCGCTGCTCACCGGCGCCGCAGTCGTCCCGGTCGACCTGCGCCGGCAGGGCCTGGCGTACGCGGTCGAGCAGCTCGACCGGCACCGGACCACGGTGCTGCACGGCACCCCCACCGTCTACCGGTTCCTGCTCGACGCGCTCGGCGAGCGGCGGCTGGCCTCGGTGCGCGCGGTGCTGCTCGGCGGCGAGCAGGCGACCTTTGCCGACGCCGCCCGCGGCCGGGACCGGTTCGCCCCCGACTGCGTCCTGGTCAACGGCTACGGCGCGACCGAGATGACGTTCGCGGCCCGGCACCTGCTGCCGCTGGCCGAGGTGGACCCGGGCGCCGCCGGGCCGCTGCCGATCGGCACCGCCTTCCCCGGCTACCGGCTCGACCTCGACCCGGACACCGGCGAGATCGTGGTCCGCAGCCGGCACCTCGCGCCCGGCTACCTCAACCAGGACAGCGACCGCTTCTCCGTCGACGAGGGCGGCGTGCGGTCGTACCGCACCGGCGACCTCGGCCGGCGACTGCCCGGCGGCGAACTGGTCTGCCTGGGCCGGCTCGACCGGCAGGTCAAGGTGCGCGGGCACCGGGTCGAGCTGACCGAGATCGAGGCGGTGCTCGCCGACCGGCCCGGGGTGGCCGGGGCGCGCGCCGTCGCCCGCGACGGCGAGCTGCTGGCGTACGTCCGGCCGGCCGGCGTCGACCCGGTCGCGTTGCGGACGGCCCTGGCCGCCGCCCTGCCCGACTACGCCGTGCCCCGCGCGGTGGTGGCCCTCGACGAGTTCCCGCTCACCGTCAGCGGCAAGGTCGACGAGCGGGCGTTGCCCGACCCGGCCACCGAGGTGCCCGCCGAGGCGGCGCCGACCACCGACACCGAACGCGCCGTGCACGACATCTGGTGCGCGGTGCTCGGTCGTCCGGCGGTCGGCCGCACCGACAGCTTCTTCGACGTCGGCGGCCAGTCGCTGCTGCTGGGCCGGGTGCAGCAGCGCATCGCCGAGCGGTTCGGGGTGCGACTGCCGATGCTGCGCCTGTTCGACCACCCGACGGTCGCCGCGCAGGCGGCGCTGCTCGACGCCCCGCCCGAGGCGGTCCGCGCCCCGCTGCTGCCCGCGCCCGTCGCGCCGCTGCGCGCGGCCCGCGACTACACCGGCGACGAGATCGCCGTGGTCGGTGTCGCCGGCCGCTTCCCCGGCGCGCCCGACGTGGCGACGTTCTGGTGGAACCTGTGCACCGGCGTGGACTCGATCCACGACCACACCGACGACGAGCTGGCCGCGCTCGGCATCGGTCCGCGCCTGCTCGCCGACCCGCACCACGTCCGCGCCGCCGGCCGCCTCGACGGGGTGACCGACTTCGACGCCGAGTTCTTCTCCTTCGGCGCCGACGAGGCCGCCCGCACCGACCCCCAGCACCGGCTCTTCCTGGAGACCGCGTGGGAGGCGCTGGAGGACGCCGGGCACGACCCGCGCCGCTTCCCGGGGCTGGTCGGCGTCTACTCCGCCACCTCCGCCAACCGCTACTTCCTGTTCCACCTCATGGACAACCCGGCGGTGGTCGGCGACGTCGACCCGGACGACTGGGAGGCGCGGCTGGTCGGCCGGCAGTTCACCGACCACCTGCCCGGCCAGGTGGCCTACCGGCTCGGCCTGACCGGGCCCGCGTTGGCCGTGCAGAGCGCCTGCTCCAGCTCGCTCGTCGCGGTCTGCCTGGCCGCGCAGAGCCTCGCCGACTACCAGTGCGACCTGGCCCTGGCCGGCGGCGCCACGGTGATGTGGCCCCGGCACCGGGCCACCCCCGGCGGACTCGCCTCGCCGGACGGCCGGTGCCGCGCCTTCGACGAGGCCGCCGACGGCTCCGGCTTCGGCTCCGGCGCCGGGGTGGTCGCGCTGCGCCGGCTGGCCGACGCGCAGGCCGACGGCGACCGGATCTACGCGATCCTGCCCGGCTGGGCGGTCACCAACGACGGCCCGGACCGCGCCGGGTTCGCCGTGCCCGGCCCGGCCGGGCAGGCCGCCGCCGTGGCCAACGCGCTCGCCACCGCCGAGGTCGCGCCCGGCGAGGTCCGCCTGGTCGAGGGGCACGGCAGCGGCACCCCGCTCGGCGACGCCATCGAGGTGGCCGCACTGCACGAGGTGTACGCCGGCGCCGCGCCCGCCGGCACCTGCGCGCTCGGCTCGGTGAAGACGAACATCGGTCACCTCGACGCCGCCGCCGGCATCGCCGGCCTGATCAAGACGGTGCTCGCCGTAAGACACGGCGTGATCCCGCCGAACCTGCACTTCACCCGCCCGCACCCGGAGATCGACCTGGCCGCCGGCCCGTTCTACGTGCCGACGAAGGCGCGGGACTGGCCGGACGAGGGTCGCCGGGTGGCCGGGGTGAGCGCGTTCGGCCTGGGCGGCACCAACGCCCACGTGGTGGTGGAACAGCCGCCGCCGGTCGAGCCGGTCGACCCGCCCGGCGACGGGCCGTGGCTGCTGCCGGTGTCCGCGCGTACCCCGGTGGCGTTGCGGGCCGCGCTCGCCCGGCTGCGGGCGCACCTGGCCGGGGCCGCGCCGGCGCTGCCCGAGGTGGCCGCCACGCTGGCGCTCGGGCGGCGGCCGTTCGCCCACCGGGCGGCCGTGGTCGCCGCCGACCTGCCCGCCGCGCTGTCCGCCCTGGACGTGCTGCTCGACACCGACGCCCGGACGGCCGGCGAGGCCGGTCCGCTACGCGAGCTGGCCGCCGACTGGGTGGCCGGGCGCGACGTCGACTGGGACGACCTGCACCCCGAGGGCGCCGTCCGGCGCACCGGGCTGCCCACCTACCCGTTCCAGCGCCGCCGGCACTGGATCGACCCCGTGCAGAGAGGCCCGCGGTGAACTGGTTCGTCTCCACCGGAAGCCGACCCGAGGCGCCGGTGCGGTTGTTCTGCCTGCCCTACGCCGGCGCGGGCGCCAGCGCGTTCCGGCGCTGGCCGGCCGCGCTCGCCCCGGGCGTCGAGGTGCTGCCGGTGCAGCTGCCCGGCCGGGAGAACCGGATCACCGAGGACCCGCGCTTCTCCGTCGCCGAGGTGGCCGACGCCATCGCCTCCCGGGCCGACCGCCCGTACGCGATCTACGGCCACTCGATGGGCGGTCGTCTCGGCTTCGAGGTGGTCCGGGAGCTGCGCCGCACCGGCCGGCCGCTGCCGCTGCGGCTCTACGTCGGCGGCGCCCGCGCCCCGCACGTCGCCGCGCCGGGTCTCTTCGACGGACTGTCCCGGGCCGACGACGACGAGCTGCTGCGCCGCCTCGGTGACGGCGGTGGCCTCCCGGCCGAGCTGCTGGAGCACCCGGAGCTGGTGGAACTGCTGCTGCCGTTGCTGCGCGCCGACTTCGGGCGGGTGGACGACTACCGCTACGTTCCCGGCGAGCCGCTGCCGGTGCCGATCGTCGCGTTCGCCGGCGACCACGACCGGGCGGTCACCCGTGAGCAGAACGCGGCCTGGGCCGAGCACACCGCCGCCGGGTTCACCCTGCACGAGCTGGCCGGCGGGCACTTCTTCCTGCACGACCGGCTCGCCGAGCTGGCCGCGCTGATCCGGGCCGACCTCGCCGCGACGCCGGCCACCGGCACGACGCCGGCCACCGGGTCGACGCCGGCCACCGGCACGACGTCGGGCGCCGCGACGACGCCCGGCACCCCGACCACCCGCGCCGAGAGACCGGGCGCGGGTCCGGCCCCGGTGCGCGCCGCCGGCCGCGGGACCGCCGGCGGTGCGCACCGGGTGCCGCTCGGCGACACCGGCTGGTCGGTGTGGCGCGACGCGATGCTGCGCACCACCGGCTTCCCCGCCGACGGGCTGGAGCTGCTGACCGCGCCGCGGGCGGCGGCCGCCGCCGACGAACTGCTCGACACCGGCACCGGCGAGGACCGCTTCGACAAGGAGTTCGACGAGGCGGTGCGCGCCGGCGCCGAACGGCTCGGCGCGCTGGCCGCCGACCCGCTGCTGCGCGAGGCGGTCACCTGGCAGAACCGGGGCGCGCTCGTCGCGCTCGACGGACTGGCCGCCGGCGGTCCCGACGCGCCCCGCAACGTGCGCCGGCGCGACCGGGAGCGGGCGCTGCTCAAGTACTGGCAGCGCTACTGCGGCAAGAACGAGACGGTCGGCTTCTTCGGCCCGGCCTGCTGGGTCACCGTCGATCCCGACCAGCCGGAGGTTGCCCTGGTCAACCCTGGTGACCGGCTGACCCGGCGGCGCTGGGTGTGGTTCGAGTCGTGGGCGCTCGCCGCGTACGCCGACCGGGTCGGCGCGGACCTGGCCGTCCGCCGCTGGTGGCCGCCGGCGCTGCGGCCCCACCTGACGATCCGGGACCGGGCCGTGCTGCGGCCCGGCCGTCCGCCGCTGACCCTGACCCCGGTGGAGGCCGCGCTGCTGCGCGCCGCCGACGGTCACCGCGCCGCCGCCGACCTGGTCGCCGACCCGGCGATCGGCCTGCGCCGGCCGGAGGACGGCTACGCGCTGCTCGACCGGCTGGTGGAACGGGAGCTGGTGACCTGGGACGCGGCGCTGCCGGTGAGCCCGGACGCCGAGCGGGTGCTGGCCGAGCGGATCGCGGCGATCGGCGACGAGCCGGCCCGCGCCGCCGCCCGAGCCGGGTTCGACAGGTTGCGCACCGCCCGCGACGCGGTGGCCGCGGCGGCCGGCGACCCGACGTCGCTGCGGGCCGCGCTGGACGCCCTCGACGCCACGTTCACCGAGCTGACCGGCGTTCCCGCGGTGCGCCGCGCCGGCCAGATGTACGCCGGCCGCACCATCTGCTACGAGGACACCGCCCGCGACCTCGACGTGGTCTTCGGCGCCCCGCTGCTGGCCGAGCTGGCCGCCCCGCTCGACGTGCTGCTGCGCGCCGCCCGCTGGCTGGCCAACGCGCTCGCCCACGCCTACCTGGACGTGCTGCGCGGCCTCTACGACGAGCTGCGCGCCGAGGCCGGCGGCCCGGTGGCGCTGGCCGACCTGTGGTTCCTGGCCCAGGGCCTGTTCTGGGGCGGCGGCGAGCGTCCGGTCGACGCCGTCGCGGCGGACTTCGCGGCCCGCTGGGCCGGGCTGTTCGGCCTGGACACGCTGCCCGCCGGGGCCACCGGCGTCGAGCTGCGCGCGGCCGACCTGGCCGAGCGGATCGACGCGGTCTTCCCCGGCGCCCGGCCGGACTGGTCCAACGCCGCCATGCACAGCCCCGACCTGCAGCTCTGCGCCACCGACGAGGCGGCGCTGCGGCGCGGTGACTACACCGTGGTGCTCGGCGAGCTGCACGCCGCCTGGTCGTCGTTCGACTGCGCGGTCTTCACCCCCTCGCACCCGCAGGTGGAGCGGCTGCGCGAGGCGCTCACCGCCGACCTGGGCGAGCGGCGGGTCCGGCTGCTGTTCCCGGCCGACTGGCCGCGCCGGACCAGCCGCACCGCCGAGTCGCTGACCGGGCCGACCGACCGGCAGCTCGCCTTCCTCGACGCGCCCGGCGCCGACCCGGACCGGGTGCTCCCCACGGTGGACCTCACCGTCGACGACGTCGGCGGCGAGCTGGTCGCCACCGCCTCGGACGGGCAGCGCTGGCCGCTCGCCGAGATCTTCGCCGAGGCGTTCAGCGCGCACGCGGTGGACGGCTTCAAGCTGGTCGCCGCCGCGCCCCACACACCCCGGATCACGGTGGACCGGCTGGTGGTGGCGCGGCAGACCTGGCGTACCACGGTGGGGGAGAGCCGTCTGGCCACCGTCACCGGGGAGCGGCAGCGGTTCCTGGCCGTGCGGGCCTGGCGGCGCCGGCTCGGCCTGCCCGAGCAGGTCTACGTCAAGCTGGGCACCGAGACGAAGCCGTGCTTCGTGGACCTGGCCGCGCCCGGGTTCGCCACCATGCTCTGCGCGCTGGTGCGGGCCGCGCGCGTCGACGGCGGCGACGGGGTCGCGCTCACGGTCAGCGAGATGCTGCCCGCCCCGGAGCAGGCCTGGGTGCCCGACGGCGCGGGCCGCCGCTACTTCAGCGAGCTGCGCCTGCACATCACCGACGCCGCCCGGGAGGACGCGCGATGAGTCACCTGGTGCCCCTGGGCGAGACCGGCTGGTCGGTGTGGCGGGACGTGGTGCTGCGTACCGCCGGGTTCCCGGCCGCCGGGCTCGACCGGTTCGCCGCGCCGGAGTGCGCGGCCGCCGCGGACGCGATGCTGGCCGGCGCCGGCGCCGCCGAGGTGTTCGACAAGACGCTGCGCGAGGCGTTCGCCGAGTCGTCGGCGGTGGCCGGCGAGCTGGCCGCCGACCCGCTGCTGCGCGAGGCGGTCACCTGGCAGAACCCGGACATGCTCATCGCGCTGGACGGCCTGCTGCGCACCGACCCGCAGGTGCGCAACGTGCGCCGGCGCAAGCGGGAGCTGAGCCTGCTGCGCTACTGGCAACGCTACTGCGGCAAGGCCGAGACCATCGGCTTCTTCGGCCCGGTCTGCTGGGGCACCTTCGACCCGACGGTGCGCGGCGTGCGGACCGCGCCCGGCGCGGCGCTCGTGCACCGTCGCCGGGTGTTCTTCGAGGCGTGGGCGCTCATCGCGTACGCCGACCGGCTCGCCGACGACCTGGCGGTGCGTCGCTGGTGGGCACCGGCGCTGCAGCCGCACCTGACCGTCGCCGGCCGGGAGCTGCGCTGGCCGCTGCACCCGCCGATCGCGCTGACCCCGGTCGAGGCGCGCCTGCTGGCCGACTGCGACGGGCGGACGCCGGCGCGGGAGCTGGCCGAGCGGCTGTGCGCCGAGGGCGCGGTGCACGGCGCCGACGACGTCTACCTGCTGCTCGACCGGTGGGTGGAACGCGGCCAGCTCACCTGGGGCGCGAACCTGCCGATCGCCCCGGACGCCGAGCAGGTGCTCGCCGCGCGGATCGCCGCCATCGGCGACGGGCCGGTGCGCGACGCGACGGCGGCGGAGTTCGACCGGCTCCGGGCCGCCCGCGACGAGGTGTCGGCCGCGGCCGGCGACCCGGACCGGCTCGGCGCCGCGCTCGCCGCGCTGAACACGGAGTTCACCGCGGTCACCGGACGCCCGGCCACCCGCAACAGCGGGCAGATGTACGCGGCGCGCACGGTCTGCTACGAGGAGACCGCCCGCGACCTGGAGTTCCGGATCGGTTCGGCGGTCACCGACGCGCTCGCCGAGCCCCTCGCGGTGGTGCTGCGCACCGCCCGCTGGTTCACCACGCAGGTCGCCGAGCGGTGCGGTGACCTCTTCACCGAGCTGCACGAGGAACTGGCCGGCGGTGGCGAGCCGGTGCGGCTGGCCGACCTCTGGCTGCTGGCGCAGGGCACGCTCATCGCCCCGGACGGCCCGATCGGCCGGGCCGGGACCGCGCTGACCGAGCGCTGGGCCGAGCTGTTCGGCCTGCGCGACCTGCCGCCCGGGCAGGCGGAGCTGCGGGTGCGCGCGGCGGACCTGGCGCAGCGGGTGCGGGAGCTGTTCCCGGCCGAGACCCCGGGCTGGCCGTCGGCCCGCCTGCACAACCCGGACGTGCAGCTCGGCGCCGCGTCACCGGAGGCGGTCGAGCGGGGCGACTTCCTGCTGGTGCTCGGCGAGCTGCACCCCGCCTCGGTCGCGTTCGACAGCGCGGTGCTCAGCCCGTTCCACGGCGACCCGGCCGCGCTGCGCGCCGACCTCGACGCCGACCTCGGTCCGGTCCGGCTGCGGGTGCTCTGGCCGGACAGCTTCCCCCGCCGGACCACCCGCACCACGTACGCGCTGACCGGCCCGGCGGACCGCCAGCTCGGCATCGACACCGCGCACGGCGCGGACACCGACCGGCTGGTCCCGGCCACGGCGGTGGTGGTGGAGCGCGACGGTGACCGGCTCACCGCGGTCTTCCCCGACGGCGCCCGCTGGCCGCTGATGGAGGTCTTCGCCACGCTGCTCGGCTCGCTGCTGCTGGACGCGTTCAAGCTGTTCGGCGCCGCGCCGCACACGCCCCGGATCACCATCGACCGGCTGGTGGTGGCCCGGCGCACCTGGCGCACCACGGCCGGCGCGTGCGGGCTGGGCGGCCACCCCGACGAGCACGCCCGCTACCTGGCGGTCCGCCGCTGGCGGGCGGCCACCGACCTGCCCGAGCGGGTGTTCGTCAAGGTGGGCACGGAGATCAAACCCTGCTACGTGGACCTGACCGGCCCGCTGTACGCGCAGTCGCTCTGCGCCATGGTGGACGCCGCCCTGCGCACCGGCCCGGACGTGCCGGTGGTGGTCTCCGAGCTGCTGCCCGCCCCCGCCGAGGCCTGGGTGCCCGACGCCCACGGTCGCGGCTACGTCAGCGAACTCCGCCTCCAGATCACCGATCCGGCCGAGCACCTGGGAGCACACCGGTGACCGACACCCTGACCGTCAGCGCCACCTCCGGGGCGGACCTGCCCTGGCCGGACGCCACCCTCGCCGACCTGATCGTCGAGCGGGCCGCCCGGGTGCCGGACGCGGTGGCGGTGCGCCAGTGGGACTCCCGGCTCACCTACCGCCGGCTCGTCGAGCGGGCCGCCGGCGTGGCTGCCGCGCTGCGTGCGCGCGGCGTCGGCCGCGGCGACCGGGTCGGCGTGTGCGGCGCGCGCACCCCGGACCTGGTGGTGGACGTGGTAGGCGTGCTGCTGGCCGGCGCCGCGTACGTGCCGCTGGAGCCGGGCGGCCCGCGGGACCGGCTGCGTGAGATCGCCCGGGACGCGGGCGTGCGGGTGGTGGTCGGCGACGCGGCGGCGGCCGAGTTCGGCGACGAGCCCGGCGTCGAGACGCTCGACCGGCCCGACCCGGCCCCGCTCGCGCCCTGCCCGGCGCGGCCCGGCGACCCGGCGTACGTGCTGTTCACCTCCGGCTCCACCGGCCGCCCCAAGGGCGTGCTCACCACGCACCGCAACGCGGTCGAGTTCGTCACCGGGGTGAGCGCGCTGACCGGCGCCGACGCGTCGGTGCGCAGTCTCGGCATCGCGTCGCTCGGCTTCGACGCGGCCACCATGGACCTGTTCGTGCCGCTGACCCTCGGCGGCGCGGTGCAACTGCTCGGCGCCGACGACCGGGCCGACCCGGCGCGGTTGGCCCGGTTCGTCGCCGCGCACGAGGTCACCTGGGGTTTCGTCACCCCGACCGTGCTCGCCCTGCTCGACCCGGCCGACCTGCCGTCGTGGCGGGTGCTGCTCTGCGGCGGCGAGGCGGTGCCGGCCGAGCTGGTCGCCCGCTGGGCCCCCGGGCGGCGCTTCCTCAACGGCTACGGGCCGACCGAGACCACCGTGCTGGCGGTCAGCGGCGACCTCACCCCGGCCGACGGCGACCCGGTGCCGATCGGCCGCCCGTTGCCCAACCACCGCGCGTACGTGGTCGACGCCGACCTGCGACCGGTGCCGCCGGGGGAGACCGGCGAGCTGCTGATCGGCGGGCCCGGCCTGGCCGACGGCTACCTCAACCGGCCCGCGCTGACCGCCGAGCGGTTCGTGCCGGACGGGTTCGGCGACGTCCCCGGTGCGCGGCTCTACCGCACCGGCGACATGGTCCGGCAGGCGCCGGACGGCCGGATCGTCTACCTCGGCCGCGCGGACCGGCAGGTGAAGGTGCGCGGGCAGCGCATCGAGCTGGGCGAGGTGGAGGCGGTGCTGGCCGCCCACCCCGGCGTCGAGCGGGTCGCGGTGGAGGCGGTGCCCGGTCCGGCCGGCACCGAGCTGGTCGCGTTCCTCACCCCGGCCGGCGCGCCGGACGACGACGCGCTGCGGGCGTACGCGACGCAGCGGTTGACCACCGCGATGCTGCCGGCCCGGACGGTGCGGCTGGCCGCGCTGCCGGTCAGCGCGACCACCGGCAAGCTGGACCGGCCGGCGCTGCGCGCGCTGGCCGCGGCCGCCGCGCCGCCGCAGGACACGCCCGAGGGCGGCGACGAGGTGGAGCGCGCGGTCCGGCGACTGTGGACCCGGCTGCTCGGCGTCGCCCCCGCGCCGGACAGCGACTTCCTCGCCGCCGGCGGCAACTCCGTCGCCGCGATGCGCCTGGTCGCCGCGCTCCGCGCGGAGACCGGCCGGCAGGTGGACACCCGGGTGCTGTTCACCGACCGCACGTTCGCCGCGCTCGTCGACCGGGTCCGCACCGCCGACCCGGCCGGCGGCGACGAGCTGACCACCGGCAACCCGCCCACGCTGTCCCCGCCGCAGCGCCGGCTGTGGTTCATGGACCAGCTCGCCCCGTCCAGCGCGCCCTACAACATCGCGGTCGCGCACCGGCTGCGGGGACCGCTCGACGTCGCCGCGCTCGGCGCCGCGCTGCGCGTGGTCGCCGAGCGGCACGACGTGCTGCGCTGGCGGATCGCGCAGTCCGGCGGCGTGCCGTACGCGGTCCGCGAGGAACCGACCGACGTGGCCGTGCCGGTGGTCGACCTGACCGGGTCCGCCGACCCGGACACCGAGCTGGCCGGCATGCTCGCCTCCGGCGCCGGGCACGCGTTCGACCTGGCCACCGGCCCGCCCTGGCAGGTGACCGTCTACCGGCTCGCCGCCGAGGAGCACGTGCTCGCGGTGACCGTGCACCACGCGGTCTTCGACGGCTGGTCCGAGGCGCTGCTCTACGACGAGCTGGGTGTCGCGTACGCCCGCGCGCTGGGCCGCCCGGCGCCGGGCCGCCCGCCGCTGCCCGCCACCTATGCCGACTACGCGGTGTGGCGAGAGACCCGGGACCGCCGACGCGGCGACGCCGACCTGGCCTGGTGGACCGACCACCTGGCCGGCGCGCCGACGGTGCTGGACCTGCCCCGCGACCGGCCCCGCCCGGCGGTGCAGACGTACGCCGGCGCGGAGGCGGCGGTGGCGCTGGACGAGCCGGCCGACCGGGCGGTGCGCGAGCTGGCCGCCCGGCGCGGCACCACCGTCGCGGCCGTGCTGCTGGCCGGCTTCGGTGAGCTGCTGCGCCGGCTCACCGGCGGCGACGACCACGTGCTGGGCGCGATCGTCGCCGACCGGCGGCTGGCCGCGTTCGACGAGGTGATCGGCTTCTTCATCGACACCGTGCCGGTGCGGGTGCGGGCCGGCGGCACCTTCGCCGAGCAGGTCGACAGATGCGCCGGCGAGCTGCACGAGGTGACCGCGCACCCGGGCGCGCCGCTGGAACGCCTGGTCGAGGCGCTGGGCGTCGGCCGGGACACCTCCCGCGCCCCGCTGGTGCAGGTGCTGTTCAACGTGCTCAACTTCGTCCCGCCGAAGCTGGCCCTGGCCGGCCTGGCGGTGGAGCCGGCGCCGGTGCCGAAACCCGGGTCGCCGTTCGACCTCACCGTCTACGTGGTGGAGCGCGCCGGCCGCGCCGGCGTCGAGGTGGTGCACAACCCGGACCTGTTCGACGGCGACCGGATCACCGCGCTCCTGGCCGACCTGGCCGCCCTGGTCGGCGCGCTGGCCGCCGCCCCGGACGCGCCGGCCGCCGAGGTGGCCGCCGAGCTGCCCCGCCCGGCGGTCCGGGTGGCCGCGCTGGGGGCGATGACCGTGGTCACCACCGAGCCGGTCCGGGCGTCGCTGCCGGCCGGGCCGGACGCGCTCACCGCGACCGAGGAGCTGATCGCCGGCATCTGGCGTGACGTGCTCGACCGCGACTCGGTCGGCGTGGCCGACAACTTCTTCGACATCGGCGGCCACTCGATGGCCCTCGCCGCGGTGCACGCCCGCCTCACCGAGGCCACCGGCCGCTCGATCACCATGCTCGACCTGTTCCGCCACCCGACCGTGCGGGCGCTCGCCGCCAGCCTCGACGGCGCCGCCGAGCGGCCGGAACTGGCCCGCGCCGCGATGCGCGCCGCCGCCCGGCGGGGGCGCGCCCGCCGTACCCCGCCACCCCGCCGACCTCACCAGCAGTGATGCCGCAACCCGTGCGAACTGAAGGACGACCTCCCATGACTGACGACATTTCCGCCGCCGACGACGGCATCGAACCCATCGCCATCGTCGGGCTGGCCGCCCGCCTGCCCGGCGCGGCCGACGTCGACGAGTTCTGGCGCAACCTGGTCGACGGCGTGGAGTCGACCACCGAGCTGACCCGCGAGGAGCAGATCGCCCGCGGCGTCAGCGCCGACGAGGTCGACGACCCGAGCTGGGTGAACCGGGCCCCGCTTGTCGACGGCTACGACGAGTTCGACGCCGGCCTGTTCGGGATGACCGCCCGCGAGGCCGAGATCACCGACCCGCAGCACCGGCTGTTCCTGGAGAGCTGCTACATCGCGTTGCAGGACGCCGGCTACGACCCGGGCCGCTACGACGGCGCGGTAGGCGTGTACGCGGGCACCGGCGGCACCACCTACCTGAACCGCTACGTGCTGCGCAACAAGCGGGTCGGCGGCAGCCCGCACGGCGCGGTCTCCATCGCCACCGGCAACTCGCCGAACTACGTGGCGACGAACGTGTCGTACCGGCTGGACCTGCGCGGCCCGAGCCTGACCGTGCACACCGCCTGCTCCACCTCGCTGGTGGCGTTCCACCTCGCCTGCGAGGCGCTGCGCAACGGCGAGTGCGACATGGCGCTCGCGGGCGGCGTGAACATCGAGCTGCCGCACGCCGGCTACATCGGCATGGACGGCTTCACCTCGCCGGACGGCCGGTGCCGGCCGTTCGACGCCGACGCCAACGGCACGGTCTGGGGCAGCGGCGTCGGGGTGACCCTGCTCAAGCGCCTCTCCGACGCGATCGCCGACGGCGACACCATCCGCGCGGTGGTGCTCGGCAACGCGATCAACAACGACGGCGCCGGGAAGGTCGGCTTCACCGCGCCCAGCATCGACGGGCAGGTCGAGGCCGTCGCGCAGGCGGTCGGGCTGGCCGGGATCGACCCGCGCAGCATCAGCTACGTCGAGGCGCACGGCACCGGCACCGCGCTCGGCGACCCGATCGAGATCGCCGCGCTCTCCGCCGTCTACACCCGCGACACCGACGACCGGGGCTGGTGCGGCATCGGCTCGGTGAAGTCCAACATCGGCCACCTCAGCCAGCCGTCCGGCATCGTCAGCGTGATCAAGACGGTGCTGGCCATGGAGCACGGGCTGATCCCGCCGACCATCAACTACGAGACGCCGAACCCGGCCATCGACTTCGCCGACACCCCGTTCTACGTGGCGAACACGCTGACCAAGTGGGACGCCGACGGCGGGCCGCGCCGGGCCGGGGTCAGCTCGTTCGGCATCGGCGGCACCAACGCGCACGTGGTGCTCGAGGAGGCGCCGGCGGCGTACCGGTCCGAGCGGCGGGTCCGCCCCGCGCACCTGCTCCAGGTGTCCGCGAAGACCCCCACCGCGCTGGACGCCGCGGTCCGCGACCTCGCCGACCACCTGGAGCGGGCCACCGCCGGCGGGCCGGACCTGCTCGCCGACGTGGCGCACACGCTCCGCGTCGGCCGCCAGCGTTACGCCCACCGCGCGGCAGTCGTCGCCGGCGACCCGCAGGCCGCCGCCGCCGCGCTGCGGGAGCGGCGCAAGGGTCACCGGGGCGTCGTCGACGGCCCCGCCCCCCGGGTGGCCTTCCTGTTCAGCGGGCAGGGCTCGCAGTACGCGGGCATGGGCGCCGAGCTGTACGCCGAGGACCCGACATTCGCCGCCGCCGTCGACGAGTGCGCCGAGCTGCTCCACCCCGAGCTGGGCCTGGACATCCGGGACCTGATCCTCGGCCGGGACCCGGAGGCGGCGACGAAGCTCACCGAGACCCGCTGGACCCAGCCCGCCCTGTTCACCGTCGAGTACGCGCTGGCCGCCGCGTGGCGCGCCGCCGGCGTCACCCCGGCCGCGATGATCGGCCACTCCATCGGCGAGTACGTGGCCGCCACCGTCGCCGGGGTGCTCAGCCTCCCCGACGCGCTGCGGGTGGTCGCCGCCCGGGGCCGGCTCATGCACGCCCTGCCGGCCGGCTCCATGCTGGCCGTCACGCTCGACGAGTCGGCGGTCGCCGATCGGCTGCCCGAGGGCCTGTCGGTGGCGACCGTGAACGGCCCCGGCACCTGCGTGGTGGCCGGCGAGACCCCCCTCGTCGAGGCGTTCGCGGAGAGCCTGGGCAGCAAGAACAAGTCGAAGCTGCTGCGCACCTCGCACGCCTTCCACTCGCCGATGATGGACCCGATCCTGGACGAGTTCACCGCGCTGATGGCGACCGTGCCGCTGCGCGCGCCGGCGGTGCCGTTCGTGTCCAACGTGACAGGCACCTGGATCACCGACGCGCAGGCCACCGACCCGGCGTACTGGGCGTCGCACCTGCGCCGGCCGGTGCGCTTCGGCGCGTGCGTGGCCACCCTGCTCGCCGAGGGCACCTGGGCGCTGGTCGAGTGCGGCCCCGGCCGGCAGCTCGCCAACCTGGCCCGGATGCAGGTCGCCAAGGCCGGCGAGGCGCAGCGCGCGCTCACCCCGCTGGGCAGCCTGCCCGGGCCGGGCGAGCCCGCCGGCGACCTGGCCACGCTGCTCGGCACCGCCGGCGCGCTGTGGTGCGCCGGGGCGCCGGTGGACCTGGCCGTCGACCCGGACGCGCGGCGGGTGCCGCTGCCCACGTACCCGTTCGAGCGGCGCCGCTACTGGGTCGATCCGGACCCGGTGCGGGAGGAGGCCGCGGCCCCGGAGGAGACCGGCCCCCGCCCGCTGCCGGAGTGGTTCGCCGTGCCGGTGTGGCGGCAGGCCGCGCCGGCCCGCGAGGTCGCGCCGCTGGGCCGCTGCCTGGTGCTGGCGGACGGCCCGCGCGGCGAGGCGCTCGTCGCCGCGCTGCGGGTCGCCGGCGACGACCCGGTGGAGGTACGCGCCGGCGGCGCGTTCACCGCCACCGCGGCCGGCTTCCGGCTGCGCCCCGGTTCCCGGGAGGACGCCGAGGCGCTCGTCGCCGCGCTCGGCGCGGACCTGCCCCGTCGGATCGTGCACGCGTTCGCGCTCGACGGCGAGCCGGCCGGCACCGACGTGGCCGCCGCCTGGGCCGCCCAGGAGCGGGGCTTCTTCGGCGCGCTGCACCTGGTGCAGGCGCTGGCCGGCGCCGGCCTGACCGCCGACGAGGCGGGCGTGCACCTCGACCTGGTCACCGCCGGCATCGGCGACGTACGCGGCGACGACCTGGTCCGCCCGGAGCACGCCACGCTCGCCGGCCTGGCCCGGGTGCTCCCGGTGGAGCTGCCCGGCCTCACCGTCCGGCTGCTCGACGCCGACCCGGCCGCGCGGGGCGTGGCCGCCCTGGTGGTGGAGCTGCGCAGCCCGGTCGACCCGGAGCACCCGGAGGTGGCGCTGCGCCGCGACCGGCGCTGGGTGGGCGGCTACGAGCAGGTGACCGTGGCCGCCGAGGACGAGCCGGGCGTGCTGCGCGAGGAGGGCCGCTACCTGATCACCGGCGGGCTCGGCGGCATCGGCGTCACGCTCGCCGAGGACTTCGCCCGCCGGGCCCGCGCCAAGCTGGTGCTGCTGGCCCGCTCCGGCCTGCCCGAGCGGGACGACTGGGACGCGCACCTGGCGGTGCACGGCGGCGCCGACCGGGCCGGCCGGGCGATCGCGGCGATCCGCCGGATGGAGGCCGCCGGCGCGGAGGTGCTCGTGCTCGCCGCCGACGTCACCGACCCGGACGACCTGCGCCGGGTACGCGCCGAGGCGGAGCGCCGCTTCGGCGGGCTGGACGGCATCGTGCACGCCGCCGGCCTGCCCGGCGGTGGCATGGCCGAGGTGAAGGAGCGGGCCGAGGCGGAGCGGGTGCTCGCGCCGAAGCTCGCCGGCACGCTCGCGCTGGCCCAGGTCTTCGGTGACCTGCCGCTGGACTTCGTGGCGCTCTGCTCCTCGATCACCGCGGTGATCGGCGGCTTCGGCCAGGTCGACTACTGTGCGGCGAACAACGTGCTGGACGCGCTGGCCCGCTCCGGGGCCGGTTTCCGGGCGCCCGTGGTGTCGCAGAACTGGGGCGGCTGGGCCGAGGTCGGCATGGCGGTGGAGACCGCCGCGCCGGCCGCGTTCCGGGCCGCCGGGCGGGACACCGTGACCAGCGCGGTCACCCACCCGGTGCTGACCACGATGGTCGCCGGGCCGGACGGCACGGTGCTGCACGGCCTGGTCGCGGCGGACACCCACTGGCTGCTCGACGAGCACCGGATCGGCGGGGTGCCGGTGGTGCCCGGCACCGCCCACCTGGAGTCGGTGCGGGCCGCGGTGGTCGCCGCGCTGCCCGCGCCCGCGCCGGACGCGGCGGTGGAGCTGCGCGACGTGGTCTTCCTGGAGCCGTTCTCGGTGCCGGACGGCGCCGTGGCGCAGTACCGGGTGGAGCTGGCCCCGACCGAGGACGGGGTGGACTTCACGGTGGCCAGCCTCACCGCCGGCCGGCTGCGCACGCACGTGCGCGGCGCGGCGGGGTGGACCACCGAGGCCGCGCCGCCGGCCGCCCCGGCCACCGTGGCCGGTCGGCGGGTCGACGACGACGCCTCGTTCGGGCGCGGTCGCACCAGCATGCTCACGTTCGGGCCGCGCTGGGCGGCGCTGGCCGAGCACCACCTCGCCGACGGCGAGGAGCTGGCCCGGGTGCAGGCGCCGGCGGCGGCGCGGGGCGACCTGCCCGCCTGGGGGCTGCACCCGGCGCTGCTGGACGTGGCCACCGCGTTCGGCCGGGGCCAGGGCAGCGGCACCTACCTGCCGCTGTCGTACGGGCGGATCGTGGTGCGCGGGGCGCTGCCGGAGCAGTTCCACAGTCACCTGCGGCACCGGCCGGCGGCCACCGACGAGGTGGTCGCCGCCGACCTGTCGCTGCGCGACCCGGACGGCCGGGAGCTGGTCGCGATCAGCGACTTCGTGCTGCGCCGGGTGGACCAGGGCGCGGTCACCGGCAACCTCGCGGAGGCCCCGGCGGAGGCCGACGCGCCGGCCGCGGTCACCGAGGACATCCGGCCGGTCGACGGGGCGGAGGCGTTCCGCCGCAGCCTCGGCGCCGGGCTGGGCGCGCAGGTGGTCATCGCCACCCGCACGGTCGCCGACATCCGGCGCCGGGCCGCCCGGGTCACCACGGACAGCCTGGCCGAGGAGGCCGACGCCCCGACCGGCACGCCGGCCGCGGCCGGCGGCGGCTCCGCGGCGCCGGGTACCGAGCTGGAGAGGACCATCGCCCAGGTGTGGCGTGACGGCCTCGGCGTCACCGACATCGGCGTGGACGACGACTTCTTCGCCCTCGGCGGCAACTCGCTTGTCGCCGTGCAGCTCATCGCCGCGATGCGCAAGGCGACCGGGGTGCGGCTGCCGATGCGCAGCCTCTTCGAGACCCCCACCGTGGCCGGGCTGGCGGCCCGGATCGAGGAGCTGCGCGCCGAGGCCCCCGCCGACCAACCGGCCGCCCCGGCGGCGATCCCGGCCATCCCGCGGCTGCCCCGCGGCTGACACCCCCCGACGCAACCAAGGAGACACCGCATCATGAGCGAGACAACCGCCACGCTCCCGGTGGTCGTCGAGAACGACGGCCGGGCGCTGACCGACCTCATCGCGGCCCGCCGCGGCGAGCTGCGGGACACCCTCGTCGCCAGTGGCGGGCTGCTGTTCCGCGGCTTCGAGGTCGGTGGCGTGGACGGCTTCGACGCCGCCGTGCGCGCCCTGGCCGGCGAGCCGTTGACCTACACCGAGCGTTCCTCGCCCCGGCACTCCATCAAGGGCCGGGTCTACACCTCGACCGACTACCCGCCGGACGAGGAGATCTTCCTGCACAACGAGAACTCGTACCAGGCGCGCTGGCCGCTGACGCTGTTCTTCTACTGCGTCACCGCGCCGGAGACGCAGGGCGCCACGCCGCTGGCCGACGTGCGCCGGGTGTACGAGCTGATCGACCCGGCGGTGCGCGAGGAGTTCGTCCGGCGGCGCTGGATGCTGGTGCGCAACTTCCACGGTGACTTCGGCACCCGCTGGCAGGAGGTGTTCAACACGGAGAGCCGCGCCGAGGTCGAGTCGTACGCGACGGCCAACGGGATCACCGTGGAGTGGGTCGGCAAGGACGGCCTGCGCACCCGCGCGGTGCGCGACGTGGTGCACCACCGGCCCGGCTCGGACACGCCGCGCTGGTTCAACCACGCCACGTTCTTCCACCTCAGCACGCTGCCGAAGGACTACCAGGAGGGGCTGCTGGCCATGTTCGGCGCGGACGGGCTGCCGTCGAACACCTACTACGGCGACGGCGGCGAGATCCCCGCCGACGTCATGGACCACCTGCGTGCCGCCTACCGGTCGGCCACGGTCCGATTCGACTACCAGCGCGACGACGTGCTGGTAGTCGACAACATGACGGCCGCGCACGGCCGGGAGCCGTTCACCGGCCCCCGCAAGATCGCCGTGGCGATGGCCGAGGCGTACACCCCCGACACCGCTGGAGCGAACTGACATGGCCGAACCCCGATTCCTGGTCGTCCGCAACGACGAGGAGCAGTACTCGATCTGGTCGGCCGACCGGGAGCTGCCCGCCGGCTGGCAGGACACCGGCTTCGCCGGCAGCCGCGAGGAGTGCCTGGCCCACGTGGACGAGGTGTGGACCGACATGCGCCCGCGCTCGGTACGCGAGGCGCTCTCATGAGTCAGCGGGAGTGGACCTTCCCGGCCTCGTACGCCCAGGAGCGGGTGTGGATGGCCAACCAGCTCGACGCCGGCTCGCCGGTGTTCAACGTCTCCGTCCCGTGGGCCTTCCCGGCCGGCGTGGACGCGGAGACGGCGAGCGACGTGGTCAACCGGATCGTGGCCCGGCACGAGGCGCTCCGTACCCACCTGCGGGTGGACGACGGCGCGCTGGTGCAGGTGGTGCGCGCCCACGAGCCGACCCCGCTGCCCACCGTGGACCTGAGCCACCTGCCGGCCGGTGAGCGGCTGGCCGAGTTCGAGCGGCTGCGCGCCGAGCTGGCCCGCAACCCGATCCCGCTGGACGCGGCGCCGCTGTGGCGGGCCCGGCTGATCCGCCTCGAGGACGCCTGGGCGCTGGCGTTCGTGGCGCACCACGCGGTCTTCGACAGCCACTCGGCGGTGCTGTTCCACGCCGAGCTGCGCGCGACCTGCGAGGCCGTGCGCGCCGGCGCCGAGCCCGCCGTGCCCGAGCTGCCGATCCAGTACGCCGACTTCGCGGTCTGGCAGCGCCAGCAGCTCACCGGCGACGAGCTGGCGCGGCAGCTCGCGTTCTGGACCGGCCACCTGGCCGGCGCGCCGGCGGTCACCGGCCTGCCGCTGGACCGGCCCCGCCCGGCCCAGCTCGGCTTCGCCGGCGACGAGGTGCGCTTCGCGCTGCCCGACGGGCTGCTCGACCGGGTCGGCGCGCTGGCGGTCGGCGCGCAGGCCACGCCGTACATGGTGCTGCTGGCCGGCTTCGCGGCGCTGCTGTCACGGATCTCCGGCGACACCGACGTGGTCGTGGGCGTCTCCACCGCGGGCCGCGACAACCCGGAGCTGGCGCCGCTGATCGGCATGTTCGTCAACCCGGTGGCGCTGCGCTGCGACGTCTCCGGCGACCCGACCTTCGCCGACCTGCTGGGCCGGGTCCGCAACGGCCTCATCGACGCGATGGAGCACGGGCAGACGCCGTTCCAGAAGATCGTCGAGGCGGTCGACCCGCAGCGCGACCCGTCGGTGCAGCCGGTCTTCCAGACCGCGCTGAACTGGATCCCGGACTCCGGCCTGGACCCGATCGAGCTGGGCACCACCAAGGACGACCTGGCGTTCGACATCACCACGGGCGAGTCCCGGCTGGTCTACCGCAGCGCGCTGTTCGACCGGGCGACCGCCGAGACGGTGGTGCGGCGCTACCTGCGGCTGCTCGCCGCCGCGGTGGCCGAGCCGGAGCGTACGGTGGGCGCGCTGCCGCTGCTCACCGACGACGAGCGGCAACTGGTGCTCGGCGACGACACCGCGCGCGACGTGCCGGTGACCACGGTGGTCGACGAGGTGCAGCGGCAGGCCGCCGCCACCCCGGACGCGGCGGCGCTGGTCTGCGACGGGGCGACGCTCAGCTACGCCGAGCTGAACACCGCGGCGAACCGGCTGGCCCGACTGCTGGTGACCCGTGGCGCCGGCCCGGAGAAGCGGGTCGCGTTGCTGCTGCCCCGCTCCTGCGAGCTGGTGGTGGCGATGCTCGCGGTGCTGAAGTCCGGCGCCGCGTACGTTCCGGTGGACCCCGCCTACCCCCCGGGCCGGATCGCCTACCTGCTGTCCGACGCCACGCCGGCGCTGGTGGTCGCCACGCCGGACACCGCCGGCTCGGCCGCCGGCGACACGCTGGTGCTCGACGGGGAGGTCGGCGCGGACCAGCCCGGCGGGGACCTGACCGACGCCGACCGGGTCGCCCCGCTTCGCCCCGGGCACCCGGCGTACGTGCTGCACACCTCCGGCTCCACCGGCCGGCCGAAGGGCGTGGTGGTCGAGCACCGGGCGGTGACCGCCTACCTGGCCTGGGCGCGGGCCACCTACCCGGGGCTGGCCGGCGCGGCGCTGCTGCACTCGCCCGTCTCGTTCGACCTCACCGTCACCGGCCTGCTCGGCACGCTCACCGCCGGCGGCACGGTGCGGCTGGCCGCGATCGACTCGCCGGCCGCGCGCGCCGGCGGCCGGCCGTCGTTCCTGAAGGTCACCCCGAGCCACCTGCCGCTGCTCGACGGCGAGCTGTCGCCCACCACCGACCTGGTGATCGGCGGCGAGGCGCTGAGCGGGGAGCAGCTCGCCGGCTGGCGGGCCGCGCACCCCGAGGTCGCGGTGGTCAACGAGTACGGCCCGACCGAGGCGACAGTCGGCTGCGTGGCGGCCCGGATCGGCCCCGGCGAGCCGGTGTCCGCCGGCCCGGTGCCGATCGGCACGCCCACCTGGAACACCCGGGCGCTGCTGCTCGACGGCGTGCTCCAGCCGGTGCCGCCGGGCGTGGTCGGCGAGCTGTACGTCACCGGCGTCCAGCTCGCCCGCGGCTACCACGACCGGCCCGGCCTGACCGCCGAGCGCTTCCTGCCCTGCCCGTACGGCCCGCCCGGCGCGCGGATGTACGCCACCGGCGACCTGGCCCGCCGGCGTCCCGACGGCACACTCGACTACCTGGGCCGCCGCGACGACCAGGTGAAGGTGCGCGGCATGCGGATCGAGCTGGGCGAGGTCGAGGCGGCGCTGCTGGCCCACCCGGACGTGCGGGCGGCCGCCGCGGCGGTCCGCACCGACGGCGGTGGCGAGCCGACGCTCGTCGGCTACCTGGTCGGCCCGGCGCACGAGGACTCGGTCCGTGCCGAGCTGGCCCGGGAACTCCCGTCGCACCTGGTGCCGGCCGCCCTGGTGCGGCTGGACGCGTTGCCGTTGACCCCGAACGGCAAGCTGGACCGGGCCGCGCTGCCCGCCCCGACGACCACCGAAGCCACCGAGGACAGCTACGTCGCCCCGCGCACCGAGGCCGAGGCGCTTGTCGCCGAGGTCTACGCCGACATCCTCCAGGTGGAGAAGGTCGGCGCGCTGGACGACTTCTTCACCCTCGGCGGCAACTCGCTGCGCGGCATGCGGGCGATGGCCCGGATCCGGGCCGAGGTGGACGTCGACCTGCCCATGCGGGCGCTGTTCTCCAGCCCCGTGGTGGCGGACCTGGCCGCCCAGATCGAACAGCGGATCGCCGCCGAACTCGACGGGCTCTCCGACACCGAGGTCGCCGCGCTGCTCGCGGCGGAAGAGGGAACCAACTGATGACCGACCTGAAGGATCCGGCCCGCGAGGCGGCCCGGCAGGCGCTGATCGCCAAGCGGTTGCGCGCCCGCCAGTCCGCCCCGGCGGCCCGGATCACCCCCCGGCCCGAGGGCGCCGAGGTGCCGCTGTCCTACGCCCAGGAGCGGGTCTGGTTCATGGACCAGATCGCTCCGGGGGAGGCCGCGTACCACATCGCGGTGCCGCTGCGGGTGCGCGGACCGCTCGACGTCGAGACGCTGCGCGCGGCCCTGGCCGCGCTCGGCGCCCGGCACGAGTCGCAGCGCACCCGCTTCCCGGCGGACGCCGACGGCCGACCGACTGTGGTGATCGCCGAGACGCCCGACATCCCGCTGACCGTGGTGGAGGCGGCCGACGAGGCCGCCGCGCAGGCCCTGGTCGACGCCGCGGCGGCCGAGCCGTTCGACCTGGCCGAGGGGCCGCTGCTGCGGGCGCTGCTGATCCGGTTGTCCGACTCGGATCACGTGCTCTTCCTCGGCCAGCACCACATCGTCGGCGACGGCTGGTCGGTGGACGTGCTGCTGCGCGACCTGATCACGTTCTACCGGGGCGGCGAGCCGCCGGCCCTGCCGATTCAGTACGGCGACTTCGCCGCCTGGGAGGCCGCCGAGCTGGACGGCCCGCAGGCCCGGGCGCACGTGGACTACTGGAAGCAGCGCCTCGCCGGGGTCACCCCGCTGGAGCTGCCGCTGGACCGGCCCCGCCCGGCCACCCAGACCTACCGGGGCGACTTCGTCGAGTTCCAGCTCGACCCGGCGGCCACCGAGGCGCTCAACGCGCTGACCCGCGACAGCGGCGGCACGCTGTTCATGACGCTGCTCTCGGCCTACCAGGTGCTGCTGGCGCGGCACGCCGGCCAGGACGACTTCGCCGTCGGCGCGTCGGTGGCCGGCCGGTCCGCGCCGGAGCTGGAGAACGTCGTCGGCATGTTCATCAACATGCTGCCGCTGCGGGCCGAGCTGGCCGGCGACCCGACCTTCACCGAGTTGCTGGCCCGCACCCGCCGCAGCGTGCTCGACGGCTTCGAGCACGCCGACGTGCCGTTCGCCAAGGTGGTGCACGAGCTGGGGCTGGCCCGCGACGTCAGCCGCTCCCCGGTCTTCCAGACCATGTTCGTGCTGCAGAACTACGAGATGGGCCGCTTCCGCGGCGTGTCCCGCAGCGACGAGGTCACCTTCGAGTGGACCCCGATGGAGCTTCAGGCGACCCGGTTCGACTTCGAGCTGCACGCGGTGGAGACCGTCGACGGGCTCTGGGGCAAGTTGGTCTTCAACACCGACCTGTTCGACCGGGCCACCGTCGAGCGGATGGCCCGGCGCTGGACCGCCCTGCTGGACGCGGTCGTCGCCGCGCCGGACACGCCGGTGTCCCGGCTGCCGCTGCTGGCCGACACCGAGCGGGAGCTGCTGGCCGGCTGGAACGACACGGCGGCGGACTTCCCCCGCCACGAGACGCTGCACGGCCCGATCGAGGAGCGGGCCGCCGCCACCCCGGACGCGGTCGCCGTCACCATCGACGGGCACAGCCGCACGTACGCGCAGCTCAACGCGGACGCCAACCGGATCGCGCACCGGCTGCGCGCGGCCGGCGTCGGCCCGGAGACGCTCGTCGGGGTGTGCGCGGAACGCTCGGTGGAGCTGGTCGCCGGCCTGCTCGGCGTGCTCAAGGCCGGCGGCGCCTACCTGCCGCTGGACCCGGAGTACCCGGCGGACCGGCTCGCCTTCATGGTCACCGACGCGGACGCGCCGGTGGTGCTGGTGCAGTCGCACCTGCGCGACGTGCTGCCGGCGACCTCGGCGACCGTGCTCGACCTGGACGACACGACGGTCTGGGCGGACCAGCCGGCCGGCGACCCGACGCCGTCGGCCGGCCCGGAGCACCTGGCGTACGTCATCTACACCTCCGGCTCGACCGGCCGGCCCAAGGGCGTGCCGAACACCCACCGGGGCATCGTCAACCGGCTCGACTGGATGCAGAAGACGTACGGTCTGGGCGCCGACGACGCGGTGCTGCAGAAGACGCCGGCCAGTTTCGACGTGTCGGTCTGGGAGTTCTTCTGGCCGCTGCGCACCGGCGCCCGGCTGGTGCTGGCGAAGCCGGGCGGGCACAAGGACGCCGGTTACCTGCGTGACCTGCTGGTGTCCGAGCGCATCACCACCGCCCACTTCGTGCCGTCGATGCTCACCGTCTTCCTCGCCGAGGAGGGCGTGGAGGCGGCCACCGCGCTGCGCCGGGTGATCTGCTCCGGCGAGGAGCTGCCGCTGACCTCGGCGGTCGACTTCACCGCCCGGCTGCCCTGGTGCGGCCTGCACAACCTGTACGGCCCGACCGAGGCGGCGATCGACGTCACCTCCTGGGCCTGCGAGCCGGCGCGGCTGGCCGAGGTGGACGCGGTGCCGATCGGCGCGCCGATCGCCAACCTGCGGCTGCACGTGCTCGACCCGTCCGGGGCGGTGTGCCCGGTCGGGGTCGCCGGCGAGCTGCACATCGGCGGCGTCGGGCTGGCCCGCGGCTACCACCGCCGGCCGGCGCTGACCGCCGAGAAGTTCGTCCCCGACCCGTTCTCGGCCGAGCCGGGCGCCCGCCTCTACCGCACCGGTGACCTGGCCCGCTGGGTCGTCGGGGCGGACGGCGCCGGGGTGATCGAGTTCCTCGGCCGGATCGACCACCAGGTGAAGCTGCGCGGCCTGCGGATCGAGCTGGGCGAGATCGAGAGCGCGCTGCGCGAGCAGCCGGACGTCACCGAGGCCGCGGTGATCGTCCGCGAGGACAGCCCCGGCGACAAGCGGCTCACCGCCTACCTGGTCGGGCCGGCCGAGCACGCCGCGCTGAAGGCGGCGCTGAAGGACACGCTGCCGGAGTACATGGTGCCGGCCGCGTTCGTCACGCTCGACGCGCTGCCGCTGACGCCCAACGGCAAGCTCGACCGCAAGGCGCTGCCCGCCCCGGTGGTCACCCGCGAGGCGTCGGTGGCGCTCGTCGAGCCGCGCGACGACACCGAGCGGGCCCTCGCGGCGATCTGGTCCGAGGTGCTCGGCGTGGAGACGCTCGGCATCGACGACGACTTCTTCGACCTGGGCGGGCACTCGATGCTCGCCACCCAGGTGGTCGCGAAGATCCGCAAGGCGGAGCTGGGTGGCCGGGCGGTCGGCGTGATGGACCTGTTCCAGAAGCGCACCATCCGCGAGCTGGCCGCGTTCATCTCCGGCGACGCCGCGCAGGAGGGGCCGCGCCGGCTGCTCTACGAGCTGACCAAGCCGATCCCGGTCGCCAAGCGGGTGCTGACCTACGTCTGCGTCCCGTACGGCGGCGGCAGCGCCATCGTCTACCAGCCGCTCGCGGACGCGCTGCCGGCCGGGTACGGCCTGTGGTCGCTCGCCATCCCCGGTCACGACGTGGGGCTCAGCGAGGACGCGCTGCCGTTCGACGAGCTGACCACCCGGGTCGCGGACGAGATCGTGGAGCGGGTGGAGGGACCGATCGCGCTCTACGGCCACTGCGGCGTGGGCAGCGCGATCGTCGCCGAGGTGGCCCGCAAGGTGGAGGCGGCCGGCCGGGACCTGGCGGCCGTCTACATCGGCGCGATGTTCCCGTTCGCCCGGCCGAAGGGCCCGTTCGCGGCCGCCCGCAACCGGCTGGAGCAGCTCCGCAGCAACAAGCACTACGCGAGCTGGCTCAAGTCGATGGGCGTGGACACCGACGAGCTGGACCCGGAGCAGGCGGACCGGATCATCAGCAACATGCGCGCCGACTCCCGTGCCTCGGAGGAGTACTTCACCGGCCTGCTCGACCGGCAGGCCACGAAGCTGCGCGCCCCGATCGTCTCGGTGGTCGGCTCCGAGGACCCGGTCACCGACTACTACCGCGAGCGGTACGCCGAGTGGCAGTTCCTCAGCGACACGCTGGGGCTGGTCGTGCTCGACCAGGCCGGGCACTTCTTCCTGAAGTACCGCGCCGAGGAGCTGGCCGAGATCGTCACCCGCACGCATCCCGCGGTGGTGGCCGGTGATCTCACCGGGCTGGACCCGGAGGCCCGGGGCGAGGACGCCGGCTGGGCGGTGCACGACACGCTGCGGGTCGGCGAGGACCGCAAGCCGGACACCACGGTCAAGCCGAGCATGGGCCGGTTCCTGGCGGTCACCATCGGGCAGCTCGTCTCCAGCACCGGGTCCGCGTTGACCGCGTTCGCGCTGCCGATCTGGCTGTTCAACCGCACCGGCTCGGTGGCCGACCTGGGCCTGCTGTGGGCGTTGGCGCTGATCTGCGGCGTGCTCATGCTGCCGGTGGCCGGCGCCCTGGTCGACCGGGTCAGCCGACGCCGGATCATGATGCTGGCCAGCAGCGTCGCCGGCTCGATCCAGTTGGTGCTGGCCCTGCTGCTGTGGACCGACAACCTGGTGCTCTGGCACATCTACCTGCTGGTGGCGTTCAGTTCGGTGGCCGGGTCGTTCCAACGGATCGCGTTCCAGTCGGCGGTGCCGCAACTGGTGCCGAAGCGCTTCCTCGGGCACGCCATGGGCATCACCCAGCTCTCCACCGGCGTGGCCACGTTGCTGATGCCGGCGTTCGCCGCCGGCCTGCTCGCCGCGATCGAGCTGAAGGGCATCCTGATCGTCGACGTGGCCAGCTACGTCGTCGCGGTGCTCACCCTGGCCGTGGTCCGCTTCCCGGACCTGCTCGGCTGGCGGCCCCGGGAGCGCCTGCTGGTGGCGATCGCGAACGGTCTGCGCTACTCCTGGCAGCACCGCGGCTTCCGGCTGATGCTCGGCTACTTCGCGCTGGGCAACATCTTCCTGGCGCCGGCGCTGGTGCTCACCACGCCGCTGGTGCTGTCGTTCGGCAGCCCGACCCAGGTGGCCCAGGTCGCGCTGGCCGAGGCGGTGGGCGCGGTGCTCGGCGGCGTGCTGATGTCGCTGTGGGGCGGTCCGCGCAAGCGGCGGATGATCGGCGTGCTGATCGGCAACCTGGGCACCGCGATCGGCTGCGTGCTGATCGGCCTGGACGCGTCGATCGTGATGATCTGCATCGGCTTCTGCTGGCTGGCCATGGCGATGACCACCGCCCAGTCGATCTACGCGACGATCGTCCAGGTGAAGGTGCCGCAGCGCTTCCACGGCCGGGTGTTCAGCCTGAACCAGACCATCGCCTGGTCCACGCTGCCGATCGGCTTCGCGGTGCTCGCGCCGGCGGCCACCGCCGTGTTCGAGCCGATGCTCGCCCCGGGCGGGTCGCTCGCCGGCACCGTGGGCGCGGTGATCGGCACCGGGCCGGGCCGCGGCATCGGCTTCGCGTACGTCTGCTTCGGGGTGGTCCTGATCCTCATCACCCTGGGCGGCTTCGCGATCCGGCTGCTGCGCCGCTTCGACCTGGAGGTCGAGGACTCCCTCCCGGACGACCTGATCGGCGCCCAGGAGCGGGAGAAGCGGCTGGCCGCGAAGAAGGCGGAGACCCGGGAGGCCGTCCCGGTCTGACCCTCCCCGCGTCCACGATCGAGGAGTTGGCGCCGGGTCCCGAGGTCGGGGCCGGCGCGAACACCCAGTTCACCGCGGGGTCAGTCGGCGGGGACGTAGTGCCGTTACCCGGCGGGCCCGGAGCCGACCCCCGGG
>NZ_JBITEP010000019.1:0-9409 GCF_044455315.1 Micromonospora sp. NPDC051300 | reverse complement strand
CGTGTGGGTTGTGTGGGGCGGGGCCGCTAGTCGGGTCGCCCCCGGGGGCGCCGCCCGGCTCGCCCCCCCCCCGCTCCCTCTTTGGCGGGGGGGGCGGGGGGGCCGGGGGGGGGGGCGGGCGCCAACTCCCTGTTCACCGCGGTGTCAGTCGGCGGAGACGTAGAGCCGTTCCCCGGCGGGCCGGTAGCCGACCCGCTGGTACACCCGCCACGAGTCCGCGCCGCCGGCCTCCAGCCAGGCCACCTCGACGCCGGCGTCGAAGAGCCGCCGGGTCGTCGCGGCGGTGATCGCCCCGGCCAGCCCCCGCCGGCGGTACGGCGCGCGGACGGCGATGCCGGCGACCTCGCTCACCGCGTCGGCGGGCGGGGCCGCCGCGCCGCCGCCCGCGCAGTCGCCGGACGGGGTGAGGGCCGTGACGGCCACGCCACCGGCGGCCTGCTGGCGCCGCAGCCGGGCCACGTCCGCCGCGGTGGCCACCGCCGCCTGGCCGAAGGCCTCGTTCTGCGCGGTGACCAGCGCGGCCCGCTGGTCGTCGGTGCGCGGCTCGACGAGGTCGACGCCGGCGGGGGTGGGCGGGGTGCGCAGCGTGTCGGGCAGGCAGACCAGGTAGGTGTGCCGGGCCTCCACGACGAACCCGGCGGCGGTGAGCAGCGCCTCCAGGCCGGGGGCGCACCTGGCGACGTACTCCAGGCGGGGCCTGCGCCCGGCGGCGCGGAACGCGGCGACCAGCGCGGTGACGTCGGCCGCGGTGACGGTCGCGCCGGGGCGGGGCGTGGCGTAGTTGATGTGCGGGCTGGTCGTGGTCGGGTCGACACCCACCACGAACGGCCCCACCTGCACCGGCGCGGGACGGGCCGAGAGGGTGGCGACGACGCACTGCTGGACGCGATTGTCCAAGATCACGGAGAAACCTCGATACGGGAATGGACGGACGGTGGACGATCGATGCGTCGGACCGCCGAACCGTGGCCGAGCGGCGCGACGGTCCTCCGTCGCGCTGTCGACACTCAGGCGGCCGCTGGGCCTACCTGGATCACAGGCGTCATTCCCTCGTGCGTCGTGCCACGCCGAACGCGTGGTCGGCGGCAAGACTGCCGCAGGCCACGCCGGGCTGTCAAGGAAATAGTCGGCGCCTGCTGGCATGGTGGAGGCATGTGCCGGAACATTCGCGTGCTCCACAACTTCGAGCCGCCCGCGACCGCCGACGAGATCGAGGCCGCCGCCCTGCAGTACGTGCGCAAGGTCAGCGGCGCCACCCGGCCGTCCGCGGCCAACGAGGAGGCGTTCGACGAGGCGGTCCGCGCGGTCACCGAGGCCACCCGGACCCTGCTGGACCGCCTCGTGACCAGGGCGCCGTCGCGGGACCGCGAGGTGGAGGCCGCCAGGGCGAAGGCGCGTGCCGCCGAACGCTACGGTCCTCGGGCGGCCACCTCCTGAGCCGGTCCGGCGTCGCTCAGTCGGCGGGCCGGGGCGTGAAGAAGCGGACCAGGTCGTCGGCGGCGGTGGGGGAGAGCATCATCGCCTGCACCCGGACGCACATCTCGGCGATCGGGCGGACCCGGGTGAACATCGCCTCCTCGTACGCCCGGATCGCCGCGTCGGGGTCGGCGGCGTCCGCGACGAGCGCGGCGGCGAGGTCGGCGGCGTCGAGCATGGCCTGGTTGGCGCCCTCGCCGACCGGCGGCATGAGGTGCGCGGCGTCGCCGAGGAGCGTGACACCCGACCGGTGCGGCCAGCGGGTGTCGACGGGCAACACCTCGGCCCGGTGCGGGACGGGCGGGCCGTCGCCGGCCTCGATGAGCGCGGTGAGCCGGGGGTCCCAGCCGGCGAACAGGTCGAGCAGGACGTGCTTGCTGCGGTAGGTGTCGAGGTCGCGGTCGTCGGCCGGCAGCGAGATCCCGACCCGGATGCTGCCGTCGCCGAGACGCTGCCCGGACAGGATCCGGCACTCGCCGACGCACCAGAGGTTGCCGGGGCCGACCAGGTCGGCGAGCGCCGGGTGCCGCCGGTCGGCGTCGTCGATGGTGAGCGCCACGAGCGTGGACACGGCGGCCGGCGTCGCGTCGGTCAGCAGCGACCGGACGACCGAGCGGGCGCCGTCCGCGCCGACGAGGACGTCGCAGTCGGCGTGCCGGCCGCCGTCGAACGCCAACCGGAATCCGCCGCCGGGCCGCGCCGTCGCCGCGACGAGCCGGTGGCCCCACGCCACCGTGTCGCCGGGGAGCGAGTCGAGCAGCAGGTCGCGCAGCACCCGGCGGTCGATCTCGGGCCGCCCGGAGAACGAGCCGGGTCGCGGCCGGTGGTGCACGAGGACCCGTCCGGCCGGGTCGAGGATGCGGTGCTCCTCGCCCTGCGGCCGCGCCGCGGAGCGGAACCGCGCCTCGAGGCCGGCCGCGGCCAGTGCCCGCTGCCCGGACTCCGGGTGCAGGTCGAGCGAGCCGCCCTGGGTGCGCGCGGCCCGGTGCGTCTCGCGCTCGTACACCACCACCGTGCCCAGGCCGTGCCGGTGCAGGATCCGGGCCAGCGTCAGGCCGCCCAGGCCGCCGCCGACGATCGCGATGCGCATCGTTCCCCCCTTTGCCGTACGCTGTACTTTGTGGATACGCCGTACGGTAACGCACCTCTGCCGGTCTGGGAACGGCCCGAGCCCCGACCCCGCGCGACGCCGGTGCCGCTGACCCGCGCGAAGATCGCCGCCACCGCGACCCGGATCGCCGACGCCGACGGCCTCGACGGGCTCTCCCTCCGCAAGATCGCCAAGGAGTTGGGCGTCGGCCCGATGCGGCTCTACGACTACGTGCTCCACCGCTCCGAACTGCTCGACCTGATGGTCGACGCGGTCTACGCCCGGATCGCCGGGACCGCCGTGCCGGACGGGTGGCGGGCCGCCGCGCGCGCCCTGGCCTCGGCGACCCGCGAGGCCGCGCTCGACCACGAGTGGTTCGTCGACCTGCTCGGCGCCCGGCCGCACCTCGGGCCGCACGCGCTCGCCGTCGGCGAGGCGACCGCCGCGACGCTCGCCCGCGCCCCGGGCGTACGCGACGTCGACGACCTCCAGCGGGCGCTGGGCGCCTTCAACGCCTACCTCGTCGGGGCGCTGCGCCGGGAAGTCACCGAGCGGCGCACCGCGCGGGCGACGGGTGTCGACGTGTCCGCCTGGCAGTCCGCGCTCGGGCCCTACCTGACCCGCATGCTCGACACGGGTCGCTATCCCACCGTCGCCCGGCTCGTGGTCGACGGCGCGCACCTCGACGCGGCGGAGACCTTCCACCACAACCTGACCATCGTGCTCGACGGGATCGCCGGCCGCCGGCCCTGAGCCCTGTCCGGGCGCGGCCTCGCCGAAGGCCGCGGCGAACGCCTCGCCGAGACTCGACGAGCGCGCCGCCGATGCGGCGTACCAGCGGCTGCCCGGCCGGCGACGCGGCGACGCGTTCGGCGACCAGGGGGCGTGCTGGTCGACGAGGACGAGGTCCTCCTTGGTCGGGAAGTGCCGGTACACCGTCATCGGGGACACGCCGGCGGCCGCGGCGACGTCGTTCACGGTCGTGGCGTCGTAGCCGTGCGCGACGAACAGCCGGATCGCGTGCGCCTGGATCATGCGCCTGGGTCCGCGCGCCTGACCGGCCGGCGCCGTCCTTGCCATGTTGGTTAGCTGGTGTTCTACTTGACCATAACAATCGTCAGGGGGTCGCCAGGTGATCAATTTCTATGTCGACCGGTCCAGCAGCGTCCCCGCGTACGCCCAACTGGTGCGGCAGGTGCGCGAGGGGCTGCGGATCGGGACGCTGCGGCCGGGGGACCAACTCCCCACCGTGCGCAGCGTGGTGACCTCGTGCACGGTCAACCCGACCACGGTGCTCAAGGCCTACCGGGAGCTGGAGCTGTCCGGCCTGGTGGAGGCGCGGCAGGGGGCGGGCACCTTCGTCAGCGGCACGCTCGGCCACGCCGATCCGCATGTCATGGCCCGGCTGCGCGGCAGCCTGGCCCGGTGGCTCGGCCAGGCCCGGGAGGCCGGTCTGGAGGACGAGGACGTCCAGGCGCTGCTCGCCTCGGTGATCGTGGAGAACTCGGCGCGTCGGGCCCAGCCGGGCGCGGAGCCCCAGAAGAAGGAGGGCGCGGCGTGAGCGAGCAGTCCGTCGCGGTACGCGCCCGCGACGTGAGCCGGCGGTACGGCTCCGTCTGGGCGCTGCGGGAGTGCAGCTTCGAACTGCCGGCGAACCGGATCGTCGCGCTCGTCGGTGCGAACGGCGCGGGCAAGTCGACGCTGATGAGCATCATCGCCGGCACGCTGGGGGCCACCAGCGGCTCGTTGCTGGTGCACGGCCGTCCGGTGGTGCGGGGCAGGTCCGACGGCGGGGGTGGAGAGGCCGGAAGTCGGGTCGCGATCCTCGCGCAGGACAAACCGCTCTACCGCGACTTCAGCGTGTCGGACATGCTCCGCTTCGGCCGGGCGACGAACCGGTTGTGGGACCAGCGCCGGGCGCTGTCGTGGCTGAGGCGCTTCGACATCCCCCTGGACCGCCGCTGCGGCAAGCTCTCCGGCGGGCAGCGGGCGCAGGTCGCGCTGGCGGTCGCGCTGGGTTCCCGCCCGGCGGTGCTGCTGCTGGACGAGCCGCTCGCGAACCTGGACCCGGTGGCCCGCACCGAGGTGACAGGTGAACTCATGGCGGAGGCCGCCGACGGCGACATGACGATCATGCTGTCCACCCACATCATCGCCGAGCTCAGCGGCGTCGGTGACCATCTGCTGCTGCTCGACGCGGGCCGGACGGTGCTCACCGGTGACGTCGAGGAGTTGCTCGACGGCCACGTGCGGCTGACCGGGCCCCGCGCGGACCAGCCGCCCGGCCCGGGCACGACCGTCCAGGCGCGACACACCGACCGGCAGTCCACGTTCGTGCTGCGGCAGCCGGCGGCGCCGACGGCGCACGCGGTCGTCGCGCCCGGCTGGACCAGCCAACCCCTCACCCTGGACGAGCTGATCCTGACCTACCTCAAGGCGTCGTCCACGGCACGCCGCGAGATGGAGACAGTCGCATGACCGAGCGCACCGAGCGAAGCGAGGGCCGTGAGGGCTTGCCGAGCCTGCCCCGCATGAGCCAGCTCGTGCACGCGGCCCCCGCCAGGCGCCCGGACGACCTCGGGGCCGGCGGCCTCCGCGGCCTGCTGTGGCTGACCTGGCGCCAGCACCGCTGGACCCTGGTCGGCACGCTCGTCCTGGCCGCGGTCCTGGTGGGGTGGATGACCTACCTGTCCATGGAGTTGACGGACCTCTGGCACCAGTGTCACGAGGCGTACTGCGCGGAGGGCTCTCCGCAGGGCAGGCGGCTCGGTGGGTCCTCGCCGCTGGTGCTGACCCTGGCGGCCCTCTCGCGCCTGGTGCAGTACATGCCGCTGCTGATCGGCGTGTTCATCGGCGTCCCGGTGCTCAGCAGGGAGCACGAACAACGCACGCTGCTGCTGGCCTGGAGCCAGGACGTCTCCCCGACGCGCTGGCTCTGGACCAGGCTGGGTCTGCTCGGCCTGTTCGTGGCGGCGGTGACGGCGGTCGTCGCCGGGGTCAGCGACCACCTGGAACGGACCCGGGCCCTGGTCGGCCCGATGAGCCTCTTCGAGTACGAGTCGTTCCTGAACACCGGGATGCTGCCGGTCGCGATCAGCCTCTGCTGGTTCGCGGTCGGCGTCGCGCTCGGCGCCGCGATCCGACGCACGCTCCCCGCCGTGTTCGTCGTGATCGCGGGCTTCATCGGCCTGACCTACCTCGTCCAGTGGCGCTATCCCCGGCTGATGGAGCCGTTGTCCGCGAACCGCCCCATCGGCGGGCCGAACATCGACGTGCTGCGCGACAACGCCCTGGTCGTGAGCGGCGGCATGATCGACTACGGCATCGACGGGCCGTCCAGCGCGTTCGACGCCTCCGGGCGGGAGCTCACCGGCGTCGAGCTGCAACGTCTCTGCCCGCCCGACAACGGCAGCGGCCGGACGCTCGCCTGCTTCATGGAGAACAACCTCCAGCAGCACCTGCAATACCAGCCGGGCAGCCGGATCCCCGAGTTCCACCTGATCGTCGCCGGCGGCTACCTGGGCATGACCGCGCTTGCCCTGCTCGCCGTCTGGTGGATCGTCCGCCGCACCGACCTCAGCGCGGGGTGACCCGCGGCCGCCGATCCGGTCTGGGAAACTTCGCCCATGCCGTCGTTCCCGCCCACCTTCGCCGACCGGATCGTCGCGTTGCCGGCCGCCGGTCAGTTCGAGGCGTTCCTCGACGAGCACCGCGCGGCGCTCGACGGCTGCCTGGACGGGCTGATCGAGGAGCAGGCGCGCCGGTCGCTGGTGGCCTCCCGGACCACGCTGCTGGGTCTGGTGAAGCACGCGACGTTCGTGGAGAAGGTCTGGTTCGACGAGGCCGTCACCGGCCGGTCCCGCGCGCAGATCGGGATCCCCGAGCGGTCCGAGGACTCGTTCGTCCTCGACGACGGCGACACGATCGCCACCGTCCGGCAGGCCCACCGCGACGCCTGCGCGGCGTCGCGGCGGGCGACGTCGGCCCTCGGACCGGAGGACGTGCTGCGCGGGCACCGGCTCGGGCCGCTCCCGCTGCGGTGGGTCTACCTGCACGTGCTGCGCGAGCTGGCGCAGCACTGCGGGCACGCGGACATCCTGCGGGAACAGATCCTCGACGCCGACCGGCGTCAGCGGGCCTCGTCGGCCGGGACGTCCTCCGGATCGGCGACCCAGGCGGAATAGACCGGGAGCGCGTGCCAGGGGCCGCCCGCGGCGTCCGTGGCGACCGCGACCACCGCGTACGGGTGGGCGAAGCGCAGGTCGGCCACGCGGGCGACGCCCTCCGGTGGCAGCCCGGCGACCATCCCGAACGCGGTCACCGCGGCGGCCTCGAAGCCGTAGCGGCCGTACCGCGCCACCGCCGACTGCGCCGCGGTGAACGGCGGCTCGGCCAGCCCGAGCAGTTCACCCAGCGCCCGGGCCGCCGCGTCGAAGCCGAACCCGGCACGGGTGAGATCGTGCCGGCTGCGCGCCGCCCAGCACGGCAGCACCGCGGTGGCGCGTTCCTCCCGGCGGTCGGGGGCGAAGGTGCGGGTCGGCTCCTCCCGCAGCGTCCACAGCGGGCTCTCGCCCAGTGGCAGGTCGAACAGCGACCGCCGCCCCGGCACCGGCCCCTCGCTCACGGTGGCGGCGAGCACGGCCAGGTCCCGCGCGGCGGCCAGCACGTCGGCGGGCGACACGTCAGGCGCGGCGACGACCGACACCACGAGCATCCCGGCACCGTCGTCGGCCTGGCGCGCCGGTGCCACGTGCACCGCCACGTCGCCGGCCCGCTCGGTGGCCGACACCCAGCAGCGGTGCCCGACCGGGGGCGTGCGGAGCACCTGGCGCAGCCGGCCGGCCCAGGCGCTGTCCGCCCCCAGCTCGGCCGCCGGCGCGACCGCGAACGGGTCGGCCCAGGAGACCCGGGTGGCCAGCGTGTTGGCCAGGATCAGCAACGTCTCGGGGGTGACGTCCACCGGGAAACTCTCGATCAGGCCACCGGTCCGGTCCCGGGCCCAGGCGTCGAGCGCCGCCTGGTCGGGCAGCGGACCGCGTTCGGTGGGCTCGGGCAGGCCGGCCCGCCACTCGGCCAGTTCCTCGAAGGGGGTGCGCTCCCACAGCGCGGTGGCCGCGGCGACCATCGGGTGCGGCGCGGCGAGCAACGCCCGGGCCGCCGCTGCGGCGTCGTCCGGGTCGACGCCCAGCGCCTCGGCCAGCGCCGCCCGGGCCGCGCCGGTGGCGGCCGGGCCGGTCGACGCCAGCAGCAGCCAGGCGCCCAGCGGCGAGACGACGTGGTGGGTGTCACCGGCGGCGCGGTGCAGCCGCTCGGCGTACTGGGCCAGGGGTGCGTGGAGAGGAGTCACCGCTCCACTCTGCCCGCTGACGGGCCGACCGGCACGCCGGTCACGACCACAGTTCGAACGGCTCGTCGATCTCCGTACCGGCGAGGAACGCCGGCAGCAGTTCCGGCAACCGGCCGGGATAGCAGCGCGGCCGGTCGGTGAGCACTTCGGCCAGCGGCCACCACCGGAACCCGAAGTAGTCCTCCACCTCGTAGTCGAGCCGGTCCGTCCCGTCCACCGCCGGGCCGGGGCCGGGCAGCCGCACCGGCACCACCACCTCGTCCTGCAGGTGCCGCCACTGCCGGTGCCGGAAGCTGGCCCGCCGTCGCCAGGTCGGCGCGCCGATGTCGTCCGGCGCGACCACGATGCCGGTCTCCTCGCGCAGCTCGCGCACCGCCGCCTCCCGGTACGTCTCACCGGGGTCCAGGCCGCCGCCGGGCAGTTCCCACCACACGCCCAGGTCGGGATGCTCCGGGTCGCGGGTGTGGAACAGCAGCACCCGGTCGGCGACGTCGAGCACCACCACCCGCACCGCCCGCCGCCGCACCACCGGATAGTCGTCAGGCAATTCCATGCCCGCAGCGTAGGGAGGGGCCCCGGTCGACGCGCGGGCACCCGTGGATGCGGTCCGCGCTGGCAGGATGGGGGCATGTCGCAACTGTTCGGGGAGACGGCCGACACCTACCACGAGGCGCGCCCGGGCTACCCGGCCGAGGTCGCCGACGCGATCCGCGCCTACCACGGCGGCCCGCCGGACACAGTTGTCGAGGTGGGCGCCGGCACCGGCCTGGCCACCGCGGCGCTGCTCGCCCTCGGCGCGGCCACGACCTGCGTCGAGCCGGACGTCCGGATGGCCCGGGTGCTCGCCGAGCGGTTCCCGGGCGTGGACGTGGTGACGTCGAGCTTCGAGCGGTGGAGCCCGCCGCCCGGCGGCGTGGCGGTGCTGGCCTGCGCGATGGCCTGGCACTGGCTCGACCCGGCCACCCGCAACCAGCGTGCGCGGGACGCGCTGCGCCCCGGCGGCACGCTCGCCGTGCTCAGCCACCGCTACGCCTACGTCGAGGACGCGCAGGGCGCGGCGATCCGGGCCGCGTTCTCCACCGCCGACCCGGGCGACCGGGGTGACCGCCCGGACGGGTGGTTCCACGACGACATCGTCGACAGCGGGTGCTTCACCGACGTGCGGCTGTCGCGGTTCCGTCGCGCGGTGCCGCTGGACACCGCGGCGTACCTGCGGTTGGTGGACACGTTCTCGCCGCAGCTCCGCCGCCCGCCGGAGCTGCGCGAGCGGGTTCGGGCCGCGGTCGGCGCGGCGGTCGACGACTTCGGCGGCACCGTCGTGCTGGACCTGCGCACCAGTCTCGTCCTCGCCCGCCGCCCGGCCTGACCTGTCGCGCGACGGTCCGGCGCCAGGACCGCCGCGGGATGCTCCTATGGATGTCAAGCGGCGAGTTTAAGATCGTTTGAGGTGATGATCTGGTAGAGCTCGCGGGCGACGTAGCGTTTGAGGCATCGGA
>NZ_JBITEP010000018.1:0-145726 GCF_044455315.1 Micromonospora sp. NPDC051300 | reverse complement strand
CTTCTTGTCTGCCATGACGTGGTCCTTCCCGGACAGGATCAACGTCCTGTCCAACGGACCACACCCAGGTCAAACACGGAAATCTACGCAGTCCCCCGGGACGCGACCAGCCCGCGCGTTGTCGGCACAGCGTGAGTGCGTCAGGGCACCGGGGAGGACGGGGCGGGTGGCGCGAGCTGGCGTATCGGCGGGGCCCGGCGAGCGCTGCGGTGTTAGGAGGGGGCCCCTCCTATGCGGAATGCGTTAACAGGGGGCCCCTCCTTACACCTCAGCGGCGGCCGTGGCGGGCGCGGAGGTAGTCGGAGACGACGTACTCGCCCAGGTCGCCGAGGTCGGGGGTGAACATCCGGCCCTTCGACCGGCGGGCCACCGCGTCCACGAACCGGCGCAGCCCCGGGTCGTCGCCGAGCATGAACAGGTTGAGCGTCGCGCCGTAGCGGGTCAGCCGGTCCACCTCCCGGATCGTCGCCTCGATCGTCTCCGGCAGCGGCGGCCAGTGGAAGTACGCCTCACCGTCCTCCGGGTCGAGGTGGGCGGTGGGTTCGCCGTCGGTGACCACGAGCACCACCGGCTCGGCGCCGGGGTGGCGGCGCAGGTGCCGGCCGGCCAGCCGCAACGCGTGCTGGAGGTTGGTGCCCTGCTGCATGTCCGGCTCCGCCGCCGCCAGTTCCTGCTGGGTCAGCGGCATCGCCTCGCGGCCGAAGCCGACGATCTGCAACGCGTCCTGCGGGAACCGGGTGGCCATCAGGTGCGACAGGGCCAGCGCGGTCTGCTTCATCGGACCCCAACGTCCCTGCGAGATCATCGAGTACGACAGGTCGACGCAGAGCACCACCGCCGCCGACGCGCGCCGTTCGGTCTCCACCACCTCGAAGTCCTCGACCGCGAGCGGCACCGGCACGCCGGGGCCGGCTCGGCGTACCGCGCGGGTCAGCGTGCGCACCACGTCCAGGGGTTGCTCGTCGCCGTACTCCCACTGGCGGGAGCTGCCGCTCACCTCGCCGGCCGCGCCTGCCGTACGCAGGTCGTGCTGGCCGCGCGGGCCGGCGGTCAGGTCGGCGAAGACCCGTCGCAGCGCGGTGCCGGCGAGCCGGCGCAGTGCCTTCGGGCTGAGCGTCAGCCCGTCCGCGTCCCGGTCGACCCAGCCCTGGCGGCGCAGCTCGCCTTCCAGGTCGCGCAGGCGGCGTACCTCGTCGGCGGCGTCGCGGCCCAGCGTCCGGGCCACCGTGTCGACGTCGACGTCGTCCAGGGTGGCGCCGGCCTGGTCCTGGTCGAGGGAGTCCAGCAGCTCGTCGAGTTCGGCGATCTCGTCGAGCGCGCCGGCGGCCTCGCCGTAGCCGAGCGGCTGGTCGCCCCGGACCCGTTCGCCGCGCTGCCAGTTCAGGTCGGGGCGCAGCGACCGCAGGTGGTCGTCGAGTTGGGACAGCTCCCCGGCGAGCCGGTCGCCGAGCGACTGGCGCATCAACCCGGCCAGCTCCTCGCGTTGCCTGTCGGAGAGCGACCGCATCAGCCGCTCGCCGGCCGCCGCCCGCCGGGCCAGCACGTCGATCAGCTCCTCGACGGTGCGGGGGTGTTCCGGGAAGAACCGGCCGTGCCGGCGCATGAACTCGGCGAACGCGTCGGTGGTGTCCTCCGAGCGGGCGTGCCGGGCGAGCAGGTCGTTGAGGTCCGTCATCATCTCGGCGAGCTGCCGCTGCGCCTCCGGGTCGGCGGCGGCGCGCGCCGCGTCCCGCAGCCCGGCGAAGCGCTGCTCCAGCACCTCGCCCCGCAGCCCGTCGAGGATCCGCTGGTAGGTCTGCCGCGCCTCGGCACTGGCCCAGTCGTATCCCGCCAGCTCGGACACCGCGCGGGCGGTGGACCGGGGCAGGTTGTCCAGCACCGCCTCGGCGAACCGGGCGTCGTCGCCGTCGCGTCTCCGCAGTTCGTCGCGTTCGGCGGCGAGCGCCTGGTCGAGCAGCGCCTGGGCGCGGGTCACCGTGCCGTCGAGGTCGCCCCGGCGCAACGCCTCCCGACGCATCCGCCGGGCCCGGGCGGCCAGGTCGGCCAGGCCGCCACGCCCGTCGGGGCCGCGCCGCAGCAGGTCGCGCAACGCCTCCCGCAGGCTGCCGCCGTTGAGCACCTCCGCGCCGACCGCGTCCACGGCGGCGCGCACGTCGTACGGCGGGGCGAGCGGGTCGGGTCCGCCGCGCCACTGCCCGTACCGGAACCGGTTGCCGGCCACGGTCAGCCCCGGCCGCCGTAGACGGTGCGCCCGGACTCGGTGACGTCCTTGCCCAGCCGGCGGGTCAGGTGCAGCCCTTCGAGGACGAACTCGATGCCGGCGGCGGCCTCCTCCGGGCCGGGCGCGTCACCGAGGCCGAGGCGGTCGAGCACCTTGGCCAGCCCCGGCACGGTGCCGACCTGGCGGAGCAGCTCCGCCGAGGCGACCAGCTCGCCGGTCTCGATGACGGCGCCCTCGGCGACCAGCGCGGTGAAGCCGGAGAGGTCCAGCCCGGCGAGCCGGGACCGGAACGTCTCGGCGGTGGCGGTCCGCAGCAGGTGCCCGAGGACCTCGATCTCGCGTCCCTCCTCGCCGCTCTCGAACTCCACCTTGCCGCGCAGCGTGGAGGTCACCGACGCGGCGTCGCCGACGCGCGCGACGGCCGCCTCGGCCGAGCCGGCGGCGGCGAGCAGGCCGGAGCGGCGCAGCGCGGCGGCGGCCACGGTCTCCGCGGCGGCGATGGGGAACCGGGCGGACACCCCGGAGCGCGGGTCCACCGACGGCGACTCGCGCACCTCGCGGGCGAACCGGGCGAGCACCTCCAGCACGTGCTCCGGCACGCCTGCGGCCAGGTCGGCCTCCTGCCGGATCAGCGCCAGCTCCAGCTCCAGGTCGAGCGGGTAGTGGGTGCGGATCTCGGCGCCGAAGCGGTCCTTCAGCGGGGTGATGATCCGGCCCCGGTTGGTGTAGTCCTCCGGGTTGGCGCTGGCCACCAGCAGCAGGTCCAGCGGCAGCCGCAACTGGTACCCGCGGACCTGGATGTCCCGTTCCTCAAGCACGTTGAGCAGCGCCACCTGGATGCGTTCGGCCAGGTCGGGCAGCTCGTTGACGGCGAAGACGCCCCGGTTGGTGCGGGGCACCAGCCCGAAGTGGATGGTCTCCGGGTCGCCGAGGGTGCGCCCCTGGGCGAGCCGGATCGGGTCGACGTCGCCGATCAGGTCGCCGACGCTGGTGTCCGGGGTGGCGAGCTTCTCGCCGTAGCGCATCGAGCGGTGCAGCCAGCCGATCGGCAGGTCGTCGCCGGCCGACTCGACGAGCGCGCGCGAGGCGGGGGTGAGCGGGTGCATCGGGTGTTCGTTGAGCACCGAGCCGGGGATGACAGGCGTCCACTCGTCGAGCAGCCCGCCGAGCGAGCGGATGAGCCGGGTCTTGCCCTGCCCGCGCTCGCCGAGCAGCACCATGTCGTGGCCGGCGAGCAACGCCCGCTCGACTTCGGGCAGCACCGTGTCCTGGTAGCCGACGATGCCGGGGAAGCGGTCCTCGCCGGCGCGCATCCGGGCGAGGAGGTTGTCGCGAAGCTCCTGCTTGACCGTGCGGTAGTGGTGACCGGCCGCGCGCAGCGCGCCGAGCGTGCCGGGCAGCTCGGCGGGCGGGACCGGGGAGACCTGGGTGTGAGCGCTCACCCGCCCCACGCTAGCTCAGTTTTCTCGTGCCGCCCGGTGGTCGGTCCCGCCCCGTGACCGGGACCGACCACCGGGGGCGGTCAGTGCCCGCAGCGCCGGCAGGCGCCGCGACGGCGGAGCAGGTAGGCGTACGCGGCGGCGCCGAGCGCCACGCCCCACAGCGGCCAGAGCAGCATCGGCAGCGTGGTCAGGCTGAGCCCGCCGGTCAGCTCCCAGAATCGGGGGGCGGTGACCAGCCCGAGGGAGCCGGCGGTGACCGCGAGCGCGACGAGCGTGGCGGGCGCGACGGCGAGCCACACCGGCACCCGGCGGCCGGCCAGCCCGAGCATCCACCGGGGGAACCGCTCGCCCCAGGGGCGGACCAGCCCGAGCGTGAGCACCGCCCCGGCCAGCGCGAAGGCGCCCAGCCCGGCGCCGGCCCAGACGATGCCGCTGTGGTGCATCTCGTCGAGGAAGTCGCGGGAGATGCCGAGCGGGATGCCGGCCGCCCAGGCGAGCCGGGTCAGCGCGTACAGCGTGGGGATGACCGCGGCGGTCCAGGCCGCCCAGCGTCCCCAGCGGGCCGCGGCGGCCGCTGTGGTCCAGCCCCGGTCGGCGTCGCCGCGGCCGCAGGCGGCACAGGCCCCGGCGGTACGGCGTTGCCAGCCGAGCACCGCCACGGCGAGCAGCACCCCGCCCGCCATCGCGGCGGTCTTGCACAGCAGCGTCCAGGTGAACACGTCGGCGTAGTCGACCGGCGGCCAGCCGAACGGCGCGCCGACGAGCAGGATCGGCGCGTATCCCAGCGTGATCAGCACCCGGGTGTCCGGCACCACCACGGCCAGCACGAACGCGACCGCCCAGCCGTAGCCGAGCAGCAGCGCGCGCAGTGGCCGGGACGGGTGGGCGGCCGGGCCGGCCATGGCCAGCGCGACGACCGCAGCGGTGAGCAGCAGCGCCGCGAACAGCGCCGGCCCGACCGACACCGGCACCAGCCGGAGCAGGTTGACCGGGCGATCCCGGTCGTGGTCGCCGAACGGGTAGCCGGCGCCGGTCACGGCGGAGATCAGGGCGAGCACGCCCCAGAGCGCGAGCCAGCCGGCGGCGAGCGGCGCGGTCCGGGACCGGTGACGGGTCGGTGCGATCAGCGTGGCGGTCATGGTTCGAGCCTCGGTTCCGGACGGCCCGGAACCCTCCCGTGGCGGGGTGAGCCGCCTCCCCCGGCCGGGGGACTCAGCCGGCCGGGACCACGAACCCCGACTCGTACGCGGCGATCACCGCCTGGGTGCGGTCCCGCACCCCGAGCTTGGCCAGCACGTTCCCGACGTGGGTCTTGACGGTCTCCACACCGAGCACCAGCCGGGCGGCGATCTCCGGGTTGGACAGTCCGGCCGCCATCAGCCGCAGCACCTCGCCCTCCCGCTCGGTGAGCCGGGCGGCGTCCAGCCGGTCGCCGCCGCGCCGCCCGTACGCGCCGACGAGTTGCCGGATGGCGGCCGGGAAGAGCAGCGACTCGCCGGCCGCCACCACCCGGATCGCCTCCACCACCTCGCCCGGGCGGGCCCGTTTGAGCAGGAATCCGCTCGCGCCGGCGCGCAGCGCCTCGTAGACGTACTCGTCGTTGGCGAACGTGGTGACGACAAGCACGCGCGGCGGGTCGGTGGACGCGGCGAGCAGCCGGCGGGTGGCCTGGATGCCGTCGATGGCCGGCATCCGGACGTCCATCAGCACCACCCGTGGACGCAGCTTGGCCACCAGCGGCGGCACCTCGGCGCCGTCCGCCGCCTCGCCGACGACGCGCAGGTCCGGCTGGGCGTCGACGATGGCGCGCAGGCCGACCCGGATCAGCTCGTCGTCGTCGACGATCAATACGTCGATGCTCACCCGCCCGCCTCCCTGGGCGCCGGCAGGGTGGCCCGGACCCGCCACCGCTCCCCCTCCGGGCCGGCGTCGAGCCGCCCGCCGAGCAGCAGCACCCGTTCCCGCATGCCGTCCAGCCCGCGCCCGCCGCCGGTCGCCCGGGCACCGCCACGCACGGCGTTGACCAGCTCGATCTCCAACCCTTCCGGGGGTACGGCGACCCGCAGCGTCACCGGCCCCCGGCCGTGTCGGGCCGCGTTCGTCAGCCCCTCCTGCACGATCCGGTAGCCCTCGCGGGACACCACCGCGGGCAGCGCGTCCAGCGGCCCGCCGACCCGGGACTCGACCGCCAGCCCGGCGGCCCGGGCGGCGGTGACCAGCCCGTCCAGCCCGGCCAGGGTGGGTTGCGGCACGGTGGACGCCTGCCGCTGCCCGGCGCCGGTCTCGCGGAGCAGCCCGAGCACCTGGTCGAGGTCGTCCATGGCCCGCCGGCTGGTCTCCTCGATGGCGCGCAGCGCCCGCCGGCTGAACTCCGGGTCGGTGTCGAGCAGTTCCCGCGCGGCGCCGGCCTGGAGCGTCGCCACGGTCAGCGCGTGCCCGACCGAGTCGTGCAGCTCCCGGGCCAGCCGGTTGCGTTCGGCCAGCCGCACGGCGCGGGCCTCCAGCGCGGCGATCCGCTCGGCCTGGGCCGGGCCGAGCAGCACCGGCGCCATCGAGGCGGCGAGCGCGCCCAGCCCGGCCACCGCGTAGCCGAGCGCGACGAGCACGCCCACCCCGGCCAGCCCGGCGGGCACCGGCCGGGCCGGGTCGAACGGGCCGAACCGCTCGTCGGACACCGCGCCGACGTCCACCCCGGCCAGCCCGGCGACGAAGACCAGCGCCATCGGGAACGCGCTGATCGCGGCGAACAGCACCGCCGCGCCGGTGCCCAGGTGCATGGCGATCCACAGCGCGGACCGCAGCCGGGTCTCCCGGTCGACGCGGTGACCCGGCAGCGGCTCGGGCAGGTCGACCGTGAGCAGCGCCCGGGCGGCGGCGATCTCCAACGCCCGGCTGCCGGCCAGGAACACCGGCACCACGGCCAGCCCGGCGCCGACCAGCAGCAGCCCGAACCCGAGCGGCCGCGGCACCTCCGTGCTGGTCAGCAGTTGCGCGAACGCCACCACCAGCAGCACGTAGGGCAGCGCGAGCACGCCGCCGAGGAGCAGGAACACGGCACGTCGCCAGGTGCTGCCACGCACCAGCGGCGCGAACACCCCCCGGACCGTCATCAGGTCATTGTCCCGCCGCCGCCCGTCGCGCGACTCCCCCGCGCCGGGGAGATCGGAACCTCAGCGGTGGTCGCGCACGTACTGTTGCGGGTCCTTGTCGCGGAACGGCAGGTCGCGGCCGTTCTTGTGCTCGCCGTAGAAGGTGAGCCAGCGGGCCCCCAGCTCGGCGCGCAACTCCACGCTCGCGTGCCGGCGGAAGTCGGGCAGCGCCTCGTCCTCCTCCTCGGCCAGGTGCTCGCTGTTCTCCTTGCGCGCCTGACCCACGGCCGCCCACCAGGCGTCCGAGCCGACCTCGTGCAGTTTGGCCTCGGCGATCGCGTCGCGGATCTTGTTGTGGTCGCCGATCGCGTCGGCGGTCTCGTCCTCGCCGTCGTCGCCGTGCTTCACCAGGTGCGGATAGAGGATCGCCTCCTCCGCCTCGGCGTGGATGTCCAGGTGCAGGGCGAGCGCCTCCCAGACGGCAAGCATCTCGGCCGGGTCGCGGGCGTCGTCGAGTCGGGCGAAGCCGCGCCGGAAGGCGGCGTGGTCGTCCAGGATCAGTGCGGTGATGTCGTCCATGCGGTCACTTCCCCAGTCGGGCGCGGATCAGCCGGGGCACCGCGGCCAGGCCGGTGACCGGCCGGAACGCGTGCGCGGCGGTGACCAGCGCGGCGTACTCGTCGTCGGCCAGGTCGATCTCGGCGGCGGCCGCGTTGCGTTCCATCTGCTCCACCCCGGACGCGCCGGGGATGGCGACCACGTTCGGGTGCCGCAGCACGTAGGCGAGCGCGATCTGGCTGGGCGTGGCGTCGTGCGCGTCGGCGACCTCGCGCAGCGTGGCGATCAGCTCGGTGCCGCGCGCCAGGTTCTCCGGCAGGAAGTACGGGTTGGCCCGGCGTACCGCCCCGGCGGGCGGGTTCGTGGCGTCGTAGCGGCCGGAGAGGAACCCCTGCGCCAGCGGGCTGTACGCGATGACGATCCGGCCGGCCTGTTCCGCGTACGGAATCAGGTCCTCCTCCGGGCCGCGGTCGATCATGCTGTAGCGGACCTGGTTGCTCAGCACCCGGCGGCCCAGCGCGGCCTCGGCGAAGCGCCAGCGGCGCAGGTCGTAGTTGCTGACCCCGACCTCGCCGACCAGCCCGACGTCCTGCAACGAGCGCATGCCGCGCATGGTGGTGGTGTCGGCGACCACCGGGTTGGCCTGGTGCACCTGGTAGAGGTCGATGCCGTCGACGCCGAGCCGGGCCGCGGAGGCGACCGCGCGCTGCTGCACCACCGGGGCGACCGGCAGCAGCGGGAAGATCTTGCTGGCCACCACGACCTTCGCCCGGTCATCGGCAAGGGCCGCGCCGAGGATCCGCTCGCTGCGGCCGAAGCCGTACAGCTCGGCGGTGTCGAAGAGGGTGACCCCGAGGTCGAGCGCCCGCCGCACGATCTCGGCCGCCCGGCGTTCGTAGTCGGGGCCGTAGCCCCACTCCCGGGAGCCGAACTGCCACGTGCCGAGGCCGATCTTCGAGATGGGCTTGGGGGTGTCGAGCCGCACGAAACGCATGCCGACGACGCTACCCGCGCCGGTGGCACCGCACGCCTGTTCGCGGCGGGCGGCACAATGATCGGGTGACCTACCTCGCCAGCGACGACCGTTACGACTCGATGCTCTACCGGCGCAGTGGCCGCAGCGGGCTCCGGCTGCCGGTCATCTCCCTCGGCCTGTGGCACAACTTCGGGCCGGACCGGCCCTTCGAACGGCAGCGCGACATCGTCCGCCGCGCCTTCGACCTCGGCATCACCCACTTCGACCTGGCCAACAACTACGGGCCGCCGCCGGGCGCGGCGGAGGAGGCGTTCGGCCGGCTGCTCTCCACCGACCTGAGGCCCTACCGGGACGAGCTGGTGGTGTCCACCAAGGCCGGCTACCTGATGTGGCCCGGCCCGTACGGCGAGTGGGGTTCCCGGAAGTACCTGATCTCGTCGTTGGACCGGTCGCTGCGCCGGATGGGCCTGGACCACGTGGACATCTTCTACTCGCACCGGTTCGACCCGGACACGCCGTTGGAGGAGACGATGGGCGCGCTGGACGCGATCGTCCGCTCCGGCCGGGCGCTCTACGTCGGCATCTCCAACTACGACTCGGAGCAGACGCTGCGGGCCGCCGAGATCCTCCGTGACCTGGGCACGCCGCTGCTGATCAACCAGCCGTCCTACTCGATGCTCAACCGCTGGACCGAGTCCGACGGCCTGCTGGACACGCTGGCGCAGGTCGGCGCCGGCTGCATCGCCTTCAGTCCGCTGGCCCAGGGCCTGCTGACCGACCGCTACCTGGACGGCATCCCGGCCGACTCGCGCGTGCGAACCAGCGTCTTCCTCGACGAGAGCGACCTGGACGAGGCGAAGATGGCGACCGTCCGCGCGCTCGCCGAGGTGGCCCGGCGGCGCGGGCAGACCCTGGCCCAGCTCGCCCTGGTGTGGGCGTTGCGGGACCCGCGGATGACCAGCCTGATCATCGGCGCGAGCAGCGTCGACCAGTTGGCGGGCAACATCGCCGCGCTGGACGGCCTGGACCTGGCCGGCGAGGACCTGGCCGAGATCGACCAGATCCTCGCCGGGGCGCGGTGACGCCGCCGGCTTCCACCGGGGCTCACCAGATCCGGCGCCGGCCGGCACGATGGTTGCGGACCCCGCACGGCCGCCCGGGCGGTGGGCCCCCGGCCCGCCGCAGGCGCAGCCCGACCACCGTCGCGAGCAGCGCGGTGACCGCCACCGCCGCCGCGCCGACGACGATCGGCCGGGAGAACGGGCCGGTCTCGGTCACCGCCGCGACCGGCACGCCTGGTGCGTCGCCGGTCGCCGCCGCCGAGCGGGTACGCGGCGCCGCCGCGCTCGCCGCCGGGGTCGCCGCCCGGGTGGCCCGGGCCCCGGCGCCGCCCGAGGCCGCCCGGAAGACGACGTCGGAGCAGGAGTAGTAGGTGTCCTGGGTGTTCGAGTTCTGCCAGATGACGTAGATGATGTGCCGTCCGGTGCGCCCGGTCGGCAACCGCCCCGGCATCTCGTAGGCGCCGTCGCGGATCGGCGGGTCGGTGACCGCCAGGAACGGCTCGGACTCCACGTCGGCCCAGGTCAACCGCCGCTGCGGGAGGTACGAGCCGGTGGTGACATAGAACCGGAACGTGCCCCGGTGCGGAATCGTGGTGCGGTAGCGGAACGTGTGCCGGGCGCCGGCGGTGAGCGTGGTGGCCGGCCAGTCCGCCCGGGGCAGGTCGAGCCCCCGGTAGGCGGAGAGCCCACCGCTGCACAACTCCCCGTCCGGGATGCGTTCCCGGTCCCGCCCGTCGATCCGCGCCACCCGGATGTTGTCCCACTCGCGGACCGCCGCGCCGGCGGCGATCGCGGCCCGGCAGGCGGGCGTCTCGGCCCGTCCGCCCTCCGGCCCGCACGCGGCGGCCCGGCTCATCGGGCTGGTCGGTGCCCCGTGGGCGCTCACCGGCCCGGCGGTGAGCAGCAGCGTCGCGGCGACGGCGGCGAACGCGACGAGCGCGCGACGTGTGCCCATGTGATCGACCTCCCGGGCACTGGTACGTGCGGGAGGCGGTAAAGGTTCGATGCTCCTCGGCGCCACGACCGGTCAGGCTCGACCGACCGAACGGACAACCGGGGCGGCGGAGCGGCCGGGACGGGCCATACAGTGTCGGCACCCCGTGATCAAGGAGTGCGTCTTGCCCGAGCCGGCACAGCCTTCCGAATCGCCCGACACCACCCCGACGCCGGGTCCCCCGACGGGCGACGTCCCGCCCGGCGCGCAGCCGTACCTGCTGGTGCTGCCCACCGTGGAGGGTGCGCCGCCGCCGATGCCGTGGCCCGGCGCGGAGGGCGCGCCCGCCTGGGCCATCCCGGTCACCGTGCCGCCCGGCACCCAGGGCTACGCGCTGTTCGTGCCGCTGGCCCCGGCCGGGGCGCCCGTCCCGGCGGCGCCCCAGCCCGGCGTGCCCGCCCAGGCGCCGGCGCCTGCCGTCGAGACCCGGGCCGCCGCCGCGACCGGGCCGGCTGTCGAGAGCCCGACCGGTCCTCCGCCGCCGGCCGCCGCAGCGACCGCGTCGCCCGCCTCGGCCGCCACGCCGGCCGGACCCGAACCGCACGCCTCGGCCGCCACGCCGGCCGGACCCGGACCGCACGCCGCCGCCGGCGCGCCCGGTCCGCACCCGGCCGCGCCCGGCGGCACGGCGGCACCGCCCTACCAGGACATGCGGCCCTGGGCCACCTACCCGCCACCGCCCGGCTGGACCCCCCGGCCGCCGAAGCCCCGCACCTCCTTCCTGGGCGCCCGGTGGCCCGGACCGAAGCCGGCCACCGGCCGGGCGGCGCCGCTCGCGGTGCTGGCCGGCGCGCTGGGCAGCGCGGTCTTCGTGCCGCTGAGCCGGGTCGGCATCGGCTGGTTCCTCGGGTGGCTCACGCTCACGCTCGGGGTGCTGCTGGCGGTCCGCACCCGGACCGCCGAGCTGCCCCGCGCCGACCGGCTGATCCGCGCAGGCTGGGCGGCGGCGGCGCTGGCCCTGCTCGCCGTGCCGGCGTTCCGCAACGCGTGGTGGCTGGTGACGTTCTGCGTGCTCGGCGCGCTGGGCTGCGCCACCCTGGCGATCATCGGCGGCCGGCTGGTCCGCTCCATCCTGTTCGGCCTGGTCGCCACGCCGTTCGCGGCGCTGCGCGGCCTGCCCTGGGTGCGCCGGCACGTCGCCGCCTCGCCGGAGGCCGCCACGGTCCGGAAGGTCACCGTGTCGGTGGTGGCCACGCTGGTGATGCTCGTCGTCTTCGGCAGCCTGCTCGCCTCGGCCGACGCGGCGTTCTCCGAGGCGCTGGGCGCGCTCGTCCCCGACGTCGACCTCGGCGTGGTGTTCCGGGGCCTGTTCCTGGCCGCGGTGGGTGGGCTGATCGCGGTCGCCGCCGTCTACACGCTCGCCGCCCCGCCCGACCTGTCCACCGTGGACCGGTCGAGCGAGCGCCGACTCAGCCTGGTGGAGTGGGCCCCGGCCATCGGGGCGTTGACAGTGCTCTTCGCCGGCTTCGTGGTGGTGCAGTTCACCACGCTCTTCGGCGGGCAGCGGCACGTGCAGCGGGTCGCCGGGCTCAGCTACGCCGAGTACGCGCGCAGCGGCTTCTGGCAGCTCCTCTTCGTCACGCTGCTGACCGTGGCGGTGCTCGGTGGCGTCACCCGTTGGGCCCGGCGGGAGCGGCCGGTCGAGCGCACGATGCTGCGCGTGCTGCTCGGAGTGCTCAGCGCGTTGAGTGTGGTGATCGTGGTGTCGGCGCTGTCGCGGATGTGGACCTACCAGAAGGTCTACAGCTTCACCGGCGAGCGGATCTTCGTGATGGCGTTCGAGATGCTGCTCGGCGCGGTCTTCCTGATGATCCTGGCCGCGGGCGTGAGGTGGCGGGGCCGGTGGATCCCGGGCACCACTGTGGCGCTGACCGTGGCGATGCTGCTCGGCCTGGCGGTGCTCAACCCGGAGGACTACGCGGCCCGGCGCAACACCCTGCGGTACGAGCAGACCGGCAAGATCGACGCCTGGTACCTGCGCGCGCTCTCCGCCGACGCCACGCCCGCCCTCACCAGGCTCCCCGACCCGGTGCGCCGCTGCACGTTGAGCTGGATCGCCGACGACCTCGCCGAGCCCGACCCCTGGTACGCCTGGAACCTGGGCCGGCACCGCGCCCGCCAGGCCCTCGACCGGGTCGGCCCGAGTGCGGTCGGCGGTCCGAAGGACTGCCGTCGCGCGGACCAGTTCGACCTGCCGAAGACCCGACGCCCCCGCTGACCCCGATCGGATCGAGGAGGGGCCCGCGCGGCCCCTCCTCAGTCGCCGACGCGCAGGGCCAGGATCGCGATGTCGTCGGCGACCGGGCCGAGCTGGTAGGCGGCCACCCCGTCACGGACCAGCTCCACCAGCCGCCGCGGATCGCCGTCCGGCGCGCCGCGCAGCAGGTCCACCAGTCGCTCCTCGCCGAAGAGGCCACCGGGGCCGCGCGCCTCGATCACCCCGTCGGTGTAGAACAGCACGGTGTCGCCGCGTCCCAGGGCGACCGAGCGGCGCCCGAGCCGGACCTCGGGGAAGGCGCCCAGCAGCACGCCCGGCACCACGATCACCTCGACCCGCCCGTCGGCCCGGCGGAGCAGCGCGGGTGGGTGTCCGGCGGAGGCCACGTCCAGGTCGGCCCCGCCGTCGCGTACCCGCAGCCGGGCGCACACCACGCTGAGGAACCTGTCGACGTCGGGGTCGTCCCGCAGCCGGGTGTGCAACTGGCGCAGGGCGGTGGCGGGCTCGGCCAGCGCCGCGGTGATCCGCAGCGTGTGCCGGGCCAGGCCGGTGACCGAGGCGGCGTCCACGCCCCGGCCGGCGACGTCGCCGACCACGAGGACCCACTCCCGGTCGGCGGCCCCGCCGACCGGGAACACGTCGTAGAAGTCGCCGCCGACCCCGACCGCGTCGCCGGCCAGGTAGACGGCGGCCAGCTCCGCGCCGGGCACCCGCGGCAGCCGCGAGGGCAGCAGGCTGCGTTGCAGGCGTACGGCGGTGGCGTGCTCCCGCTCGTAGAGCTGCGCCCGGGCGAGCGCCTGACCGGCCAGCCCGGCCAGGGTGACCAGGAAGTTCCGGTGCGCGGGCTCGAACTCCTGCGCGTCGGCGTACCCGAAGATGAGCACCCCGGCGGCGGTCCCCCGGCCCTGCAGCGGCACCATCGCCCACGACCGGTAGGGGCTGCGCCGCACCGCCTCGGCCACCTCGGGATAGTTGTCGACGAGCGGCTGGACGTCCGGGAAGAAGCGCGGTTCCCCGTCCCGGAAGGTCGCCGCGATCGGATGGACGGCGGTGCGGCCGACGGACTTCCACCGGGTCGGCGGCTCCTGGCCGGTGGGCGCGAACCGGATCCGATGGCCACTCTCGTCCACCAGCGCGACGGCCGCGAGGGCCGCCTCGGCGGCCGGACCGGCGCCGTCCCGGACCGCCTCGACCACCTCGGCCACGGAGACCGCCTGGGAGAGCCCGGCGGTGAACTCCTGCACCCGGCGGGCCCGCAACTCCTCGCGTCGGCGGCGGGTCACGTCGGTGACCAGGACGGCCACCGCGCCGGCCCGGCCGCCACCGCCGGGCACGGCGAGGAAGCTGCCGAGGTACGTCCGGCCGGCCCGGACGATCTCCACGTCGCGGACCTCGCCGGCGTCGGCGACCTCCCGCATCAGCGGTTCGAGGAGCGGCCCGAGGTCGGGGAAGAGGTCGGGCACCCGGCGGCCGAGGTGCGCCGCGACCGGGTGGCCGTTCCACTCCGCCAGGACGGCGTTGATCCGCAGGTAGCGCAGGTCGCTGTCGAGCAGGGCGACCCCGACCGGCGCGTTCTCCACGAGCGTGTCGAGCGCGGTGAGCATGGTGGCCCGGTCGGCGGTGACCTGCTCGACGCCGAGCGTCGCCTCCCCGGCCACCTCGTCGAAGACGGCCGCGACGCCGACCGGCCCGACCGGGGTCGCCCCGTGCACCGGGTAGTAGCTGCCCCGCCAGCGTCGCCGGCCGGGCCGGCCCGGGGTGGCGCCGACGACGTCCAGGTTGACGAGCGCCCGCCCGGTGTCGAGCACCTGCCGGAGCTGGTCGGCGAACGATTCGGGCAGGTCCGGCAGCACCTCGCGCAGGTGCCGCCCGACGTGGTCGGCGGCGGGCCGCCCGTTGATCTCGGCGGCCCGCTGGTTGACCGTGACGAAGCGCAGGTCCCGGTCCAGCACGCTCACCCCGACCGGCAGGTGGAGCAGGATCGTCTCCAGCAGCGCCTGGTCGATGGCGGCGACCGTCGGCGTACGCCCCAGGGCGGCCACCGGCGACGGGCCGGGCGGCCCGGGCTCGTCGGCGACCGGTCGGCGCGCGCCGTGCGGCAGCCCGGCGGCGCGTACCCGCCGGGCGGCGGTCGCGGCGAGCCCGGTCGCCACCGCCACGGTGCCTGGCGGCACCGCGCCACGGAAGCCGAGGCTGATCGCGCCGATGACCGTCCCGTCGCCGTCGGGATGCCAGAGCGGCGCGGCCACCAGGCCCTCGACGTCGGCGGTGGGCAGGCTGGCGGTCGCCGGGAAACGGATCAGCCGCTCCCGGAAGGAGTCCGCCACGATCACCTCGCCGGTGCGGGCGGCCCGGGAGATCCCGACCGGCGCGGCCAGCGGGAAGTGGGCCCACGTCTCGGCCAGCTCGGGCACCATGCCGACGTGGTGTGCCAGGTCGAGCCGCGTGCCGTGCGGGTCGAGCAGGACGAGGACCGCCACCTCCGCCCCGGTGCGTGACAGGACGTCCGACGGGAGCAGGTCACCGTCACCGACCGTGGGCGCGGCCCGATCCGTCATGCTGCTCTCCCCCACCCGACCGCGGGCCGAACGGACGGACCCGAGCAGACGCTACCGCCGCCGGGGCGTCCCGGCCATCGGCCGACCACCGGACCGCTCCGGAGCTGTCGGCCAGCTCACATCCGCCGGCCGGACCGGCCCGCTCCGGCGGAGAGGTCCACCGTCATCCGGTCGTGCCCGTCCCGCCCACGTGCCGGCGTGGGCTCACGCCGTACCGGCGTTTGAACGCGGCGCTCAGGGCGAACGAACTGCCGTAGCCGACCCGGCGGGCGACCGCGCCGACCGTCGCGCCGGGCTCGCGCAGCAGGTCCGCCGCGAGCGCCAGCCGCCACCCGGTGAGGTACGACATCGGTGGCTCGCCGACCAGCCCGGTGAAGCGCCGGGCCAGCGCCGCCCGGGAGAGCCCGACCTCGACCGCCAGCGATGCCACCGTCCACGGCCGGGCCGGGTCGTGGTGCAGCATCCGCAGCGCCCGGCCGACCACCGGGTCGGCGTGCGCCAGGTACCAGGCCGGCGCCGCCGCGCCCGGCCGGGCGAACCACTCCCGCAGCACGGCGATGAGCAGCAGGTCCAGCAGCCGGTCCAGCACCGCCTCCTGGCCGAGGTCGTCCTTGACGATCTCGGCGGCCAGCAGCGGGACCAGCGGGGAGTCCCAGGACGCGCGCGGCACGACCGCCAGCGCGGGCAACGCGTCCAGCAGCCGACCGCCGACCGCGCCCCGGACCGGGTACGTGCCGGTGAGCAGCACGGTCCGGCCGTCCGGCCCGTTGCCCCAGGTGCGTACGCCCAGCCCGGTCATCCCGAACAGCTCGCGCCCGTCCGGCGTGGTGCACCGCTGCCCCGGGTGGATCACCACCTGCGGCACCGTGGCCGGGTCGTCGGCGACCGTGTACGGGTCGGGGCCGCGCACGATCGCCACGTCCCCGGCGCCGAGCGCCACAGGCGTGCCGTGCTCGGGCACGAGCCACGCGTCCCCGCGTACCACCGCGACCAGGGTGAGCGGCGCCTCGTCCCGGATCAGCATCGACCAGGGCGGGGTGAGGATCGAGCGGAGCAGGAAGGCGCCCCGGGCCCGGGGCCCGTCGAGCAGACCGGCGACGGCGTCCACGGAGACGATTACACACAGGATCGCGCGTCCTGGCCATGGGCCGTCTCACCGGGCGGCGGTTGGATGGACGCATGCGACTCGTACAGCATCTGTCGTTGCTCGCGTCCACGGTCGGGGCCGGGCTGATGGCCGGCCTCTTCGCCGCCTTCGCCTACGCCGTGATGCCGGCGCTGCGGGGCGCCGACGACCGCACCTTCGTGGACGCCATGCAGCGGATCAACGTGACCATCGTCAACGGCTTCTTCCTGCTGGTCTTCCTGGGCACCCCGGTGCTCGCCGCGCTGGCGGCGATCCTGGGCTGGCGCGGCGCGGGCCGTCCGGCGCTGCCGTGGATCGTCGCCGGGCTCGTCCTCTACCTGCTGACGGTGGTCGTCACCGCCGTGGTGAACGTGCCGCTGAACGACGCGCTCGCCGCGGCCGGCACGGCCGACCTCGCCGCCGCGCGGCAGCGGTTCGAGGCGACCTGGGTGGCCTGGAACGTGGTCCGGGCGCTGGCGGGCACGGCCGGGTTCGGCGCGCTGTGCGGGGCGCTGCTGGTCACCGGCCGTGCGGCCGGATGACTGGCCGTCCCGTGCCCCTAGGCGTCGAGCAGCGTCCGTAGCCGCTCCGCACCGACGGCGAGCAGCAACGTGGGCAGGCGCGGGCCGGTGTCGCGCCCGACGAGCAGCCGGTAGACCAGGACGAAGAAGTCGCGCTGCGCCGCCTTCAGCTCGGGCGTCGGCGCGGTGTCCGGCGGCAACCCGGCCATCGCCTTCGGGACCCCGTAGACAAGCGTGGTCAGACCGTCGAGCGACCAGTGGTCGTCCAGCCCGGCCAGGAGCATCCGGAGGGACCGGCGCTGCCCCTCGTCCAGCGACGCGAGGAGTTCCCCGTCCGGCTCCTGGCGGACGCTGGTCCGCGACTCCGGCGGAAGCTGCGTGTTGACCCAGTGCTGGGCGCGGTCCAGCCGGGGACGCACCTCGTCGAGCGACCGGACGGGGTGCTCGGCGTCGAGGTCGGTGAGGATGCGGAGGATCTGCTCCTCGTGGCCGGTGGTGATGTCCGCGATCGAGGCGAGCGTGCGGTACGGGACCGGCCTCGACGCACGGGGCAGCGTAATCGTCGCGGTGCCGATCGCCCGGCGGTAGGCGACCTCGTCCGCGGGCGCCGCCGTCCCGGCGGCGATCTTCTTCGCCAGCGCGTCCCACTCGTCGTAGAGCCGCTGGATCTCCGCGTCGAAGGCGACCTTGAAGGACTGGTTGGGGCGGCGACGGGCGTAGAGCCAGCGCAACAACGGCGCCTCCATGATCTCCAGCGCGTCGGCGGGCGTCGGGACGCCGCCGCGGGAGCTGCTCATCTTCGCCATGCCGGTGATCCCGACGAACGCGTACATCGGCCCGATCGGCTGGTCGCCGCCGAAGACCTCGCGGACGATCTGCCCGCCCACCACGAACGACGAGCCCGGCGAGGAGTGGTCGACGCCGGACGGCTCGAAGACCACGCCCTCGTACGTCCAGCGCATCGGCCAGTCGACCTTCCAGACCAGCTTGCCCCGGTCGAACTCGGAGAGCAGGACCGTCTCGGAGCAGCCGCAGGCGCACTCGTAGGTCATGGCGGTGGTGGCGTCGTCGTACGCGATGACTGTGGTGCGGTCGGTGCCGCACGCTCCACAGTAGGGCTTGTACGGGTAGTAGCCGGCCCCGGTGGAGCCGTCGTCCTCCTCGGCGGCGCCCGATCCCTCGGTCTGCTCCGCCTCCTCGGATCGCGGCGCCGACGGGCGCTTCCTGGTCCGGTACTGCCCGAGGATCGCGTCGATCCGCTTGCGCTCGCGCATCGCCAGCAGGATCTGCTCCCGGTACGCGCCCGACGTGTACATCTCGGTCTGGCTGATCCCGCGGTACTCCACCCCGAGCCCGGCCAGCGACTCGACCATCGCGGCCTTGAAGTGCTCCGCCCAGTTCGGATGGGAGCTGCCGGGTGGCGCGGGGACCGAGGTCAGCGGCTTCCCGATGTGTTCGGCCCAGGAGGGGTCGACGCCGGCCGGCACCTTGCGGAACCGGTCGTAGTCGTCCCAGGAGATGAGGTGCACCACCTCGTGGCCCCGCCGGCGGACCTCGTCCGCCACCAGGTGCGGGGTCATCACCTCACGCAGGTTGCCGAGGTGCACCGGCCCGGACGGGCTCAGCCCCGAGGCGCAGACCACAGGCGCGCCGGGCGAGCGGCGCTCGGACTCGACGATGATCTCGTCCGCCATCCGGGCGACCCAGTCGCCGTCCAGCCCCGCAGACACCATCCCGCGTTCTCCTCGCCACGACACCACGAGAATGCCCCCGTCCGGACGGACGGGGGCATTCCGAGAAAACCACCGGTTCGCACAGATGTGCGGTCGGTGGAGCCGAGGGGACTCGAACCCCTGACCCCCACACTGCCAGTGTGGTGCGCTACCAGCTGCGCCACGGCCCCTTGCGGTCGTCCCCGGTCGCCCGGGCACGGGAAGAACTATACACACGCCGCCAGGCATGGTCATCTCGCGGGGGGTCACCCCGGAACGGGTCAGTTCAGTGCCACGTCCGGCGGGAAGTGGGCCACCGCCGCCATCATGCCGCCCTGGCGGCGCAGCACCATCGGCCAGAGGTCGTCCGGCCGGTCGACGAAGGCGTCGCCGGGCAGCGCGTCCAGCACGAACCAGGACCCCTCGTCGATCTCCCGCTCCAACTGGCCGGCGCCCCAGCCGGAGTAGCCGGCGAACACCCGGATCCCGCCTACCGCGTCGCGCAGCTTCTCCGGGTCGACCGAGAGGTCGATGGTGCCGACCGCGCCGGAGACGCGGTGGAACCCCTTCACCGGCTTGACCGGGTGACGCATGCGGGCCAGGCAGATGGCCGAGTCGGGCTGGACCGGGCCGCCCTCGAAGAGCACCGCGGGCTCGCGCGCCAGATCACTCCAGTCGCCGAGGACGTCGGCCACCGGGACCTCGGTGGCCCGGTTGAGCACCACGCCGAGGGCGCCACCGGGCTCGTGGGCGACAAGCAGCACGACCGTACGGTCGAAGTTCGGGTCCTTGAGCACAGGTGTCGCGACCAGCAGTCGTCCGGTCATCGACTCCATGGCTCGGCCACCGATCGCCTGCCCCTCACCCTGCATGATCCGACACCCGTCAGTCGTGTGCCCGCGCGGGCCCGACGTCGTCGACCGCCCACCCGGTCAACGCCATGTCACGCACCATAGCCTGCGTCCCGCCCGCTGGCTAAGGTCTGACCGGCGGGTGATCGCGACGGATCGAGGGAGGGCCGGATGGCGGTGGAGGCGGAACTTGCGGTGATCGGCGGGTCGGGTCTCTACGCCCTGCTCGACGGGGTGGAGCACGTGGTGGACACCCCGTACGGCACGCCGTCGGACCCGGTCACGATCGCCGAGGTGGGCGGCCGGCGAGTGGCGTTCCTGCCCCGGCACGGCCGCGACCACCGGCACCCGCCGCACCGGATTCCCTACCGCGCCAACCTGTGGGCGTTGCGCTCGCTGGGCGTACGCCAGGTGCTGGCGCCCTGCGCGGTCGGCGGTCTCCGGCCGGAGCTGGGACCGGGCACGTTCGTGGTGCCGGACCAGTTGATCGACCGTACCAGCGGGCGGGCGCAGACCTACTACGACCGGGGCGCGGTGCACGTCTCGTTCGCCGATCCGTACTGCCCGGCGGGGCGGCGGACGCTGCTGGACGCGGCGGCCGGCCGGGGCGTGCCGGCGGTGGACGGCGGGACGGTGGTGGTGGTCGAGGGCCCGCGCTTCTCCACCCGGGCGGAGTCGCGCTGGTTCACCTCGATCGGCGGCGCGGTGGTCAACATGACCGGGCACCCGGAGGCGGTGCTCGCCCGGGAGTTGGCGCTCTGTTACACCTCGATCGCGCTGGTCACCGACCTGGACGCGGGCGTCGAGGCGGGCGAGTCGGTCACCCAGGAGGAGGTGTTCCGGGTCTTCGCGGAGAACACCGACCGACTGCGCAAGCTGCTGCTGGACGCGGTCGCCGCCCTCCCCGACGAGCGGGACTGCCCCTGCGGGGGCGCGCTGGACGGCATCCGACTGCCGTTCCCGTTGCCCTGAGCCCTGGCGAAGCGCCCGAAAAGTCGGCTTCCGCCCGCTAGATTCAGGCGATGGCTACGGTGCGCGAGGCGACCTACGACCTGCTGCGCGCGCTCGGGTTGACCACCGTCTTCGGCAACCCCGGTTCCACCGAGGAGCCGTTCCTCGCCGACTTCCCGGCCGACTTCCACTACGTGCACGCGCTCCAGGAGGCGTCCGCGGTCGCCATGGCCGACGGCTACGCGCAGGGCACCGGCCGCCCCGCGCACGTCAACCTGCACACCGCGCCGGGCACCGGCAACGGCATGGGCAACCTGGTCACCGCCTGGCACAACCGGACCCCGCTGATCGTCAGCGCCGGCCAGCAGACCCGCGAGATGCTGCTCATCGAGCCCCGGCTGGCCAGCCCCCGGGCGGTCGAGCTGGCCCAGCCGTACGTCAAGTGGGCCCACGAGCCGGCCCGCGCGCAGGACATCCCGGCGGCCTTCATGCGGGCGTACGCGTCGGCGGTGCAGCCACCCACCGGACCGGTCTTCCTCTCCCTGCCGATGGACGACTGGGGCCGGACCGCCGACCCGCCGCCCCAGGTGCGTACCGTCGCCACCCGGATCGGGCCGGACCCGGACCGGCTGCGCGGTTTCGCCACCGCGCTGGCCGCCGCCCGCGCGCCGGTGCTGGTGCTCGGCGCGGCGGTAGACCGGGCCGGCGCCTGGTCGGCCGCCGTCGCGCTGGCCGAACGGCTGGCCGCCCCGGTCTGGGCCGCCCCGGCACCGGAGCGCGGTGTCTTCCCGGAACGCCACCCACAGTTCCGGGGCGTGCTGCCCTACGCGATCGGGCCCCTGTCGGACGCGCTGCGCGGGCACGACACCGTGCTGGTGGTCGGTGCCCCGGTGTTCCGCTACTACCCGCACGTGCCGGGCGACTACCTGCCCGGTGACGCCCGGCTGCTGCACGTCACCGACGACCCGGACGAGGCGGCCCGGGCCCCGGTCGGCGAGAGCCTGCTCGGCGACGCCGGGCTGACCATGGCGGCGCTGCTGGAGTTGCTGCCGCCGTCCGGTCGGCCTCCGCCGCCGCCGCGCGAGCCGCCGCCCCCGCCGGAGGCGGCCGACCCGCCCGGCGCGGACGCGCTCTTCGCCGCGCTGGCGGACACCTGGCCGGCGGACGGCGTGCTGGTGCAGGAGTCACCGTCCAACCTGGCCGCGCTGCGCCGCCGGCTCTGGATCGACAGGCCGCGTTCCTACTTCACCATGGCCAGCGGGGGCCTGGGCTTCGGGCTGCCGGCGGCGGTGGGCCTGGCGCTCGCCGAGCGGGACACCGGACGCGGCCGACCGGTGGTCGTGGTGATCGGTGACGGCTCGTTCCACTACTCGGTGCAGGCGTTGTGGACCGCGGCGCGGCTGCGCCTGCCGCTCGCCGTCGTGGTCCCGGTGAACCAGCAGTACGCGATCCTCAAGGCGTTCGCCGAGCTGAAGCACACGCCGGGCGTGCCGGGGTTGGACCTGCCCGGGTTGGACGTGGCCGCGGTGGCGCGCGGCTACGGCTGCGCCGCGGTGCCGGAGGTGTCGCCGGACGGGTTGGGCCCGGCGCTGGCCGAGGCGCTCGCCGCGGACCGGCCCACGGTGCTGGCCGCGCCGATCAGCACCGAGGTGCCCCGGCTGCTGTGACTCAGCCGGCCCGGACGGCCAGCGGCGCGCCGGTGCCGACGTCCAGCACGGTCCGGGCCCCCAGCGGGGCGGCGAGCGTGACGCTCACCGGTTTCAGGGCGAGCTGCGCGGTGCAGATCCCGGTGGACCGGACCACCGATGCGCCGACCACCACCACGTCCGGTCGTTCCAGCAGCAGCGGCGTGGGCGCGCCGTCGCAGGCCCCCACGCCGACCACGTAGTCGAGCCGGTCGCCCGCCACCGCCCGCAGCTCCTGCGCGGCGACCAGACCGTCCGGCAACTGCCGGCCGTCCGCCGCGCCACCGGGCGCCTCGCCGACCGCGCGCGGCGCGACCGCGAGCCGGGCCACCGGCGCGGTCAGCTCGTCCACGGTGAACAGCCAGGCCGGCACGTCGACCCGCCCCCGGCTGGTCCACACCGGCGCGCGGCCCAGCCGCGCCGCCGTCACGGTCAGCGGAACGCACGGCGTCGGCGCGGTCGTCGACACCGGGGCGTCCGGGCCGGTTCCGACGGTGGGACGACCCCCCGCCGGTCGGCCGTCGCAGGGCGGCGGGTCCCCCTGGTCCAGTTGGGCGTAGGCGTCGGCGGCGCTGACCAGCGGCACCCGCAGCACGCCGTCGGGGAACCTGATGGTGCCCTCCGGCGGGACGGCGGCCGGCATCGGGATCTGGTCCCGGTACCACCCGGCGGTGAAGGCCACCTTCGTCTCGTCGGTGAAGCCCGGGTCGCCGGTGAGCACTGTGGCGTCCTGGAGCGGCACGTATCCCTCGCGCCACTGCGGCCCGGGACGCCAGCGCCCGGCCACCTCCTCGGCCCGCTGGGTGAACGCCTGACGCTGGTCCGGGCCGGTGGGTGCGGCCGAGCCGGCGCCGGGCGCGGCGCAGCCGGAGATGACCAGAAGCGGCAACCCGAGCAGGGCGAGAGATCGGCGCATACGGATCGGACGGCCCAGCCGCCCGATCGGTTCCCCGCCGCTCAGTCCTCGCCGCCCAGGTCGGCCTGGTATGCCTCCCAGAGCAGGTCGGCGCCACGTCGCCGGTGGCGGTCGAGCGCGCGCAGCAGGTTGCCGGTCTGCTCCCGCAGCTCCTCGGCGGAGACCGACCGGAGCCCGGCGGCGTGTTGGAGCGCGGCCAGCGCCGCGACGATCGCGGCGTGCTCACCCACCAGCAGGCGGACGCCCCGGTGCAGCCGGGGCGCGGTGCGCAGCAGGTCGGCGTACCGGCCGGACGGGCCCTCGGTGACCCGGACGTGCTCGGTGAAGCCGTGCCGGAGCGGGCCGATCTGGACGGCGAGCTGCTCCCGCCATCGCGGCCCGGGTGCGGCCAGGGCCCGGCGGAGCACGGTGGTCGGCTGCTGGATCGGACGGGTGACCATCGGGCACCTCCCGCGCGTCGCGGAGTCGCGTACCGGAATGGTGAGCCCGCCCGAGCGCCGTGTCCAGCCACCGCGGGCACCTCATCTGACTCATCCGCACCGCCTGCCCCGCCGGCCCCGGCAGCACCGGGAGACGACTGTGCGCCCCGGTCCGGTGGACCGGGGCGCACAGGTCAAGGTGGTGGAGGTGCCGGGAATCGAACCCGGGTCCTTCGCCGGTTTGTCAGGGCTTCTCCGAGCGCAGCTCGCTGTGCCTCTACTCGGCCCCACCGCTCACGCGAGCAAGTTGGTGTGACGGGCCCAGTCGCTGATTGATCTCGCCGCACGGACCCCGCGACCGGGTCCGGTTGGCCAGCCTCCTAGCTGATGCCGGCTAACTGGGTCGAAGGCACTCCCAGGCCGACAGACTTGCTACTCGCCTCAGGCGGCGAGAGCGAAGTCAGCGCGATTGTTCTTGGCGCTTATTGGTTTCCGACGACCGATTTTCGAGACGACGTCGGCTTCCTCGGCTCGCTTCCCCTGTCGCTGCGTACGAAGTCGAAACCAGTCACCCCCTCGACAGGCCACCGGTGATGGTGGCACCGACAAGCGTAACGCCTGCCGCAACCGGATTCATCCCGAGGCCGACCGGCGAACCGGCGACCGGATGAACCGGACATCTCATTCGGCCATCCCCTTGCCGCGCCGGCCAGTCGCCCGCCGGATCTCCCGGTCGGCGTCCCGCTTCGCGAGGTCCTGCCGCTTGTCGTACGACTTCTTACCCCGGGCCAGGCCGATCTCCACCTTCGCCCAGCCGTCGGAGAAGTAGACCTGCAACGGCACCAACGTCAGGCCGCTCTCCTTGAGCTTGCCGAGCAGCCGGTCGATCTCCAGCCGGTTGAGCAGCAGCTTGCGGGTCCGCCGGGGCTCGTGGTTGGTCCAGGTGCCCTGGGCGTACTCCGGGATGTGCATCCCGTGCAGGTAGAGCTCGCCGTCACGCTCCTGCGCGAACGCGTCGACGAGCGAGGCCCGCCCGGCCCGCAACGACTTGACCTCGGTGCCGGTCAACGCCATGCCCGCCTCGTAGGTGTCGAGGACGGCGTAGTCGTGGCGCGCCTTCTTGTTGGAGGCGACCACCTTGCGCCCCTTCTCCCGTGGCACGGCGCCACCCCCTTTCTCGTCCGGCTCCCGGCCGGGGCCGCGAGCGAAGATCATGCTACCGGAACCACAAGAGCCCTCCCGCGCCGTTTATTCCGGCGCGGGAGGGCCCTGCGGAGAGCCGTGCGGTAACTAGACCCGCAGGTAGAAGCGGAGCGTGACCCACGCGGTGATCGCGCTGACCAGACCACCGACGGCGGCCATCAGCGGGAAGGTCAGGAAGATCTCGGACCAGGAGATCGGGGTGATCAGACCCTCCAGGGCCGCCATCGAGCTGCCGGCGGCAAGCGTCTTCACCCCGATCAGCGCGACCAGGCCGAGGATCGAGCCGATCAGACCGGCCACCACCGCCTCCAGCACGAACGGCGCCTGGATGAACCAGTTGGAGGCGCCGACCAGCTTCATGACCGCGACCTCACGGCGCTTGCTGTACGCGGCCACCTGGATGGTGTTCGCCACCAGCAGCAGGGCCGCGGCGGCCATCACGATCGCCAGCGCCAGCGCGCCGTTCTGGATGCCGGTGAGCACGCCGAAGACCTTGTCGAGGAGCTTGGACTGGTCGACGATCGTGTCGATGCCCTCGGCGGTCTTGTACTGGTCGTAGATCTGCTTGTACTGCTGCGGGTCGTTCAGCGTGATCCGGAACGACTCCGGAAGCTGGTCGGCCTTGACCGCGTTGACCAGGTCGGGCGCGTCGGCGTACATCTGCTGGAAGCGCTTGTACGCCTCCTCCTTGTTGACGTACTCGACCTTGTCGACAAGCGGGTCGTCATTCAGCTTGGCCTCGAGCGCGTCGCGCTGCTCCTGCGGCGCGTCGGTCTTCATGAAGATCGAGACCTGGACGTTCTCGTAGTAGAGATCCTTCATGTCGCCGACCTTCTGGTACAGAAGGCCGCTGCCGCCCAGCATGAACAGCGACACCGCCATGGTGATGATCATGGCGATCGTCATGGTGACGTTGCGCCACAGTCCGACCAGTACCTCGGACAGGACGTACTTCATCCGCATCGGGATATTCCTCCGGCTCTCCGGCGTGAGGTGTTCGTCGTCAGGGTCTACGCGCCGTCGTCAGGCTCAGCCGTAGACGCCGCGGGCCTGGTCGCGCACGATGCGGCCGCTCTCGATCTCGATGACCCGGCGACGCATCTGGTTCACGATGTTGGAGTCGTGCGTGACCATCACGACGGTGGTGCCCGTGCGGTTGATCCGGTCCAGCAGGCGCATGATCTCGATCGAGGTGTCCGGGTCCAGGTTTCCGGTCGGCTCGTCCGCCAGCAGGATCAGCGGCCGGTTCACGAACGCCCGGGCCACCGCGACACGCTGCTGCTCACCACCGGAGAGCTCGTGCGGGTAGCGGTGCTCCTTGCCACCGAGACCCACCAGCTCCAGCACCTCCGGCACGACCCGGCGGGCGACCGCCTTCGTCTTACCGATCACCTCCAGCGCGAACGCCACGTTCTCGTACGCGGTGCGGTTCGGCAGCAGCCGGAAGTCCTGGAAGACACAGCCGATGGAACGCCGGAAGTGGGGTCGCTTCCAGGAACGCATCGACGTGACGTCCTTGCCGTTGACCACGACGCGGCCCTTGTTGGGGGTCACCTCGTGCAGCAGCAACTTGATGATCGTGGACTTGCCGGAGCCGGATGGACCGATGAAGAAGACGAACTCGCCCTTCTCGATCGAGACGGACACGTTGTCGAGCGAAGGCCGGGACGCCTTCGGGTACGTCTTCGTCACTTGCTCAAGCTGAATCACGGGTCGAGAGTCTACGCGGTGTAACCGCAGAGCCAAGCCCCACGCCCCGCAGATGCGGTGCGCGTCATCGATTTACCGGGTCAGCACGAGATCGATGACGCGCTGCGTCGGAGCGTGATCACGCACCGTCAGCGGTGAGCTGCTGCTGCTTCCGCCAGCGGATTCCCGCCTCGATGAAGCTGTCCAGCTCGCCGTCGAAGACCGCGGACGGATTGCCCGTCTCCTGCTCGGTACGCAGATCCTTCACCATCTGATAAGGATGCAGGACGTACGACCGCATCTGGTCGCCCCACGAGCCGGCGGCGTCGGTCTTCAGGCCGGCCATCTTGGCCTGCTCCTCCTGCCGCTTGCGCTCCAGCAGCCGGGCCTGGAGCACCCGCAGCGCGGACGCCTTGTTCTGCAGCTGGGACTTCTCGTTCTGGCAGGTGACCACGATGCCGGTCGGGATGTGGGTGATCCGGACCGCCGAGTCGGTGGTGTTGACGCTCTGCCCGCCCGGCCCGGAGGACCGGTAGACGTCGATCCTCATCTCGTTCTCGGGGATGTCGATGTGGTCGGTCTGCTCCACCACGGGCAGCACCTCGACGCCGGCGAAGCTGGTCTGCCGGCGGCCCTGGTTGTCGAACGGGCTGATCCGCACCAGCCGGTGGGTGCCGGACTCCACGCTGAGCGTGCCGAACGCGTAGGGCACCTTCACCGTGAAGGTGGCCGACTTCAGGCCCGCCTCCTCGGCGTAGGACGTCTCGTAGACCTCGGTCGGGTAGCCGTGCCGCTCCGCCCACCGCAGGTACATCCGCAGCAGCATCTCGGCGAAGTCCGCCGCGTCCACGCCACCGGCCCCGGCCCGGATGGCGACCAGCGCCTCCCGGGAGTCGTACTCGCCGGAGAGCAGCGTGCGGACCTCCATCTCCTGGATGGCCTTGGTCAGCCCGGTGATCTCCGACTCGACCTCGGTCAGCGCGCCCGGGTCGGACTCCGCCTGGGCCAGCTCCAGCAGCACCCCGGCGTCGTCGAGCCGGGAGCGCAGGTCGCCCAGCCGGCCGATCTCGCCGTTGACGTACGACAGCTGCGACGTCACCGCCTGGGCCTTGGCCTGGTCGTCCCACAGGTCGGGCGCGGACGCCTCCTGCTCCAGGCGGGCCTTCTGCTCGCGCAGCTTGTCGAGGTCGAGCACGGCCTCGATGTTGCGCAGCGTGGCGTCGAGTTCCTTGAGCTGTTCGGCGTAATCGGCAGCGGTCACGACAGACAACAGTACTGCGTCGGTCCGTCAACCTCACGCAGGTGGTCAGCCGACCGGCGCGGTCTTCAGCCAGGACAGCGCCGCCTTGTGGTAGGCGACCGCGAACTCCAGCGCGCTGGCGTCGTAGCTGTCGCCCTCCTTCTTGGCGTTCTTGACCTGCTCCCGCACCGTGGCCAGCGCCTCGGTGTGGTATTCGTTCGCCGAGGCGTACAGGTTCTTGAGCTGGCTCGACGAGTGCAGGTTGCCGAACGCCATCCGCAGCGCGATCGGGTTACGGATGGTGTCCTTGCCGGGATTCTCCGCCAACCAGCGGGAGAATGTCCGTTTCCCGGCCGCCGTCAGCGCGTACGGCTGGCTCATCCGCGGCCCGGGCTTGCCGAGCCGCACCAGACCCTTCTCCGCCAGGACCGGGAGTTCCCGGTAGACCTGACTGCGGGTCATCGACCAGTACGGCGCCAGCCGGCGCTCGGCGGCGGCCATCAACTGACCGCCAGTCATCGGGCCGTCGTGCAGCAGGCCCAGCAGGGCCGCCGCCGTCGGGTTGACTCCGGATTCCGCCATGCCCTCTAAGCTGCCACTTTGTCGGCTCTGGCGTCCAGGATTTGCCGTTTTCGCCACTCCTAGGCGGTCCGAAGTGCACTGTCGGGTAGGGAAGAGGCCCGCCTCGCGGTCGAGACGGGCCCCCTCCGTACGGCTCAGCCCATGTGCGGGTAGGTGTGGTCGGTCGGCGGGACGAACGTCTCCTTGATCGTCCGGGGCGACGTCCAGCGGACCAGGTTGTGCCAGGAGCCGGCCTTGTCGTTGGTGCCGCTGGCCCGGGCCCCGCCGAACGGCTGCTGCCCGACCACCGCGCCGGTCGGCTTGTCGTTGACGTAGAAGTTGCCTGCCGCGTACCGCATCTGCTCCGCCACCCGGTCGACCACCCGGCGGTCGTTCGCGAAGATCGACCCGGTCAGCGCGTACGGGGCGATCGACTCGGCCTGGGCGACCACCTCGTCGAAGCGGGCGTCGTCGAAGACGTGCACGCCGAGGATCGGGCCGAAGTACTCGGTGGTGAACGTCTCGTGCGCGGCGTCCGAGCACTCGAAGAGCGTCGGCCGGACGAAGTATCCGACCGAGTCGTCGGCGGTGCCGCCGGCCAGCACCCGGCAGCTGTCGTCGCCCTTGATCAGCTCCAGCGCGGCGGTGTGCCGGCCGAACGCCCTGTCGTCGATCACCGCGCCGCCGAAGTTGCTGAAGTCGGTCACGTCGCCGTAGGTCAGCGCGTCCGCGGAGGCGGCGAGCCGGTCCCGCAGGCCGGCCTCCCAGATCGACCGCGGCACGTACGCCCGCGAGGCGGCCGAGCACTTCTGCCCCTGGTACTCGTAGGCGCCCCGCAGCAGCGCGGTGTGCAGCGCGTCCACGTCGGCGCTCATGTGCGCCACCACGAAGTCCTTACCACCGGTCTCGCCGACCAGCCGGGGGTAGCCCCGGTAGCGGGCGATGTTGTCGCCGACGGTCCGCCAGAGCTGCTGGAAGACCTTGGTGGAGCCGGTGAAGTGGATGCCCGCCAGATCCGGGTCGGCGAGCACCACGTCGGAGACCTCCTCGCCGCGCCCGGTGACCATGTTGATCACGCCGGGCGGCAGGCCGGCCGCCTCGAACAGCCGCATGGTGAAGTGCGCGGCGAACTGCTGGGTCGGGCCCGGCTTCCAGACCACCGTGTTGCCGAGCATGGCCGGCGCGGACGGCAGGTTGCCGGCGATGGCGGTGAAGTTGAACGGGGTGACCGCGTAGACGAAGCCCTCCAGCGGCCGGTGGTCGAAGCGGTTCCACACACCGGGCGAGGACATCGGCTGCTCGGCCAGGAGCCGGCGGGCGAAGTGCACGTTGAAGCGGAGGAAGTCGATCAGCTCGCAGGCGGCGTCGATCTCGGCCTGCACGGCGGTCTTGGACTGGCCGAGCATGGTGGCCGCGTTGAGCGTGTCCCGCCAGGGGCCGGCCAGCAGGTCGGCGGCGCGCAGGAAGATCGCGGCGCGCTCCTCGAACGGCAGCGCCCGCCACATCGGCGCGGCGTCCTTCGCGGCCTTGACCGCGGCCCGCGCGTCGTCGTGGGTGGCGTGCCCGGTCACGCCGAGCACGTGCGCGTGCTTGTGCGGCTGGACCACGTCGATCGACTCGCCGCCGGCCATCCGCTGCTCGCCGGCGATGGTCATCGGCAGCTCGATCCGCTCGGCGGCCAGCTCGGCCAACCGCCGCTGGAGCCGCTCCCGGTCGGCGCTGCCGGGCTCGTAGGTGTGGACCGGCTCGTTGCGCGGCTCGGGGACGGAGAAGACGGCGTCCATCACAGGCTCCTGTGCGATCTCGACGGCGATGGCGAAACCGGACCCGCGGCGCCGGCCGGGCGGCCGGGTGCCGGACACCGCGCGGCGGACCGGTCGCGGCGGCGGGACCTGCGCCGATTCTTTCACGCGACCCGGGCCGCCACCCGGGCTCCCCGGCGCGGGCCGCGAACACCGGACACAGCGCCGCACTCCGGACCTTCGGCAGATTGCTGTCCGGGACCGACGGAACATCGGCACCGGGCGTGCGACGTCGACGAATCGTCGGCCCCCTCCCCTGCCGTCCCGTCGGGCCCGGCCCGCCGGGCGGGGCGGGCCGCGACGCGTACGCTGGTTGGTCGGTGACCTGGCGTCCGTCGAAGGGGAGACGATGAGCAACCAGTCCGGCAGCTCCACCGCCGCGGAGCCGGACCGGCCCGAGGCCGCCGAGCCGACCGCCGCCGACCTGGCTGCCCCGGCAGCCGGCCGACCGGGGTACGCCCCCGGCGCGCTGCCGCTGGCCGTGCTGTCGCTGGCCTGGCTGGCGGCCATGCTCTGGTCCACCCGGGAGGCGATCACCTCGACCGCGGCCGGGGTCACCGCGATCAGCCTCTCCGCCTACGCGCTCCCCGGTGTGATCACCGCGGCGCTGGTCACCGGCGCGGCGGTCGCGCTCGCCGCCACCAACCGGCTCGGCCGCACCTCCCTGCGCTTCCTGGCCACCGTCGGCGCCGGCCTGCTGGTCGGGCTCGCCGCCGCCGTGGCGATCAACCTGACGTACGCCGACAACGCCACCACCAACACCATCGCCGGCACCACGGCGGCTGCCGCGATCATCGGCGGGGCGACGGCCGGCGCGCGCCAGGCGCGGGTGGTGGCCGCGATCGCCGCCGCCACGCTCGCCGCGCAACTCTTCGTGGTGCTGTTCAGCCGGGCCCGGGACCCGCTCTCCGACCTGTTCGGCGCCGGGGACACGCAGCAGTCGGTGCTCGACGCCGCCAAGTGGGTGTCCCGCACCGAGTCGCTGCTCGCCGGCCTGATCGCCGGCCTGGTCGCCTACCTCTACGTGACCTGGTCGCGCCGCCGGGCCGAACGCCGCGACGGGGCGGCGACGCCGCTGCGCTGGCCGGCGTACCTGGTGGCCGGCGCCGGGGCCGGGCTGCTCCTGCTGCTCACCGAGGTGATCATCCGGATCGGTGGGCGCGGGCTGCTCGACCTGGCCGCCGCGCTCAGCGAGGCCGACCAGGTGGCGCAGACCGCGCTGGGCACCTCCCGGGTGGACAACGGGATCTGGGTGCTCTTCGTGGGCGCGCTCACCACGCTCATCGCCTTCGGGCGCACGCTCGGCCCGCGGGCCGACGCCGACGACGACGAGCCGGCGGCCTGAAGCCTGTCGCCTCAGCCGACCTCGCGCAGCAGCAGGTCCAGCTCGGTCACGTCGTACCACTCCAACTCGTGGTCCTCGACGCCGTCCACGGTGAACTGGGCGTCCGGGTCGCCGGCCTGCGCCTCCGCCACCACGTCGACGGCGGCGGCCACGTCCTCGACCGCCTCCGCGCCGTCCACGTGGATCGCCGCGATCGACCTCACCGGCACCGGCCCGGCCGGCCGGATCACGCTGGAGCCCAGCTCGCCGTCGCCCCGGCCCACCGCGCGGGCGGGCAGGTCGGCCGAGACCACCACCCGCCGCCGTGGAGCGGCGGGATCGGCCCGCAGGAGGAGCAGCGCGTCCTGGGCGGCCCGGGTGAAGGCCACGTACTCCAGCTCCTCCTCGTCGCCCTCGGCGTACCACTCGCGCAGCTCCGGGGTGACCGCGTGGGCGGCCTCGACGGTCAGGCCCTCGTCCCGCAGCCGGGCGAGCATCGGTACGGTCCCCGGCAGGTACACCCGGACAAGCTCGTCGGTCACCGGTCTCTCCCCGCACTCTCCGCCGCCGGCCGGCGGGTGCCGGCTCCGGGCGCCGATCATGCCGTACGCCGAGACCGTCATACACCCGGCACCCGCCCGGGAGAAGCTCCCCGGCGGTGTGTCCACCGAAGCGGGACTCGGCGGTGTCACCCGTTGATGGCAAACTGAGGCAAACGAAGTCAACCCCGGGAGTCACCGTGGAGTCGAGGTTCCTGCTGCTGTCCGACGTCGCCGCCGAGCTGAACGTCTCGGACTCGCAGGTCTACCACATGGTGCGCAGCGGCGAGCTGCCCGCGATCAAGATCGGCGGCCGGGGCCAGTGGCGGGTCGAGCGCTCCCGTCTCGAGGAATACATCGAGCGCAAGTACGCCGAGACCGCCGAGTGGGTGCGCGGCAACCCCTTGGGCGAGCGCGACGGGGAGTGAGCCCGCGTTGACCGTCGGCCATTGACGCCGCCCACCGCCCTACCCGAAAATGAGGACTGGTCACAGGTAAACGAAGGCAAACGCAAGGATTCGAGGGCTGACATGGTCGACACCCGCCGTCCCCGATCACCGCGTCCACCGGTCCGGCTCCGGCCCGCCCCGCCACTCGACCCGCCCTGCACCGACGACGACCCGATCTGGAGCCACGGTCAGCTCGCCCTCGACCTGATCGAGCCGCGCCACCGCGACCCCAACCGGCCACCGGGCCGGGCGGCCGACCACCCTCTCGGCCGGCCCCGCCCGCCGGCCTCCGGCCCGTCCGCCGACCGCATTGCCGGCTTCGGCCCGGCCGGCGGCGGCACGGCGATTCGCGGCACGACCGTCGACGGCACGACGGGCCTCTCCACGACGGGCGGCGGCGGTGGCGTCGGCGGTGTCCCGACCGGAGGCGGCGGCCTCGCCAGCGGCTCGACCCGAGGCGGCGACCTCGGCAGCGGCGCGGCCGGAGGCGGCGGCGCGATCGGAGGCGGCGGGTTCGGCAGCGGCGCGTCGGGCGGCCAGGCGCCCGACGGACCGCCGACCCTTGTCCTCGCCACCGCCTCGCCCGAGGCCGCCCGAGCGGCCCACCGGTTCGTCCGCACGTTCCTGGAGATCGTCAACGGCTTCCGGCCGCCCGGGCAGCTCCGGCCGCTCTGTGTACCCGAGACAGCCGCCCAGGTGTCGGCCGAGTTCACCCGGGCGGCCCGCCGGGTCACCCCGGTCCGCCGCCGCGCCGCCCGACCGGCCCTGCACCTGCGCCGCCTACGCGTCTGTGAACCCCGGGCCGGCGCGGTCGAGGCCACCGCCGTGTTCACCGGCGCCGGCGGCACCAGTTGGGCGATCGCCGTCCGCCTGGAACACCGCCGAGGCACCTGGCTCTGCCTCGTCCTCACCGTCCTCTAACCGCCCCCGAAGGGTTCTCGTCGGCGCGATCAAGGAGTTCGTGTCGGAACCGATCTCCGCCGGCGACGTGAAGTCCCTGGTCACCCGCGTTTCGAATCCGCGGTGTGGGCGGGGGTGGGTACGCGAACGGGCCCCGGCCGGTGGCCGGGGCCCGTCGGGCGATGCGTGGAGGTCAGCCGCCGGTGGGCGAGCCGTGGCAGCGCTTGTACTTGCGGCCGGAGCCGCACGGGCAGGGCGCGTTCCGGGACGGACCCTCGCCGCCGTCGACCTGGGGTGCCGCGGCTCGCCGGGCGGTGCTCGCGGCGACCGCCTGACCGCTCGCCCCGGCCGGTGCGCGGCGCGGTCCCGAGCCGGCGGGACGCTCCGAGGAGGGCTGGCCGATGCCCAGCGCCGGCGCCTGCTGCTCGGCCCGCTCGATCACCGGCGCGCCGCGTCCGGCCTCACCGTCGACGGCCGGCGCGGAGTATTGCAGGCCCTGCTGCTGCGGGGTGCGGTTGAGACCCTTGGCCCGGATCTCCACCGGCTTCTCCAGTAGCTGCACCTCCTCCTCGGCCTCCGGCTCGGCCTCCTCGACCTGCACCTCCAGGTTGTAGAGGAAGCCGACCGTCTCCTCCTTGATGCCGTCCATCATGGTGGCGAACATGTCGAAGCCCTCGCGCTGGTACTCGATGACCGGGTCACGCTGGGCGTACGCCCGCAGGCTGATGCCCTCCTGGAGGTAGTCCATCTCGTAGAGGTGCTCGCGCCACTTGCGGTCGATCACCTGGAGCAGGACCATCCGCTCGAGCTGGCGGACCGCCTCCTCGCCGAGCTGCTCCTCCCGCCGGTCGTAGGCGGCGTTCGCGTCCTCCTTGAGGCGGGCGAGCAGGAAGTCCTGGTCGAGGCCGGCGCGGGAGCCGACCTCCTCCTCCAGCTCCTCGATCGTGACGCCGACCGGGTAGAGCTGCTTGAGGCTGGACCAGAGCTGGTCGAGATCCCAGTCCTCGGCGTAGCCGTCGCTCGTCGCGCCGACCACGTACGCGGCGACCGTGTCGTCGATCATGTTGCGGACCTGGTCGGAGAGGTCCTCGCCGTTGAGCACCCGGAGGCGCTCGGCGTAGACCACCTGGCGCTGCTTGTTCAGCACCTCGTCGTACTTCAGGACGTTCTTCCGGATCTCGGCGTTCTGGCCCTCGATCTGGGCCTGCGCGCTCTTGATCTGGCGGGTGACCATCTTCGACTCGATGGGCACGTCCTCCGGGATGTTGAAGCGGTCCATCACGGCCTCGACCGCGCCGGCCCGGAACCGCTTCATCAGCTCGTCCTGCAGGGACAGGTAGAAGCGGGACTCGCCCGGGTCGCCCTGCCGGCCGGCGCGACCGCGCAACTGGTTGTCGATCCGGCGGGACTCGTGCCGCTCGGTGCCCAGCACGTAGAGGCCACCGGCGGCGGCGACCTCCTCCGCCTCGGAGTCGCAGGCCTGCTTCCAGGTCGGGAGGATCTCCTCCATCGCCTTGGCGTACTCCTCCGGCTGCTCGACCGGGTCGAGGCCGCGCTGGCGGAGTTCGTTGGCGGCGAGGAACTCGGCGTTGCCGCCGAGCAGGATGTCGGTGCCCCGGCCGGCCATGTTGGTGGCGACGGTGACCGCGCCCTTGCGCCCGGCCTGGGCGACGATCTCCGCCTCCTTGGCGTGGAACTTGGCGTTCAACACCGAGTGCGGGATGCCGCGGCGGCGCAGCATGTGCGACAGGATCTCGGAGTTCTCCACCGAGACGGTGCCGACCAGCACCGGCTGGCCCTGCTCGTGCCGCTCGGCGATGTCCTCGACGACGGCGTTGAACTTGGCCTTCTCGGTCTTGTAGATGACGTCGGGCCGGTCCATCCGGACCATCGGCCGGTGCGTCGGGATGGTCACGACGCCGACCTTGTAGACCTTGTTGAACTCGCCCGCCTCGGTCTGGGCGGTGCCGGTCATGCCGGAGAGCTTCTCGTAGAGGCGGAAGTAGTTCTGGAGGGTGATGGTGGCCAGGGTCTGGTTCTCCTGCTTGATCTCCACCCCCTCCTTGGCCTCGATCGCCTGGTGCATGCCCTCGTTGTAGCGGCGGCCGTGCAGGATGCGGCCGGTGAACTCGTCGACGATCAGGACCTCGCCGTCGCTGACGATGTAGTCCTTGTCGCGCTTGTAGAGCTCCTTGGCCTTGATCGCGTTGTTGAGGTAGCCGACCAGCGGCGTGTTGACCGACTCGTAGAGGTTGTCGATGCCGAGCCGGTCCTCCACGCGGGCCACGCCGCGCTCGGTCACCGCGATGGTGCGCTTGGCGTAGTCGACCTCGTAGTCGCCCTCGCCGTCGGTGCCGGGCTGGAGGCGGGCCACCACGGTGGCGAACTCCTGGTACCACCGGGCGGAGTGCTCGGCCGGACCGGAGATGATCAACGGGGTCCGGGCCTCGTCGATGAGGATCGAGTCGACCTCGTCGACCACCGCGAAGAAGTGGCCGCGCTGGACCAGCTCCTCCTTCGACCACGCCATGTTGTCGCGCAGGTAGTCGAAGCCGAACTCGTTGTTGGTGCCGTAGGTGATGTCGCACTCGTAGGCCGCGCGGTGCTCGGTGGCGGGCCGGTTGGGCAGCACCACGCCGACGTCGAGGCCGAGGAACTCGTGCACCCGGCCCATCCAGGCGGCGTCGCGCTCGGCCAGGTAGTCGTTCACCGTGATCACGTGCACGCCCTTGCCGGCGAGCGCGTTCAGGTAGACCGGCATGACCGAGGTGAGCGTCTTGCCCTCACCGGTCTTCATCTCGGCGATGTTGCCGAAGTGCAGCGCCGCGCCGCCCATCACCTGGACGTCGTAGGGCCGCTGGCCGAGCACCCGGGAGGCAGCCTCGCGGCACACCGCGAACGCCTCGGGCAGCAGGTCGTCGAGGGTCTCGCCGTCGGCGAGCCGCTCCTTGAACTGGTCGGTCATGCCGCGCAGCTCGTCGTCGCTGAGGTTGACGTAGTCGTCCTCGATCGAGTTGACGGCGGCCGCGATGGCCTTCAGCCGACGCACCATGCGGCCCTCGCCGGCGCGAAGGACCTTTTCCAGAATCGACACGGATCAACGCTCCCCTAGACGGTCTCGAACCATCGTAGGCGCTCCGGCGCGGCGATGGTCACTGGTGGCGGCGGTCCGGACCCGCGAACCCGACATAACACCGCGACCGGGTGCTCCCGGCCGCCGATCGGGTTACGCCGTCCGCGAACGATCCGGCACGATGGCTCGGATGGAGCCTGTGGAGATCATCGAGGACGGGCTGTTGCTGCGTCCCTGGCGGGCGGAGGACGCCGACGAGGTGCACCGCGCCTGCCAGGACCCGGACATTCAGCGCTGGACCACCGTACCTCGCCCGTACCTGCCCGAACACGCCCTCACGTTCGTCACCACGATCAGCGCGACGGCCTGGGCGCAGGACACCGGGGCGCCGTTCGCGGTCTGCGACGCCGCGACCGGGGAGCTGCTCGCCTCGTGCAGCCTGGTCTCCGTCGACCGCGCGCTCGACTCGGCCGAGGTGGGCTACTGGACCGCGCCGTGGGCGCGCGGGCGGGGGGTCGCGGTGCGCGCCACCCGGGCCGTCGCCCGCTGGGCGTTCGACGCGCTCGCGCTGCGCCGGCTCACCTGGCAGGCCGAGATCGGCAACCACGCCTCCCGACTGGTCGCGCTGCGCGCCGGTTTCCGGGTCGAGGGTGAACTGCGGCTGGCCCACCCGGCCGACGACGGCCGCCCGGAGGGGTGGATCGGCTCCCTCCTGCCGTCCGAGCTGGCCGCGCCGGGCGCTCCGGCGCCGTACGGCCCGGGCACGCTCCAGGCCCGCCGGGCGGCGGTCTTCGGCCGGCCGCAACCCGTCCTGTTCGCCGACGCCCGCGGCACCGAGCTGCGGTTGCGCGCGCTGGAGGAGAAGGACCTGGCCGAGGTGACCCGCACCTGCCAGGACGAGGAGACGGTGCGCTGGACCACCGTGCCGCACCCCTACCGGCCCGAACACGCCGAGGGCTACCTGCGGGACCTGGTGCGGCCGTCGTGGGCCCGGGGCACCGCCGCGATGTTCGCGGTGGCCGACCCGGAGGACCGCTACGTCGCCTCGCTCGACCTGCGGATCCTCCCCGGCGACCCGCTGGTGGCCGACGTCGGCTTCATGACCGCGCCGCACGCGCGGGGCCGGGGCTACCTGCCGGCCGCGCTCACCGCGCTCTGCGCCTGGGGCTTCACCACGCTCGGCCTGGCCCGGGTCGAGTGGCGCGCCAACGTCGGCAACACCGCGTCCCGCCGGGCCGCCGAGAAGGCCGGCTTCACCGTCGAGGGCACGCTGCGCGGCGGCGTCCCGCACCGCGGCGAGCGGCAGGACGTGTGGATCGGCGGCCTGCTGGCACAGGACCTGCGGTGATCCCGGAGACCGTCGAGGGGTACGGGGTCCGGCTGCGGCCCACCCGGTCGGCCGACGCGCCGGATCTGGTGGCCGGCTGCACCGACCCGGAGACCCGGCGCTACCTGCCCGCCCTGCCCGAGCCGTACGACGCGGACAGCGCCCGGTGGTGGATCGCCGAGGGCGAACCGGCCGTGTGGGCCGCCGGCGGGTGCGCGTACGCGATCGCCGACCCGGACACCGACCGGCTGCTCGGCGGCGTCGGGCTGACCCGCCTCGCCCCGGCGCGCGGGGACTTCGAGATCGGCTACTGGGTGGCGCCGTGGGCCCGTGGGCGGGGCGTGGCGACGGCCGCCACCCGGTTGCTCGGCGAGCGCGCCCTCGCCGCCGGCGCGGCCCGGCTGGAACTGCTCACGCACCGGGAGAACGAGCCGAGCCAGCGGACCGCGCTGGCCTGCGGCTACCGGTACGAGGGCGTCCGTCGGGGGGCGAGCGCGTCCCGCGACGGCGTACGTCACGACCTGGTCGCCTGGGTGCGGCTGGCCGACGACCCGCCCGGGCCGACCGCCCGGCTGCTGCCGGATCTGCCCGGCGGTCGGCTCACCGACGGGGTGGTCACGCTGCGCCGGCTGGAGCCGGCGGACGCCGACGCGCTCCACCGGCTGCACACGCTGCCGGAGGTGGTGGCGAACCGGGTGCCGCCGGTGCCGCCGGACCGGGAGTCGATCGGGCGCCGCTGCCGGCTGGCGGCCGGCTACTGGCTGGCCGGGGACGCCGCCGACCTGGCCGTCCTGGACGCGGCCACCGGCGCCCTGGTCGGCGGCTGCGCCCTGGGGTACGACGAACCGGTCACCGGCCAGGCCTCGCTGGGCTACAGCCTGCTGCCCGAGGCCCGCGGCCGGGGGCTGGCCACCCGCGCGGTCCGGCTCCTCGCCGGCTGGGCGTTCGACGCCGGCGTGGCCCGGCTCTGGGCCGGCACCCGGGTGGAGAACCTCGCCTCGCAGCGGGTGCTGGAACGGGCCGGCTTCCGGCGGGAGGGGTTGTCGCGCGGGCGGATGCCCGGCACGGAGGGCACCCGCGTCGACTCGGTGGTCTTCGGCCGGCTGGCGTCGGACCGGGACTGAGCGGGGCCCCCGCGAACGCGCGAGGGCCCCGGTCCGGTGGTCGACGGGTCAGGTGTCGAGCGAGATGATCCCGTAGTCGTACGCGCGGCGGCGGTAGACCACGCTGGGGCGGCCGGACTCCTTGTCCAGGAACAGGTAGAAGTCGTGGCCGACCAGTTCCATCTGGAACAGCGCGTCGTCGACGGTCATCGGCTCGGCGGGGTGGACCTTCTCCCGGGCGATGTGCCACGGCTGGTCGTCGGGCTCGGCGTAGCCGCTCTGGTCCGGGCGTTCGGCCACCGCGGTGGCGGTGCCGTGCCCGTCGAGCGACGCCAGGCCGGGCCCGTCCAGGTCGGCCACCGGCAGGCCGGCGGTCGCGGCGGCCACCGAGAGCGGCGCGTGCCGCCCGCGGTGCACCCGGCGGCGGTCGGCCGCCCGGCGGAACCGGGTGTCCAGCTTGGCGATGGCGGCGTCGAGCGCGCTGTAGAAGTCGTTCGTGCAGGCCTCGGCGCGGATCACCGGACCGCGCGTGACGCAGGTGATCTCCACCCGCTGGCAATGGTCGGCCTGGCGCGGATTGCGCTCGTGGAACAACTCGACGTCCACGCGGATGAGCTTGTGGTCGTAGCGTTCGATCTTTGCGAGCTTTTCGGCTACGTGCACCCGGTAATGGTCCGGCACTTCGACGTTACGGCCCTTGACCACGATGTCCACGTGACCTCCCTTGTTCGGACGGTCGTTTCGGTCCAGATCTTCCGGACGACGCGCCTGGGAGAGCTCCGCTCGGCGTCGACCGGTGGTGTTCGGCTACGCCTCCTTCCAATGCCGGGGGAAGGGTGGATCCTCACTACCCCCGACACCGAAACGCTAACTCCTGTTCGGCCCGCAGTCACCCCCGGTCGCCAAGAGCGGTCGCGAAATTTAACACCTCATACACCATGGGGTGAAAGGGATGCACGAAGCGTCACCACCGCTGCCGCTTTTGCGTTGCGGCGAGCACGGCCGCGACCTTTGGCGTCATTCCCACGCCGTGCAATTTCCGGCTCACCGCCGCCAACGTCGCGCCGGTGGTGACGATGTCGTCGAGCAGCACCACCGTGCCGGTCGGCCCGGTCGACGCCTGCCGGCGGACCCGGAACGCCGCCTCGGCCGCCGCGGCCCGACCGGCGCTGTCCAACGCCACCGAGTCCGGCCGGGGCGACGCCCGCAGCGGACGCAGCACGCGTACCGGCCAGCCGGCCGCGCGCAGCCGGGCCGCGGCGTGACGCACCATCCGGTCCAGGTGGTCGCCGTAGCGCGCCCGGGCCGCCCGGGCGGTGTCCGGCACCGCCACCAGCGTCACCGGCCCCGGCTGACCCACCGCCACGGCCACCACCTCGGCCAGCAACGCGCCCAGCGGCCGGGCCAGCCCGTGCCGGCCACGCTCCTTGTACCCGAGCAGGCCCTCGCGCAACGCCCCGGCGTACGGGCCGAGGGCCACGCACGGCGGCAGGCCGGGCGGGGCCGGAACGGGTCGGGTCGGCCCGGGACGCAACGACTCCAGCTCGCCCACGCAGCGCGGGCAGAAGCCCTGCCGCAGACCCGGCGCGCGGGCCGCGCAGCCGGCGCACCCGGCCGGCAGCACCAGATCGGTCAGATCCGACCAGAGCCCGCCCAGGTCCGGCACCGCGACCTCAGTAGACGAAGAACGGCGCGGTCGGGTTGACCACCCGGCTGCCCGGCGGCAGGTCCAGCACCTGCTGGCGCTTGATGAACTCGAACGGGTTGTTCTGGTAGGCCGCGCCGTTCGCCTCGTACATGAAGGAGAGCGCGGGCAGCCCCCGGTCGCCGCTGCCCGGGTATCCCACGAGCTGCGTCACCACCGAACCGATGTCGTTCTTCAGCGGAGAGTCGAAGCCGCCGTCGACGCTCACCTGGTGGATGACCGGACGCCGGTCCGGGTCGTTGCCGGCGAGGACGATCTGGTCCTCCGAGATCCAGTCGGCGGCGGTGACGTCGGTGAGCATCGTCGGCAGCCGGCGCGGTTGGCCCAGGCTGACCACGCCACCGTCGACGTTCACCGGGGCGACGTAGAGCGCGCCGCCGCCGACCAACGCGATCCGGTGGCCGTCGAGCGACCCGGCCACCGCCACCACGTTCCCGGCCACGTTGAGCGGGACCGGGCTGAGCCCGGCCGTCCCGTCGAACCGGTAGAGCTTGCCGTCGGCCGCCACCAGACCCGCCGGGTGGGCCTGGTCCAGCGAGCGCAGCCAGGTGGGCTGGCTCATCGTGTGGAACGACGCCGCGCTGCTGGTGAACACCGGCACCGGGTCCTGGCCGGTGCCCACCTTGAGGCGGAGGCGACGGTCCGGACCGTTCACCACCATCGCGGCGAGCACCTGGTCGTCGGCGCGGGCGATCGACGCGGAGACGACGTTGCGGTTCTCGGCCGCCGGGATCGGCACGGTGCCCCGCCGTTCGCTGGCGAGCGCGAGGGGATGGATCACGCCGTCGTAGACGCTGAATCGCGTCGGGTCCGCGCCGCGCGGGTAGGCGTCGTGGTCGGCGCGCTCCCGTTCCAGGTCGACGCTCAACCGCTTCTGGTTCTGGATCTTCAGGTCGAGCTGGCCGGTCAGCTCCGGCAACGACCACGCCAACTGGGTGCCGAGCCGGGCCAACCGCTCCTCGTTGGCCCCGGGCATGTCCAGGTTGACCTCCCACTGGGAGTCCCCGCCGGTGGCGTTGTTGATCGGCCGGGTCCGGTCGGGCAGCCCGGTCACCCCGGACTGCAGCCAGTCGGACGGGCCGCCGGCCAGCCACTTCACCACCTCGGTGACGAGACGCTCGGCCGGCACCGCCGGCAGGTAACGCAGGTCGGGGATCAGCCGGGTCTGGTCCGAGTTCCAGAAGTAGACGTTGTGCTGGCGGTAGAACTCGCGCAGCGCCGCGTCGCTGGTCAGCAGCACGTTCGGCAGTCGCGTGATCAACAACCCGCTGCCGGGGGGTTCGGCGCGGCGCAGCTCGAAGACGTACTCGGTCTCGGTGGCCTCCGGCGGACCGAGCGTGCCGTCGGCGCGCAGCACGCCGACCTGCTGCACCTTGAGGCGGACCGTGCTGGTGCCCTGGTTGTTCGGCGGGGTGCTCTCCTTCGCCCGCAGCCGGACCACGGTCAGCTCGATCTCGCTGGTCTGCGGCTTGCCCGGGAGTTGGTCGCGGGCCTCGCCGGCGAGGAACGTGCGGGCCCGGGTGTAGGCCTGGTCCCGCTCCCCGGCCGCCGCCGCCCGGAGGTAGTTCTCGATGAACGGCACCGGCTCGTCGCTGTCGGTCGGCGCCGGCGGCGAGGCCGGGGGGCCGTTGAGCGAGCCGGGCTCGGCGACCGGCACCGAGCCGTCGACCTGGACGTCGGTCTCGGCCGGGATGCCGCACCCGGCGGGGAGCAGCAGCACGCCGGCGAGCAGCCCCACCACCAGGCGGCGGACGCGCGGCCCCGGCGCGGTCACGGCGCCACCTCGGCGTGCGCGGGATCGGCCGGGCCGACGGCGAGCGCCGCGGCGCCACTGCCCGGGCCGATGGCGAGCAGGCCGCCGTCGCGCGGCCCGCCGAACGGCAGGGTGGCGTCGGCCGGCACCAGCCGCAGCGGCGAGGTGGTGAGCCGGTCACCGGCCCGCGCCGGCAGGGTCAGCCGGAACTGGGCGCCCTGCCCCGGCGCGCCCCACGCCTCCAGCCAGCCGCCGTGCAGCCGGGCGTCCTCCAGGCTGATCGACAGGCCCAGGCCGGTGCCGCCGGTCTGGCGGGCCCGGGACGGGTCGGCGCGCCAGAACCGGTTGAAGACCAGCTTCTCCTCGCCCGGCTTGAGGCCGACGCCGTGGTCCCGCACGGTGACCGCCACCGCGCTCTGGTCCATCCCCAGGGTGATCCGCACCGGCTTGGCCTCGCCGTGCTCGACGGCGTTCCCGACCAGGTTGCGCAGCACCCGCTCGACGCGGCGCGGATCGACCTCGGCGATCACCGGCGTGCCCGGCAGGTCCAGCTCGATGGTGACCCCCACCCGCTCGGCCAGCCCGGACAGCCGCTCGGTCACCCGGTGCACCACCGGGACCAGGTCGGTCGGCTCGCTGTCCAGCACCGCGAAGCCGGCGTCGAACCGGCTGATCTCCAGCAGGTCGGTCAGCAGCTCCTCGAACCGGTCCAGCTCGGCCTGGAGCAGCTCGGCGCTGCGGGCCACCGCCGGGTCGAACTCGTCCCGCTCGGTGAAGATCAGGTCGGCCGCCATCCGGACCGTGGTCAACGGGGTGCGCAGCTCGTGCGAGACGTCCGAGGTGAACCGGCGTTGCAGCCGGGACATCTCCTCCAGCCGGAGGATCTGCCGTTGCAGGTTGGTCGCCATCTGGTTGAACGAGGCGGCGAGCAGGGCCAGGTCGTCCTCGCCGGAGACCACCATGCGCTGGTCGAGCAGCCCGGCGGAGAGCCGCTGCGCGGTGCGCGCGGCGACCCGGACCGGGGTGACCACCAGACGGGTGACCAGGGCGGCCAGCAGGCCGAGCAGGAGCACCAACGCGACACCGGTGGCGACCACCGTGGCGCGGGCGTCGGCGGCCGTGGCGTCCTGCCGGGCCAGGGGTACGAGGTAGTAGAGCTCGACCTGCCCGAACTTGGTCGGCACCGGGGAGCCGTAGACCAGGTATTTCGTGCGTTCACCGCCGAGCGTGCCGGTGCGGATCTGGTGGGCCACCTTGCCGGACGCCACGGTCCTGCGAAGTTGGTCGCCGATCACCGGGCGGACCGGCACGTCCGGTGACACCCGCGGCTCGATGAACTCGGCGAAGTTGTCGGCGGTGATCGCCACCACCACGCCGCTGGTCTGCGTCGGGTCGCCGCCGGCCAGGTAGTTGACCGTGCCGTCGATGGTGTCCTGGAGCTGGGCCTCCTGCGGCTGGCTGTAGAGGTTGAACTGCTTCGCGGCGTATTCGCTGCCGTTGCTCAGCCGCAACCGGACATCGGTCTCGGCGTTCTCCAGCAGGATGTTGGTGATCTTGTCGGCGATCAGGTAGGCGAAACCGCCCACCAGCAGACTCGACGCCACGAGTGTGATGGTGACCACGCGGACCTGGAGCGAGCGCCGCCAGGCCTGGCGCACGCCGGCGACGAACCGGGCCGACCGGCCGGCGAGGTCACGCCAGAGCGCCCGCGCGGCGTGCAGCCGGCGGGACGCGTCAGTCGGCGGGTCGGGCAGCGAGGCGGTCACCACAGTGCTGCCCAGGTTATCCGGTGCCCGCCTTGTAGCCCACGCCCCGAACGGTGAGGATGATTTCGGGTCGCTCCGGATCCGGCTCGATCTTGGCGCGGAGCCGCTGCACGTGCACGTTGACCAGCCGGGTGTCGGCGGCGTGCCGGTAGCCCCACACCTGCTCCAGCAGCACCTCGCGGGTGAAGACCTGGCGCGGCTTGCGGGCGAGCGCGACAAGCAGGTCGAACTCCAACGGCGTCAGCTTCACCTCCTCGGCGTCGCGGCTGACCGTGTGCGCCGGCACGTCGATGGTGATCTGGTTGCCGGGCGGGCCGATGGTCAGCAGCTCCGGCGCGACGTCCTCGCCGCGCCGCAGCCGGGCCCGCATCCGGGCCACCAGCTCCTTGGGCTTGAACGGCTTGACCACGTAGTCGTCGGCGCCGGACTCCAGCCCGAGCACCACGTCGACGGTGTCGCTCTTGGCGGTCAGCATCACGATGGGCACGCCGGACTCGGCCCGGATGGCCCGGGCCACGTCGATGCCGCTCATGCCGGGCAGCATCAGATCGAGCAGGACGATGTCGGGCCGGCTGTCGCGGAACGCGGCCAGGGCCCGTTCCCCGTCGGCGACGAAGGACGGCACGAAGCCCTCACTGCGCAGCACGATGCCGAGCATCTCGGCAAGGGCGGGGTCGTCGTCGACCACGAGTACGCGGGCTCTCATGGGGTTTATCGTTCCATCCCCGTTCGGTCGGAGGTCGGAGTCTTCCCGGCACGGTAGCGCCGAGCGCGCCCGCGCACCACAGCCGACGGCGTGCCCACCAGCGTGGCGCGCCACGGCGGACGGGTCCACCCGATGCGGACCCGCCGTGCAACCATGATCCCCCGGGTGTCGCCCCGCCCGCCACCGCTGCCCGCCGACCAGGAGTTCGCGTGTCCGACGCCGGCCCGATCGCGGTGCTCCCGCCCCGCCCGCTGACCGTCGGCGAGCTGCTGGACTCCGCCGTGCTGCTGCTGCGTGACCAGGCCCGGGTGCTCCTGCCGCTCGCCGTTCCGCTGGTGCTCGCCGAGCAGGTCCTGCTCCATCCGATGCGGGTGCTGGCCGGCGCCCACCCGCCGGGCTGGTGGCCGACCGGCGAGCCGGGGCTCGGCAGGTACTGGCTGCTGCTCGCGGTCGGCGCGGCCACCGAAGCCATGATCATCGCGCTGCTGGGCAACCCGGCCGCGCGCGGCGGGGGCGCGGCGCTGCTCGGCCGCCGGCTCGCGCCGTCGGAACTGCTGCGCGAGGCCCGCCCGGGCGCGACGCTGCTCGCCGCGGCGCTCGTCGGGTCGGCCGTCGGCGTCGCCGGGCTGGCCGGGCCCGCCTGGTTCGTGGCGTACGGGCTGCTCGGCCTCGTCGTGCCGGTGCTGGTGCTCGACGGGGTGCCGGCACACCGCGCCCCCGGGCGGGCGGTCCGGCTGGCCGGCCGGGTCGGCGGGCGCGCCGCCGCCGTCCGGCTGCTCGGCTACCTGGGGTGGTGGCTGGTCCGGCTCGGCATCGGGTTGGGCGTCCCGTGGGGCCTCGGGCTGCTGGGCCTGTTCGACGTGTCGGCCTGGGCGCTGCCGGTGGCCGTGGCCGCCCAGGCGGCCGTGAACACGGTCGCCTACCCGGCGCTGGCCTGCCTGGACGCGGTGCTGCACCTGGAGACCCGGATCCGCACCGAGGGGCTGGACATCCGGCTCTCCCGGGCGCCGGCCGGCGTACCGGAGCCCGTGCTGCTGGCGGCCCGCCGGTGAGCCGGTGGTGGACCGAGCGGGTCGCCGCGCTCGGCGACGTGGTGCCCCTGCCGCTGGTCGTGCTGCTCCTGCTGGCCGCCGTGCTGCTCACCGCCCTGGCCTGGCACTCCTTCCCGGCCTGGGTGCCCCGCCGGCTGCCCCGGTTCTCGCTCCCCCGGCTCCGCCGGCCGCGACTGCCCCGGTTCCGACCGCCCCGCTTCCGGCTCCGGCTCCGGATGCCCCGGATCCGCCGGCCCGCCCGCCGCCGGCCGGACGTGCCGGCGACGCGCGTGCCCGCCCCCCGGGCCGCGCCGACCGCGCCGACCGTGGCGCCCGCGACGGCCGACCGGCTGGCCGCCGAGGGCCGGTACGCCGAGGCGGTCCGGGAACGGCTGCGCGACATGATCCGGCTCCTGGTCACGCGGCAACTGGTCGAACCACGGGCCGGGCTGACCGTCACCGAGGTGACCGAGGCGGCGGCCCGGAACCGGCCGACGTTGCGGCCCACCCTGCACGACGCCGCCTCGATCTTCTCCGACCTCTGGTACGCGCAACGCCCCGCCACCGCCGGCCACGACCAGCGGATGCGCGCCCTCGCCGCCGACCTGCGGCGTGAGCTGACCGGCGAGGAGGCACCGTGGTGACCGCCACCCCGACACCGGTGCGCCGTCGCTGGCACCGGATCCTGGTCCCGGTCGGGCTGGGCGTGCTGCTGGTCGTGACCACCCTGGTCCTGCACGAGGTGGACCAGCCCGACCCGGACGAACGGGGCTTCCTCTCCCCCGTCGCCGCCGACGACGACGGGGGCGGCCGGCTGGCCGAGGCGCTGGCCGCGCAGGGTGTGCCGCTGCGCCGGACCACCGACACCGCCGCCGCGCTGCGGATCGCCGGCGCGGGCCCGAGCACGCTGTTCGTGCCCGCACCCGACCTGGTGCGCCCGGCCACCCTGGCCGCCCTGGCCGCGTCGCCGCCCGGCAGCCGGCTGGTGCTCGTCGAGCCGTCCCGTCGAGCCCTCGTGGAGCTGGGCACGCCCGTCGAGCCGGCCGCCCGCCGCTGGGCCGCCCGGGCGGTGCCGCCGGACGCCGACGGCGCGCCGTGCCGGCTGCCCGAGGCGGTCCGCGCCGGCACCGCCGCCGTCGACCACCAGCGGTACGCCGGCCCGGAGCCCGTCGACAGCTGCTACGGCGGCGCCCTGCTGCGGATCCCCGGCGACGTCGAAATCGTGGTGGTGGGCGCCAGCGACCCGTTCCGCAACGACCGGATCGACGAGTGGGGCAACCGGGACCTCGCCACCGGCCTGCTCGGGAGCGGTGGACGCCCGGTGGTGTGGCTGGACCTGCCCGCGCCGGAGCCCGCGCCGACAAGCGCCGGCCCGTCGCCGACCCGCGAGATCGACGGCGCGCCCGCGCCGAGCGGGACCGCGCGGGCACGACCCGAGCGGACGGATCCGCCGCCGCGCGCCGACAACCCGCTGTGGGGGGCGTTCCCGACCTGGTTCTGGGCGATCCTGGCGCAGCTCGCCCTGGCCGGGCTGCTGGTGGTCCTGTGGCGGGCCCGCCGGCTCGGTCCGCCGGTGACGGAGCCGCTGCCGGTGACCGTCCGGTCCGCCGAGACGGTGCGCGGCCGGGCCCGGCTCTACCGCCGGGCGGGCGCCCGCGACACCGTCGCCCGGTCGCTGCGGGACGCGACGCTGGACCGTGTCCTGCCCCGGCTCAACCTGCCCGCCGACGCGCCGGACGACGAGGTGGCGGCCCGGGTGGCCGCCGCGTCCGGCGGCGACCCGGAACGGGTCGCCGAGCTGCTGCACGGCCCCGTCCCGGACAACGACCGGGAGCTGCTGGAGCTGGCCCGTGAGCTGGACACGCTGACCCGTACCCTGGCCCCGCATCCGACCGAAGGAGAACCCCGGTGACCGGACCCGTCATCGCCGCCGCGTCGCCCACCGCACCGTCGGACGCCCGCGCCGCCCTGCACCGGCTGCGCGCCGAGGTGGGCAAGGCCGTCGTCGGGCAGGACGCCGTGGTCACCGGACTGGTGATCGCGCTGCTCTGCCGGGGGCACGTGCTGCTGGAGGGCGTGCCCGGCGTGGCCAAGACGCTGCTGGTGCGCACCCTGGCCACCGCGCTCGACCTCGACTCGAAGCGGGTGCAGTTCACCCCCGACCTGATGCCCGGCGACGTCACCGGCTCGCTGATCTTCGACCCGCGCACCGCCGCGTTCACGTTCCGCGAGGGCCCGGTCTTCACCAACCTGCTCCTCGCCGACGAGATCAACCGGACCCCGCCGAAGACCCAGTCGGCGCTGCTAGAGGTGATGGAGGAACGACAGGTGTCCGTCGAGGGCGAGCGCCGCCCGCTGCCCGAGCCGTTCATCGTCGCCGCCACCCAGAACCCGGTCGAGTACGAGGGGACCTATCCGCTGCCCGAGGCACAGCTCGACCGCTTCCTGCTCAAGCTGACCGTGCCGCTGCCGGGCCGCGACGAGGAGTTGGGCGTGCTCCGGGCGCACCACGCCGGCTTCGACCCCCGCGACCTGCGTGCCGCCGGCGTACGCCCGGTGGCCGGCGCGGCCGACCTCGCCGCCGCCCGTGCCGAGGCGCACGCGGTGCACGTGGCCGAACCGGTGCTCGGCTACATCGTGGACCTCTGCCGGGCCACCCGGTCCACGCCCGCCCTGGAACTGGGCGCGTCGCCCCGGGGCGCCACCGCGCTGCTCGCCACCGCGAAGGCGTGGTCCTGGCTGGCCGGCCGCGACCACGTCACGCCTGACGACGTGAAGGCCGTCGCCCGCCCCACGCTGCGGCACCGGCTCCGGGCCCGGCCGGAGGTGGAGCTGGAGGGCGTCACGGTGGACAGCGTGCTGGACTCGGTGCTGGCCACCGTGCCGACGCCGCGATGACCTGGCGGGCGGGCCTGCTGCTCGCGGCCGGCGCCGCGACGCTGCCGGCCTGGCCGGCGCCGTTCCTCGGCGTGGCCGTGCTGACCGTCGCGGTGCTGCTGCTGGTGGCGCTCGACCGGGCGCTGGCCGCCCCGCCGCACGCCCTCGCCGTGCGCCGCGACGGCGACCGGACGGTCCGGCTCGGTGGCACCGCCACCGTCACCCTGCACCTGGCGAACCCCACCGACCGACCGCTGCGCGCCCAGGTGCGGGACGGGTGGGTGCCGTCGGCCGGGGCGCGGCCCGAACGGTCCGCGGACGAGGTGCTGACCGTCCCACCGGGCGGCTCGGCGACCCTGCCGGTCCGCCTGACCCCGACCCGGCGCGGCGACCGGCCGGCGGTGGCGCTGACCGTACGCTCGCTCGGGCCGATGCGGCTGGGTTTCCGGCAGCGCGCCGAACGTCCCGCCACGCCACCGTGGACGTTGCGGGTGCTGCCCCGGTTCGACTCCCGCCGGCACCTGCCGGAGAAGCTGGCCCGGCTACGGCTCGTCGACGGTGTGCAGGTGACGCGCGGACGCGGCCACGGCACCGAGTTCGACACCCTGCGCGAGTACGCCGTCGGCGACGACGTCCGGTCGATCGACTGGCGGGCCAGCGCCCGCCGCGCGGACGTGCTGGTCCGCACCTGGCGTCCGGAGCGGGACCGGCGGCTCGTGTGCGTGCTGGACACCGGGCGCACCTCGGCGGTCCGGCTCGGCGACGAGCCCCGGCTGGACACCGCGATCGACGCGGCGTTGCTGCTCACCGCGCTGGCGGCCCGGGCCGGCGACCGGGTCGACCTGCTGGCCGTGGACAGCGCGGTGCGGGCCCGGGTGACCGGCAGCGGCCGCCCGGCGCTGCTCACCCGGGTGGTCGAGGCGACGGCGCCGCTCCAGCCGGCGCTGGCCGAGACCGACTTCGAGCTGGTCGCCGCCGAGGTGCTGCGCCGGGAGCGGCGGCGCAGCCTGCTGGTGTTCTTCACCGCCCTGGACCCGGGCGCGATCCGGGAAGGGCTGCTGCCGGTCCTGCCCCGGCTGGCGGCCCGGCACCGGGTGGTGCTGGCGGCCGCCCACGACCCGGTGCTGACCGGGCTCGCCACGGCGACGCCGACCGGCCCGGACGACCCGTACGCGGCCGCCTCGGCGTGGCGTGCGCTGGCCGAGCGGGACCGGGTGCGCGCCGCGCTGTCCCGGCACGGGGTGACAGTGGTGGACGTGCCGGCCGACCGGCTCGCGCCCGCCGTCGCCGACACCTATCTGCGGCTCAAGTCGCTCGGTCAGCTCTGACCGCGCGCCGGCCGAGCACCAGCGCGTAGGCCAGGAACGCCGCCCACACCGTGGCGCCGGCCGCCACCCGCGCGGCGGTCGGCACCGGCGCGGGCGTGACGAACGCCTCCAGCAGCGCGGACACCGCGAACAGCCCGACCAGTCCGACGGCGACCACGACGGCCGCCCGCCCGGCCTCGGCGACCGCCCGGCCGCGACCGAGGTGGGCGGGCGGGGCGATCCACGCCCAGGCGGTGCGCAGGCCGACCCCGGCGGCGATGTGGATGCCGGTCAGCTCCAGCAATCCGTGCGGGGTGATCAGGCCGAAGAAGACGTCGGCCCGGTCGTAGGAGATCATCACGCCGCCCACCACGCCGATGTTCAGCGCGTTCTGCCACAGCAGCCAGAACACCGGCAGCACCAGCACACCGGCGGCCAGGCACTGGGCGGCCAGCCAGGCGTTGTGCGTCCACAGGTGGAAGGCGAAGGTCGGCGCGGCGAACTCGGTGTAGTAGCCGGCGAAGCCGGAGTCGACGAGCTGCCGGGCCGACTCGGCGCCGATGAACGCGGCGGCGCTGTCCGGGTGGCCGGCGACGAACCAGATGAGGAACGCGGTGAGCGCGCTGAACCCGGTGGCGACGCCGCACCACCATGGCCAGGCCCGGTAGAGCGCGGCCGGCAGGTCGGCCAGCAGGAACCGGCGCGCCGAGGCCCAGGACGGCCGGGGCCGCCCGGTGATCCGGGCCCGGGCGGCGAGGACCAGGTGGGAGAGCCGCCCGACAAGCGCCGGCTCGGGTGCCCGGCTGCGCAGCGTGGAGAGGTGGGTGGCGGTCCGCTGGTAGAGCGTGACCAGCTCGTCGACCTCGGCCGGGTCCAGGCGACGGCGGCCGGTCAACTGCTCCAGCCGACGCCACTGCGCGCCGTGCTCCGCCGCGTACGCGTCGAGATCCACTCGTGCCTCCCCCGTCCGGCGTCCATGGTGTTCACTGTCCGGGTGCGCGCGCAACCTCCCCCGCCCTCCGGGTGGGCCGACGCCGGTCTGGTCAGCGGCGAGGCGGTGGAGTTGGACGTCCGGGTCGCCCGGCTGGGCTCCCGGGTGCTCGCCCTGCTGGTGGACCTGGTCGTCCAGGTCGGCCTCGCGCTGGTGCTGGGCGCGGCGCTGTCGTTGCTGCTGCTCGCGCTGCCGCCGGACGTGCTGGACGCCGCCCTGGCCGGTGGCCTCCAGGTGGTCCTGGTGGTGCTGGTGTTCGTCGGCTACCCGGTGGTGATGGAACGGTTCGTCGGTGGCCGGACGGTGGGCAAGCTGGCGGTGGGGCTGCGGGTGGTGCGGGCCGACGGCGGGCCGGTCGGGGTCGGGCAGTCGCTCACCCGGGCGCTTGTCGGCGTCGCGGTGGAGTGGCCCGGCCTGGTGTTGCCGCTGCTGAGCTGGGCGGCGACCGTGACGGTGATGCTCACCGACGCGCGCGGCCGGCGGCTGGGCGACCTGGTGGCCGGAACCCTCGTGGTGCACACCCGGGGCGCCGGGGTGTGGCGGCCGCTGCCGCCGGCGGTGCCGCCGCTGCTCGCCTGGGCGGCCACGCTCGACCTGACCCGGGTGGACGACGGGCTGGCCCTGGCCGTCCGGCGCTACGTGGACCGGCTGCCGCAGCTCGCCACGCCGGAGGCGGTCGGGCTGGGCCGCGACCTGTGGGCGGAGGTGGCGGCCGTGACCTCGCCGGCGCCGCCGTGGCGCGCGCCGGAGTGGGCCTACCTGACCGCGGTGCTCGCCGAGCGGGGGCGCCGGGCCGCGTACCGGTCGGGGCGCACCCGCGTGGTCACCGACACGCTCTGGCCGGAGCTGGCCCCGGCACCGCCGGTCCCGGCACCGCTGCGGCGGGCCGCGCCGGACCCCCCGGATCCGGTACGCCGCTGAACGCGCCGGCTCAGGAGAACAGCGCCCGCCCCCACCAGTCGGCCGCGTCCCGCACGCCGGGCGGGCAGGCGAACAGGCCGCTGGAGACGTGCCGCAGGTATTCGTTCATGGCGTCGTTGCGGGCCAGCCGGGTCTGGATCGGCACGAACTGCTTGCGCGGGTCCCGCTGGTAGGCGATGAAGAACAGCCCGGCGTCGAGCCGGCCCAGCCCGTCCGAGCCGTCCACGAAGTTGTAGCCGCGGCGCAGCAGCCGGGCGCCGCCGTTCTGGTCCGGGTGGGCGAGCCGCACGTGCGCGTTCTCGGCGATGACCGGCTGGCCGTCGTCGCCCTTCGCGGCGAAGTCCGGCTCGTCGAACTCGTCGCGCCGGCCGAGCGGGGCGCCGCTGCCCTTGGTCCGGCCGGTGATCATCTCCTGCTCGGCCAACGGACTGCGGTCCCAGGTCTCGATCAGCATCCTGATCTTGCGGCTGACCAGGTAGGACCCCCCGGCCATCCAGTCCGGGCCGTCGCCCGGCTGCACCCAGAGCTGCTCGCGGAGCAGGCCGGCGTCCTCGGCCTTGAGGTTGGCGGTGCCGTCCTTGAAGCCGAACAGGTTGCGCGGCGTGGCCTGGTCGCGCGAGGTCGACGAGGTACGCCCGAAGCCGAGCTGCGACCAGCGGACGCTTACCACGCCCATGCCGATGCGGGCCAGGTTGCGGATCGCGTGCACCGCCACCTGCGGGTCGTTGGCGCATGCCTGGACGCAGATGTCGCCGCCGGACAGCTCCGGCCTGAGCGCGTCGCCGGCGAAGTGCGGCAGCTCGGCCAGCGCGGCGGGCCGGCGGTCGGCGATGCCGAAGCGGTCCCGGCCCTGCGCGTCGCGGAACAGTGACGGGCCGAAGCCCACGGTGACGGTCAACTGCGACGGGGGCAACCCGAGCGCCTCGCCGGTGTCGTCCGGCGGCGCCTCCGGCATGCCACCGACGGCGCCGATCAGCCCGGCGTCCTTGCCGGCGGTCATCCGGGCCGCGGCGGCGGTCCACTCCTGGAGCATCGCGACCAGCCGGTCCCGGTCCTTGGTGACCACGTCGAACGCGACGAAGTGCAGCCGGTCCTGGGCGGCGGTGGTGATGCCGGCCTGGTGCTCGCCGAGGAACGGCACCGCCCCGGCGGCCGTCCCGGTGGCCGACGCCTGGTCGCCGCCGGCCAGCAGCGCGCCCGCGCCGGCCGCCACCCCGGCCACACCGGCCGCGCCGACGCCGGCCAGGGTCATCGCCCGCCGCCGGGAGACTCGGCGACCGGCCTGCTCGTGGTTCGGCTCGCTTGTCGCGTCACCGCCGGCCGGGGTGCTCATCGCGCGACGGCCGCCGCGATCTTGCTGATCGGCTCGGCCAGCGCGTTGATGCTGTCCGACAGCTCCTTCAGCTCGGCCTTGCTGAGCTGGGTGTGCAGCTTCCAGCCGTCGCCGGCCCGGTGCTTGCCGAGCGCCGCCTCGACGTTGGCGAACTCGCTGTCGAGCTGCTTGACCAGGTCGGGGGCGCGCTGCTCCAGCGCCGGGCGCAGCGCGGCGACGGCGGCCTTCGAGCCCTCCAGGTTGGCGTTGAAGTCCCAGAGGTCGGTGTGCGAGTACCGCTCCTCCTCGCCGGTGATCTTGCCGCTGGCGACCTCGTCGAGCAGCGCCTTGGCGCCGTTGGCGAGCTGGAGCGGGGTGAGCTTCTCGGCGTCGGCCTTGGCCACGATCGCCTTGACGTCGACCAGGAGCTGGTCGGCGATCGCGCCGTCCTTGCTGACGTCGCCGGTGGTCCAGAGGTCCTTCTCGATCCGGTGGAAGCCGGTGAACTCCATGCCCTCCTCGACCACCTCCTCGCGGCCGTCGATCTTCGGGTCGAGGTCGCCGAAGCTCTCCGCGACCGGCTCGATCCGCTCCCAGTAGGTGCGGGCCACCGGGTAGAGCGCCTTGGCCTTCGGCACGTCGTTGGCCTTGACCGCGGCCACGAACTCCTCGGTCTTGGTCAGCAGCGCGGCGGTCTGGCTGCGCACGTAGCGCTGGTAGCTGGCGGTGGCCTCGGTGAGCGCGGCGTCCGGCGCGACGCTCGCGGCGGTGCCGCTGACCTTCAGCGCGCCCCGGATGCCCCGGCCGCTCATCCCCGGCTTGCAGGCCGTCTCGTACGTCCCGGCGGGCAGCTCGACGCGCAGCTCGCGGCTCAGCCCGGGGGCGATGTTCTCCACCTCGCCCATCACCCGGTCGCCCGCGGCGTAGACGTAGAACTCGTTGACCTTGGAGCCGTTGTTGGTCACCTTGAAGGTGACCTGACCGGCGTCGATCGCGGTGCTGCCTACCTCGCAGGCGCTGTCGGTGGCCTTGACGGCGATCGGGCCGCCCGCCGTGGCGTCGGCGTCGCCGTCACCGCCGCAACCGGCCAGTCCGGCGACGGCGAGCAACCCGGCGGCGGCGGGCGCGACGAATCGAGTGGTACGCATCGGTGCGGGTTCTCCTCGGGAACGGGCGGGTCAGGCGCGCGGGGACGGGGCGGCGGCGGCCGGCTGCGGCCGCTCGACCGGGGCGGCAGGCTCGGCGGCGGGCTGGGCCGGCTCGGCCGACGCCGCAGTGGACGCGGCGGACTCCGCCGGGGCAGTGCCGGACGTGGCCGGAGCCGGGGTGGGGTCGGACGTGGCCGGAGCTGCGCCGGACTCCGCCGGGGCCGGACCGGGCCGGGCAGACGTCGCGGCGGGCCTGGCCGGCTTGCGCAGGAACAGCACGAGCACCGGCACCGCGTAGGCGACCCAGGCGATCAGCTCCAGCACGGTCGGCGCGGCGGTGATGTTGAACATCCCGGCGAGCAGCGCGCCGTACCAGGCGTTCGGGTCCAGCGTGGCGGAGATGTCGAAGGCCTGGTTGTTCAGGCCGGGCAGCACGCCGGCCTCCTGGAAGTCGTGCACGCCGTACTTGAGGATGCCGGCGGCGACCAGGATCAGCAGCGCGCCGGTCCAGGTGAAGAAGCGGCTCAGGTTGATCTTCAGGGCGCTGCGGTAGAGCCCGAAGCCGATCACCACGGCGGTGACGATGCCGCCGATCAGCGCGAGCAGCGAGCCCGCCCCGGTGCCACCGGCCACGCTCTCCGCGGCGGCGTAGAAGATCAGCGCGGTCTCCAGGCCCTCCCGGACCACCGCGAGGAAGGCCATCCCGGCGACCGCCAGCGATCCGACGGCGAGCGCCTCGGTCAGCTTGCCGCGCAGCTCGCCGGCGATCGACCGGGCCGCCCGGCGCATCCAGAAGATCATCCAGGTCACGAAGACCACGGCGGCGACCGACGTCACCGCCTCGAAGAACTCGCGCGACTCGGAGGTGCGCAGCAGCGAGGTCGAGGTGTACTGGATCAGCGAGCCGAAGACGACGGAGAGCGCCACGGCCAGGCCGACACCGGCCCAGACCTGGGGCAGCCGGTCACGCCGCTGCGACTTCACCAGGAAGGCGACCAGGATGCTGACCACCAGGGTCGCTTCCAGGCCCTCCCGCAGGCCGATCAGGTACGTGGCGAACATCCGTCACTCCGTAGTAGGTCAGGTATGCCTCAGTTAACTTAGGGCAGCCATACCTTGCTCCTGTTCCGGCACCACGTCAAGTTGTTCAGGGCAACGTCACCCTGGTCGACCGATGCTCGACAGCCGGACGGTCGACTCAGCCTCCCCCGGGACGGCCGCACCCGCCAGGGCCGGACGACCCGACCCCGCGTACGACGGAGGGGACCGGGACGGCCGCGCGGCGGCCGACCCCGGTCCCCTCCGGGCGCGGAACTCAGTAGCGGTAGTGCTCGGACTTGAACGGGCCCTCCGGGGAGACGCCCAGGTAGGAGGCCTGCTCCTTGGTCAGCGTGGTCAGCTTGGCGCCGAGCGCGTCCAGGTGCAGGCGGGCGACCTTCTCGTCGAGGTGCTTGGGTAGCACGTAGACGCCGATCGGGTACTCGTCGGTCTTGGTGAACAGCTCGATCTGCGCGATCGTCTGGTTGGCGAACGAGTTCGACATCACGAAGCTCGGGTGGCCGGTGGCGTTGCCGAGGTTCAGCAGGCGGCCCTCGGAGAGCACGATGATGGCGTGGCCGTCGGCGAAGCGCCACACGTCGACCTGCGGCTTGATGTTCTCCCGGGTGACGTCCGAGCGCTTCGCCAGACCGGCCATGTCGATCTCGTTGTCGAAGTGGCCGATGTTGCCCACGATGGCCTGGTGCTTCATCCGGGCCATGTGCTCGTTGGTGATGACGTCGAAGCAGCCGGTCGCGGTGATGAAGATGTCGGCCTGCTCCACCACGTCGTCGAGCGTGGCGACCTGGTAGCCGTCCATCGCCGCCTGCAGCGCGCAGATCGGGTCGACCTCGGTCACCACGACCCGGGCGCCCTGGCCGCGCAGCGACTCGGCGCAGCCCTTGCCCACGTCGCCGTAGCCCATGACGACTGCCATCTTGCCGCCGATCAGCACGTCGGTGGCCCGGTTGATGCCGTCGATGAGCGAGTGCCGGCAGCCGTACTTGTTGTCGAACTTGCTCTTGGTCACCGAGTCGTTGACGTTGATCGCCGGGAACAGCAGGGTGCCGGCCCGGTGCATCTCGTAGAGCCGGTGCACCCCGGTGGTGGTCTCCTCGGTGACGCCCTTGATGCCGGCGGCGATCCGGGTCCAGCGCTGGTTGTCCTCGCCGAGCGTGCGGTGCAGCAGTTCGAGGATGACGGCGTACTCCTCGGAGTCGGCGGACTCCACCGGCGGCACCACACCGGCCTTCTCGAACTCGGCGCCCTTGTGCACCAGCAGCGTGGCGTCGCCGCCGTCGTCGAGGATCATGTTCGGGCCCTGTCCGTCCGGCCAGGCGAGCACCTGCTCGGTGCACCACCAGTATTCCGGCAGGCTCTCGCCCTTCCAGGCGTAGACCGGGACACCGGCCGGCGCCTCCGGGGTGCCCTCCGGGCCGACCACGATGGCCGCGGCGGCGTGGTCCTGGGTGGAGAAGATGTTGCAGGACGCCCAGCGGACCTGCGCGCCGAGCGCGACAAGGGTCTCGATCAGGACGGCGGTCTGGACGGTCATGTGCAGCGAGCCGGTGATGCGGGCACCGGCGAGCGGCTGGGCGTCGGCGAACTCGCGCCGGATCGCCATCAGGCCCGGCATCTCGTGCTCCGCGAGCCGGATCTCCTTGCGGCCGAACTCGGCGAGCGACAGATCCGCCACCTTGTAGTCGCCCTCGGCGAGGGTGCTCGGCCGGGCGCCGGACGACGGGCCGCTGGTGGCCGCCGGAAGGGTGCTGGTCATGGAAGCTCCTGTCGAAGGAAGGGCTGCGCAGCCTTCCACCTTACGCGCGTGGGCCCGCTCACCCGGGGCCGGTTGGTCGAGGAACGCTGGACAGCGCACGGGGCGGTCGGTCGTGAACGGACTTTCCGTCCACGGCCCGGCCGCCCCGTGCATCCCCCCGGTTTGGTTCCCCGCGCGTCGACCGGACCTTCGTCGCGACAACGCTGCGTACCCATGAAGTTACCGTTCGCGACAGCGGGTCGCGGCGTTTCCGGGAAAACGCGACTCAGCGCAGGCCACAGGTGGCCACGAACGCCTCGCCGTCACCGGCGAGCACCAGCGCGCCACCGGCCGCCGTGCCGACCGCCGACTGACCCGCGCCGAGCGTCACCACGCCGACACCGTCGTCCACGGACAGCTTGCCCGTCCGGCAGAGCACCACCCGCGGACCGGGCAGCGTCAGCCGCACCCCGGGCGAACCCGCGCTCACCGCCACCCGGTGCAACGCGAAGTCCTCCACCGGCACCGGCCAGGTCGACACCCCGGGCGCCACCGGCTCCGGCCGCAGGACCGGATCGGCGAGCACCTCGAACCGCAACACCCGCAGCAGCTCGTCCACGTCGACCCGCTTCGGGGTCAACCCGCCGCGCAACACGTTGTCGCTGGCCGCCATGATCTCCACGCCGGTGCCGCGCAGGTAGGCGTGCAGGTTGCCGGCCGGCATCCAGATCCCGTCCCCCGGCGCCAGCCGGACCTGGTGCAGCAGCAACGCCACCACCACGCCCGGATCGGCCGGATAGCCGGCCGCGAGCGTGCGCACCAGCGCGGCGTCCGGCGACGCCGGCCCCGCGGACGCCGCCGCCAGCACGGCCGCCACCAGCCCGGCGCGCTCCGCCTCCGGCCAGCTCAACAACGCGCGCACCGCCTCCCGCAGGCCCGCCGGCCCGGTGCGCAACGCCGCCACCACCGGCTCCAGCGCGGGTACGCCGAACCCGGCGATCACCGCCGCCGACTCGGCCGGGTCGCGGAAGCCGCAGAGCGCCTCGAACTCGCTCAGCGCCACCAGCAGCTCCGGCTTGTGGTACGGGTCGACGTAGTTGACCCGCCCGCCGTCGGCCGCATGCCCGGCCCGGGCCTGCTCGGCATCCGGATGCGCCTGGAGGCTCAGCGGCGCGTCCGCGGCCAGCACCTTCAGCAGGAACGGCAGCCGGGTGCCGAACCGGCCGACCAGCCGCTCACCCAGCCAGTGCCCCGGTTCGGCCACCAGCAGCTCGGTGAGGCTCACCGGCCGGCCGTCGCGGTCCACCGTGGCCGGGGCGCCCGGGTGGGCGCCCAGCCACAGCTCCGCCTCGGGCCCGTCGCTCGGCGCCGGTCGGCCCTGCAACTCGGCGATCGCGGTCCGCGAGCCCCAGGCATAGTCCCGGATCCGGCCCTGCAACAACTCCATCGGTCAGCTCCCGGGTCGTCCGGCCACCTCGTCGGCCTTCGCGGCCTCCGGCGCGCCCGCGCCGGCGGCGTCGTCCTCCACGGCATCCGGCACGGCGGTGTCGGCGGCCTGGCCGGTGCCCGCCCGCTGGGCCGCCGCGCTCCAGATGTCCGGCTCCAGATAGATCACCCGGGCGATCGGCACCTCGCGGCGGATCCGCGCCTCGACCGCGTTGATGCCCCGGGCCAGTTCCTCCGCGCTCTCGCACGCCGGCACCGCGATCTTCGCGGCCACCAGCAGCTCCTCCGGGCCGAGGTAGAGCGTCTTCATGTGGATGATCCGCTCGACCTCCGGGCCGCCGGTGACGGCCTGCTCGATCTTGGCCAGCTCAGCCCGCTCGGCGCCCTCGCCGAGCAGCAGGCTCTTCGTCTCGATCGCCAACGTGATCGCGATGACCACCAGCAGCACGCCGATCATCGCGGTGCCGGCGGCGTCCCAGATGCCGTTGCCGGTGGCCAGCGTCATGCCGACACCGAACAGCGCGAAGACCAGACCGACCAGCGCGCCGAAGTCCTCCAGCAGCACCACCGGCAGCTCCGGCGCCTTCGCCCGGCGGATGAACCGGACCCAGGTCTGCTTGCCCCGGATCAGGTTGGACTCCTTGATCGCGGTGCGGAAGGAGAAGCCCTCCATCACGATCGCGGCCAGCAGCACCACCACCGGCACCCACTGCCAGCTCTCGATCGGGTGCGGGTCGGCCGCCTTGTGGTAGGCCTCGTAGAGCGCGAACAGGCCACCGAGGCTGAACAGCACGATCGCCACGATGAACGCGTAGATGTAGCGCTCCCGGCCGTAGCCGAACGGGTGCTGCGGCGTGGCCTCCCGCTTGGCCCGCCGGCCGCCGATCAGCAGCAGACCCTGGTTGCCGGAGTCGGCCACCGAGTGGATCGACTCCGCCAGCATCGACGACGAGCCGGTCAGCAGGAACGCGATGAACTTGGTGACGGCGATGCCGAGGTTCGCCGCCAGGGCGGCGACGATCGCCTTGGTGCCCCCGTTTGCGCTCATTCCCCGCCTCGCTCGATGCCGCACGTGCTCACTGGTTTGCCAGCTCCTTCATTTCGGTGATGGCCGGAACCGCCATCGGGTCCAGCCCGTGTGCCAGGGCGAGGTAGATCGAGGCGAAGTCCGGCACGGCCACCAGCGACGCGAGCCGCTCCAGCGCGGAGCCGCCCTCGGCGGTCACCACGTCGCAGCGCACCCCGCGCCGCTCGGCGAGCGTCTGCACCGCGTCCGCGCGGCGCTCCTCCACCGCCAACGGCTCGTCGGTGTCGTCGTCGGCGTTGAGCCCGCCGTCGCGCAGCAGCACCAGCCGCAGCCGCACACCGCCGTCGTCGTCACCGTCACCCGGGTCGGCGAAGATGTCCCGCTCGCCCTCGGCCAGCCCGCCGAAGACGCCGTCGAGGAGGCCCACCCGACCCCGACCGGCCTCGCCCAGCGCGCCGCTCACCACCGGGTAGCGGGAGTTCGCGGACAGCGTGTCACCGAACCGGCGGGCGGCCACGGTGGCAAGCGGCGACGAACCCCAGACGATCGGGACCGACCCGGACAGGCCCAACGCCAGCGACTTCGCCGGGTTGACGAACGACTCGGCGGTCGGCCGGCACCGGTCGGCGTCGGCGTCCAGCCGGGCCGCGGTCTCCGCCAGATCCGCCTCGTTGACCTTCACGAGGCCGAGCGTACGGGCGGCCAGCAGGACCGGCACGGTGAGCGCCCACAGGCTGGCCCGGGCCGGGGCGCGCCGCGGCACCGGGATGAACGGCGCCCGGGCCCGCTCGGCCACCGACTGGAGTTGCGAGTCGGGCGCGCCGACCGCCACCAGCCGCGCCCCGCGCCGGTGCGCCGCCTCGGCCGCGCCCAACGCCTCCGGGCTGCGGCCGGACGCGCTCACCGCGATGACCACGTCCGCCGCGCCCACCCAGCCGGGCACGCCGGCGCTGCGGTGCGGGATGACCGGCACCGGGCAGCGCGGGCCGGCGACCGTGGCCAGCACGTCCCCGGTGCGCCCGGCGGTGCCGATGCCGGCGATGACCACCGCCCGGGGACGCCCGTCGTCGGCGAGCACACCGAGGTTCGCCTCGGCGGCCAACGCCGCCGACTCGCGCACCTGTGCGCCCGCCGAGGCGGTGAACCGGAGCATGCCGCCCGGATCCCGCTCGCCCAGCAGCGCCGGATCGTCCAGCAGGGCCTCGTCCGCGTGCCGGTGCCCGCTGACCCCGGCCGTACCGTCCATCACCGCGACAACCCGCCCCGCGCGTCGTCGGCCACCGGCCCGCCGCGCGCCTCGTCCAGGAGCAGCACCGGGACGTCGTCGCGCACCTCGAAGACCCGACCGCACTCCGTGCAGGTCAACGTCTCCGCCTGCGGGTCGTAGTCGAGCGGGGCGTGGTGCGTGTCCGGGCAGGCGAGGATCTCGAGCAACTGCGGGTCCAGGGCCACGGCGCGGCTCCTTCCACGTATGCGGTCTCACCGGTCGGCGGTGCCGTCCGGCGCACGCGATCTTAACGGCGAACCGGGCCCGGCACCGGTCCCGATCGACACCCGCCGACCGACCCGGCAGCCGCGTCACGCCGCCGCCACTCAGGGTCACCGTAACCCCGGCGACCCGCCGGGTTCCCGCTCAGTCCGGCATGCGGGGCAACACGCTCGTGGCGTCCTCGGCCGGCGGGGCCGCCGGCGCGCCGTACACGTTGCCGGTCGGGCGGGGCGGCGTCGCGCCGCCGTACACCGTCGGGGCCGGCCCGGGCGCCTGGGAGCGGTAGGTGGTGCTGCTGCGCGGCAGCGGGACCGGCGGCTGGTCGACGGCGGGGCCGCCGTCCGTCCGGTCCGCGCGGTTACGACGCACCAGCAGCAGGACGATGAGTGCGGCGCCGACGAGAACCAGCGCGATGCCGAACCACATGATGAGGGAACCTCCGAAGGACGAGTCGTCGGCGGCGGCGCCGGCGGTCGGGGCGACGGCGGCGACCACCGGCGACGTGCCGGCCGTCTCGGCCGCCGTGGACGCGGCCGCGCTGGGCGAGGGCGTCGGCGAGGGCTTGCGGGAGGGCGTCGGGCTCGGCGTGGGCTCCGCGCCCACCAGCCGGGCGGCCCGGCCGGCCCGGCCGAGCAACTGACCGTTCGCGGCGCTCGCCTCACCGGCCAGCTCCAGCCGCCCGCCGACGGCACCGGCCAGGAACGTCACCCGATAGCGCACCACGGCGCCCTTGCCCTTGCAGAGCGGCCGCTCGACCGGCGCCACCTGACCGGTGGTGACCACACCACCACCGCCGCCCACCGGCACGGCCACCCAGCGGCCGGCGGTCGCGACCTGCACCCGGACCTGGTCCGCGCGCAGGCCCTCCAGCCGCAACCCGAGCACGGTACGCAGCAACACGCACCCCTCGGTGCGTTTACGCACCTCGATCGCCACCGCGCCCGCCGAACCACCGGCGGTGAAGCTGCTCGCCGAGCGCAGACCGACCCGGTCACCCTCGGCCATCGCCGGGGACGCCGGGGCGGCCACCAGGCCACCCAGCAACGCGCCGACCGTGGCCCAACGCGCCGCGTGCCGCCTCACCGACATCTCCACCTCACCGTTTCCGTCCCGGACGAGATCCGCCGGTCAGGTTACTACCGGGCCACCCCTGCCCCCGCTCATCGAACGCTCGACATGTGTGCCGCGACACGCGGCCGAGGTCAGACCGGGTCGCCACCCACCACCAGCGCCCGCCGGCAGAGCCGGTCGGCGGTCCGGGTGGTCTCCGGGAGCCGGTAGCGGGGCGTCAGAGCCAGTACCCGTTCCACCGCCTCGTCCAACCCGATGCGATGCCCGACACTGACGAAGACCGGGCGGGTCCCGTCCCTGGTCCGCAGCACTCGCCCGACCACCTCGTCGCCGTCACGCAACTCGGCCCAGTCCCCACGCCTCGGCCCCGGCGGCGCCCACGACCCGACAAGCGGCGTCTTGCCCACGCCGATCGCCGGCAACCCGGTCACCAGCCCCAGGTGGCAGGCCAGCCCGAACCGGCGCGGATGCGCCACCCCGTGCCCGTCGCAGACCAGCAGGTCGGGCCGGACGGTCAGCCGGTCCAGCGCCGCCAGCAGCGCCGGCATCTCCCGGAACGCGAACAGCCCCGGCACGTACGGGAAGGCCGGCCGACCCACGTGCACCGCCTCGTCGACCACGTCGAGGCCGACCGCGTCGAGCACGGTGACGGCCGCCGCGAGACGGTCACCGCTCTGCGCGTACGCGACGTCCAGCCCGGCCACCGTCCCGGGCGCGCTCGGCCCCGGCCCGGCCAGCTCGACCCGGGACCGCAACTCCTCCTGTACGCGTCTGGCCTCCGCCACGTCGGCCGGCGGCCGGTACGGCACCGTCACGACCGGTCGGCGTCCCCGCTCGACGCGGCGCTCCCGACGGAGGGGTCGGCGCCGGGATCGCCCGCCTGCCGGAGTTGCTCCTCGAACATCACGAAGGTCCGCCGCCGGATACCCCGGATGAGCGCAGCCTCCTCCGGCGTGTAGGCGCGCCGCTCGGCGACGGCCTGCTCCTCGATCGCCCGCACGGTCTCGTAGAGCGCGAACACCGGCCCGTCGCCCTTTAGGTAACGACCGCGCGCGGCCTCGGTGCGCTGGACGAACTCAGCGGGCGTCCGAACAGAAATCTCGCCACCGATGGCCGAGAGGACGTCGTCGATCAGGTCATCAGCCGATCGCCAGCCGCCCGTCGCCCGGTCCAGCCGCCAAGCGGTGATCCCTCCATCAGACCTGGAAACCAGCTTCATCGGCGTCTTGTAATGGTCGTAGTAGGCGGGAAGCTCCACGCCTTCAGCTCTGTCCGTCACTCACACCCTCCGTGCAACGCCGTCTGCAGAGCTGTCCAGAAGAATGCGCGCTGACGGTCGATGATGCCTCTACGTATGGCCGACTCCATCGCGGTCACGCTACGTCCCTGTTCTTTCGCAACAGCACCGAGGTCACGCCGGACTTCGAAGAGGGAATGTTCCCAGGTCGCCACCTCGTCCAACGCGGCCAACTGCAGCCGGAACTCGGCCACGTGACCGTTGGACGTGCGCACGAACATCTGCACGTCCCGATATCCACCGCTCTGGGGTGAACGGAAGCGGTCATCGAACTCCACGAGGTCGAGTCGCGTATCGTCCTTGAGAGATGCCAGCGCACCGTAGAGGTCGTCCAGTCTCTGGTAGGAGACGTAACCGCCGGCCAGGTCGGTGAGTTGGGATGCGTCGCCGCCGTAACCCTCGATCTTGTCCTCAGCCCTCCCTCGATCCTTGGGTTTACTGCGCGGATGATATTCAGCAGTACCGTCAGAGGCTGCCGCCAGTCGGTGTCCGAGAGCATCGACGTCGGACTGCGCAACGGCGGCCAGCTCGTACAACTCGTCTAGATACTGCTTCCGATAGCGCGCGTCCCCGAGACGATCGCGTTCGAAGCCTGGCTGTACAGCGTCCGGACCGTTGACGACGAAGGATCTGCTGAGTTCCACCTGAGCATCGGTCAACGGTGTCGGGTCGAGCAGTCGTGTCGGTGCCGCCACGAGTGCCTCAGCTCCCCGCTCGGCAATTTCATTCAGTACGTCCTGCAGAACGTCGATGGCCTGTTGGTGGCTGGCCAGGTGGTGCAGAGTCATCGGCCTCGCCGTCAGGGAGTTGGCGAGTTCCGGCGTCGCCAGGATCATCCGCACCAGGTCGGGTCGCTCCGCGAGCTGCCGCACCAGCGTCTCGGCCAGCAACTCCGCACGTCGGGGCGGCGCCTCCCAGCTCTGGTCGAGCATCCGCTGGACACGGGGGTCGGCGAACAGCCGGTTCAGGTCGCCGGCGGCGCCCTCGTCCAGCCCGGGAACGAGCCGTCGCAGCGTCGGCCCGTCGGCGTGCTGCGCCAGCTCGACCGGCGTCACCCCGGTGGCGAAGGCGTCGTCCAGGCTGCCGCTCCCGGCCAGCGCGTCGCGTACGTAGAGCCCGGCGGCGATCCGGGCCGCGTGTGCCTCGCGGTGCGCTCCGCGTACCTGTTCCGGCTTGGGCTCGACCGGCGCTGCGCCGCCGGTGGGCGCGGTGCCCGCCGGGCGGTGGAACGTGGTCGACTCACCGAGCAGATGGACGCGGTTGAAGTCCGGCGCGGTCCCGACGTACTGGGGTGGCGGGTCCGGGAGCCGGGGCGGCGCCGGGCGGTGCCGTGGCTCGGGCAGGACGTTGAAGTTGCCGGGCGGTCGGCCGGCGAGCGGCATCGGACGGCCGTCCGGGCCGAGGACCAGCGCGTCCACGTCCACCACGTTGCCGACGAACGGGACGCCGCGGTGGCGGTAGAGCGGTTGGTCCGCCATCGTCCCGCTCTGTGGATCGAGGTAGAGGACGGTGCCGTTCTGGTTCAGCGCCACCCAGGCGTGCGAGCCGCCACCCTCGAAGCTGGTGATGAGGAAGGCGTAGCTTCCGTGCCCGCCCGACGCGAGTTGCGCGTGCAGGTCGCGGTATCCGCGTTCGACCGCCCTCCGCCGGTCCGCACCGTCGGGTTCTGACCGATCGGCCCCGCAGAGATCCTGGAACCGGCCGCCCGTCGTCTCCTCGACCCGCAGCGGGCCGTCCACCTCACCGCCGACCGGCCGGCTGACGTCACCGGCCAGATAGCCGTCGAAGGTACGCGGCGCGGCGACCCGGGGCCGGCCGTGCATCCAGGTCTCGAAGAGCGACAGGGTGCAGTCGAGGCAGTTGATGCCCCGGGTGGCGTCGGCGGCCGGCCCACCGTCGTTGGCCATCCGGAACCATCCGCCGCGTCGGGGGTCGGCGGTCCGGACCACGCTGCCGTCCGGGTTGCGGGGCATCTGCCGTTCCAGGTCGGTCTGGTGCAGTGCGAGCGGTGGCCGGAGACCGCCCCGGCGGCCGTAGGGGCGCGACCGGTCGACGGGCGGCGGGTGGCCGTGGCCGCTGAGCGCGGACTCGTCGGCGGTCTCCACCGCACCGAGCGCCAGGTCGGCCACGTCGTCGTTGATCCGGTAGAAGTCGAGGTCGTCCTCGACCATCACCCGGTCCGGGACGACCCTCCCGGCAAGCACCTGTCGCGCCTCGTCACGCAGGTCGGACGCCTCCAGGCCGGCCTCGTGCGCTTCCCGGTGCCATCGTTCGGCCGCCAGCGTCCGCCCGACGCGGCGCAGCTCCGTGGCCTGCGCCGCCCAGTCACTCGCCCGCTCCTCGTGATAGTCGGCGCGTTCGTGGAGCCAGTCCGCCCTGGTCTGTCGCCGGCGGTCCTCGAACCAGTTCCGCTGCGATCGCAGGTAGCCGTCGTAGCGACGTCGGTCGAACGCCGACCGATCAGCAGCCAGACGCTCCGCCCGTTCCCGTAGCGCCTCGTGGTTGAGGGAGGGCGCGTGGTGCGGGGAGAAGACATCAGGCGACGGGCTCGGCGAGGTGGCGGGCGCCAGCGTCTCGAGAAGCGGAAACCGAGGGTTCGGTGCGGGGCGCACATCCGGCCCGGGCACCGCCGGTCCGGCCGTCGGTGAGGAAGGATGAGCCGAGGCGGTGGAAGGCGGACCTGATCGCATGGGGTCGGCAGCCCCCCAGCCCCGGTCCGGTGGTGGGGACGCCGGCGAGTGCGGAATGTCCGTGACCGAGGTGCCCGACGCCGTCGGCGTTGCCGCCGTCGGCATTGCGGCCGACTGTTGCGGAGACCCGGTGTCTGAGGGGCTTTGGGTGAGGGCTGCGCCACCTCGGACGTCGGCCGGGCTGGCCAGGGACGTCGCGGGTGTCTCGACGGTGACCGACGACAGGGTCGGGGTACTGGTGACCGCAGCGGTATTCGCCGGGGCCGAGACGGTGCCGTCCGAGGTGGATGGCGACGAACCGATCGTCTCCGTCTCCGGCCGCCCGGGATGCACCGGGGACGGGTGATGGTTCGCGGCCGGGGTGTCGGCCACCGGGAGGACCGTGGAGGGGGCGTCGGCGGAGGTCGTTCGAGTCTCGCCGGCCACCGATGCGCCCGCCTGGGCGGACATGGGCAACTCGGACGATCGCTGCGCCGGGATGAGCGGCGCCGGGTCGGTTGCGGGCGGCACGTCCAAGCCGATCGGCGGGGCCGTGAGGTCGCCGAGTTTTCCGTCCAGCCGGTGGTGCAGCGCCGTGTCGGCCTGCCCGGTGGCGGAGCCGCCCACACCGGAGGCCGCGGCGCGTGCCAGATCCTCAAGCGACGGCCCCTGGCCGGTCGCCAGCCCCGCCGCGGTCTCGGCGAGGCTCTCGCCGGCCATCTCCCGCCCGAAGTGCTCCCCGATCCGGGCGAACCGCCCGCTCGCGTGCCGTCCGAGACCGGCGAGGGGCGCGGCCGCCCCACCGGCGAAGCCGCCCAGCCCCGACGCACCCACGTCGGTCAGGTCGAGGCCGTTCCGACGGCCGGTGGAGTTCTGGTACGCCTGGGTGGCCAGGCTGGTGCCGGCCTCCTGACCGGCCTCGACCAGGCCGCCGAGCAACGCCTTGCGGGCGAGCCCGCGCGCGCCGCTCTTGACGACCTCCTTGGCGGCTCGCTCACCCGCTTCCTTAAGACCTTCCCGGATCGCCTTGCGGGCCAGTTGGGCCACCAGTCGCTTGAAGATCTGCTGCACCGCGACCCGGGTGGCGGCGATCGCCGCCCCGGCCGCCGGGGACGCCGTGCCCAGCGTGAGCGCGGTGACCACCACCAGGGACAACAGCTCCACGACCAGGATCCCCAGCTCGATCCAGGCCTCCAGCTTCGCGCCCTCGATGTCGCAGCCGCACGAGTCGACCAGTCGTCCCAACTCGTCGGTGGCCGCCGCCAGGACGTGCAGCGGGGCGTCCTCGCCGCCGGCAACCTTGTCCCACGCCGTGTCGAACGCGTGGGCGACCAGACCGACACCGCCGTAGCCGCTTTTCACCTCGCCGGCGGCGGTCACCGCGTCGTCGCGCGGACCGGCCAGGACACCGGCCACGCCGTACCACTGGTCGGCCAGGTCCCAGACGGCACGCTCGTTACCCTCGGGCCACTCCACGCCGACCACCCAGTCGAGCGCCTCGTAGATCCAGCCGGGCACGTCCCAGGGGCAGTAGTCGAGCGGATGCGGGATCGGGCTGGGCAGCATGCTCACGCGCGGCTCCTCCGGTGGTCAGCGCCAGGGCCGATGCGGGTTGTGCCGTTGGTGCGGAATCCGCCCGAGGTCGCGGGCGTTGCCGAGGTCGGTCTCGACGGTCGCGGCGACCGAGCGGACCACGTCGGACCCGATCCCTTCGAGCGAGCGGCCGAGCAACTCCCACGCCCGCAGGAGCGTCTCGGCGTAGCCCTGGTAGTGCTTGTCGAACGCCGCGCCGATGTCGTCGCGCCCCCACGGCCGTCGCGCGCCGGCCGCGGCGATCGGGTCACCGGTCTGGCGCCGCGCCCCGGTCACGGCCCGGCCGGTCACGGCCAGGTCGGCGCCACCGCGCCGGGCCCGCTCCGGGTCCAGCCAGATCTCTCCCCCGGCCACCTGTCACTCGCCGCGCGACACGACGGCGTCGGACCGGCCCAGCAGCGCGCCGAAATCGTGGGTACGCAGAAAGTCCACCGACGGCGAGCCGGGCGGCAGGTAGCCGGAGACCAGGTCACGGGTGGCGGCACCCGCGGCGGCGTTGGCCCGCAGCACGGTCTCGGTGATCTTCCGGCTCAACGCCCGGGCGTCGCGGTCGTGGAACACCGCCGGGCTCACCTCGACGCTGATCAACTCACCTCGCGCCCCGACCACGGCGGTGACCTGGCCGTCGTCGGAGCGTTCGGTCACCCGCAACTCGGCCAGCCTGGTCTGGAGTTCGTCCAGGCCGGACCGCAGGCGCTGGTACTGGCCGTACACCTCGTCGAATCGCGCGCGCAGTGCACGGTTCGCATCCCGGTCCGCACTTTCGGCCACCGCCGCTCCCCTTCCGTCACCGTGGGTAGGGCCGACCATACCGGGTGCCACGAAATCCATGGGGTCCGGTAATTTCAGGTGGTGATCGAGCGACAGCAGGCCGAGCAGATCGCCTCCGTGTGGGCCCGGCGGGACTCCGACCGCCTCGGTTTCCCCTGCACGCCTGTGGTCGAGGAGTTCGACCTGGGCTACCTCATCGTGTCCACGGTGGCCACCGAGGCCCGCGCGCTGCCCGGCGACCTGCCGACCACGGTCATCGACAAGGAGACCGGCGAGGTGTCCACCTGGCCCCGGATCCCGGCCGACGCCGTGGAGCGGATGTACCGGCTACGCCGCCCGGCCGCACCGCGCGCCCCCCGCACCGTCGATCCGGCCGGGCAGTTGCTCCGCGAGCTGACCCGGCTGCCCACCCCCGGCGCCGCGGCCCACCTCACCGTGGACGGCCGGCTGCACGTGGCGCAGGGCGCCAAGGGCGATGTCCAGCTGCGCCACCACCCGCTCGTCCGGTCCTACCTGGACGAGCTGCCCGCCGGCCACCTGGTGCGGGGCGGCGAGCGGCACGCCGAGATGATCGTCGTCTCCGACGCGCTGCACGAGGTCGACCACCGCCGCGCCGCCGACGGGCTCGCACCGCTGACGGCCGAGGAGGCACGCGAGCTGCTGGGCACGAGTCGCGTCGAGTTCTTCCGCATCCGCGAAGCCGGCGATCCGGCCGGCGGACCCACCGACCTCCGCTGCGAGTCGTGCATCAGGTTTCTCGTGCACTTCGAGGTGCTTCCCTGGCCGGAGCTGGCCTACGCGGAGGAGTGGCATCCGGCCCCCCAGCCACCACCCGAGCCCGATCGGTTCCCCGCCGAGGTTGCCAACGCGCTCGTGGTCGCCGGGTGGCGGCCGCACTTCGGGGACGAGGTGTCCGCCGCGGCCTCCGTCCACAAGGTCACCGAGGTCCGCGGGGCACAGCACGGCCACGCTTCCTTCCCGGCCGCACTGACCACGCTCACCGCCTTTCCGGGGCTGGTGAGCGCCCGTCAGGGCCCCGGCGAAGCGGTCTGGATCTCCCGGTTCGAGGTGCGTCCCCGGAAGGTCGCGCACACCGCCGACACCCTCGCCGACTTCGGCGCGATTCTGGGCGCCCGCCTCTTCCCGCTCGGCAGCGAGCGTCAGGAGAGCATCCTCGCGGTCGACGAGCACGGCCGCGTCTTCGCCCTCGACCAGGCCGGCGAGTGGTTCCTCGGCGCCGACGTCGACGCCGCCCTCACCACCCTGCTGCTCGGCCGTGCCCCCGCCCGGGTCCGCGACGACGGCACGTGGTGACCGGCTCTACAACTCGACCCCGGTGAGCACGGTGACGCGCTGCTCGGTGTAGTCCTCCATGGCGCTGCGCAGCCCCTCCCGCCCGACGCCGGAGCCCTTCACCCCGCCGTACGGCATCTGGTCGGCCCGGTACGACGGCACGTCGCCGACGATCACGCCGCCGACCTCGAGCGTGCGGGCGGCGGCGAACGCCACGTCGAGCCGGTGGGTGAAGACGCCGGCCTGGAGCCCGTACGCGGAGTCGTTGACCGCGGCGAACGCGGCCCGGTCGTCGACGACCGGGGCGACCACGAGCACCGGCCCGAACACCTCCTCGGCGTTCACCCTGGCGTCGACGGGCACGCCGCTGAGCACGGTCGGCGGATAGGTCGCGCCGTCGCGCCGGCCGCCCACCTCGACGGCGGCCCCGGCGTCGACCGCCTCGCGTACCCACGTCTCGACGCGCTGCGCGGCCTCGACGGAGACCAGCGGGCCGACGTCCGTCGCCTCGTCGCGGGGGTCGCCGGTGCGCAGTGCCCCGACGGCGGCGACGAGCCGGGGCAGAAAGTCGGCGTAGAGGTGTTCGTGCACGTGGACGCGTTGCACCGCGATGCACGACTGCCCGGCCTGGTAGTTGGAGAACGTGGCGATGCGCTGCGCGGCGAAGGTCAGGTCGTCGTCGGACGACCAGTCGGCGCAGATCACCGCCGCCGCGTTGCCGCCCAGTTCAAGCGTGACGTGCTTGTCGTGGGCGGTGCGGCGGATGGCGGCGCCGACCGGCCCGGAGCCGGTGAACGAGACCACCGGCAGCCGCGGGTCGGCGACCAGTTCGGCGGCGCGCTCGTTGGGCAGCGGCAGCACCGAGAACATGCCCTCGGGCAGGTCGGTCTCGGCGAGGATCTCGCCGAGCAACAGCGCGGTGAGCGGGGTGGCCGGGGCCGGTTTGACCACGATCGGGGCGCCGACGGCGAGTGCCGGGGCGACCTTGTGGGCGACCAGGTTGAGCGGGAAGTTGAACGGGGTGATGCCGAGCACCGGCCCGCGCGGCACGCGTCGGACCAGGGCGATCCGTCCGGTGGCGGCCGGGTCGGTGTCGAGGCGTTGCAGGTCGCCGGAGAAGCGCCGGGCCTCCTCGGCGGCCCAGCGGAACACCGAGACGGCGCGCCCGACCTCGGCCTTCGCCCACTTGACCGGTTTGCCGTTCTCGGCGGTGATCAGCGCGGCGATCTCGTCGGCGCGTTCGGCGAGTCGCCGGGTGACGTGGTCCAGGGCCGCCGCGCGGGCGTGCGCGGGCAGGGCCGCGGCGGTCGCGGCCACCCGGGCGGCGCCCGCGACTGCGGCGTCGACCTGGTCGGTCGTGGCGAGCGTGGTACGCCCCACCGCCTGCCCGTCGTAGGGGTGGGTGACGGTCAGCTCCCCCTCGCCGTGGGCGGGGCGGCCGGCGACATAGAAGGCTCTCGGCTCCACGTCCGGCAGCGTAGACCAGAGACGCCCACGCGGAAACAGTTGCCCAAACCCTTGTCTGCCTCGAATTCAGTAGCCAAGATGGCAGTCAGATTGCGAGAACCTCCGCTGACCTTCCTCCCGGCCACCCTCTCGGAGACTTGAGATGAGCGACCAGCAACAGCTGCGCAACTTCGTCAACGGCGAGTACGTCGACCCGGTGGACGGCGGCTACGCCGACCTCGTCGACCCGTGCACCGGCGAGGTCTTCGCCCGGGCGCCGGTGTCCGGGCCGGCGGACGTGGACGCGGCGATGACGGCCGCCGCCGCCGCGTTCGAGGGCTGGCGGGACGCCACCCCGGCGGACCGGCAGCGGGCGATGCTGCGGTTCGCCGACGCGGTGGAGGCGCGGGCCGCGGAGCTGGTCGACGCGGAGGTGCGCAACACCGGCAAGCCCCGGCAGCTCACCACCGAGGAGGAGCTGCCCCCGGCCGTGGACGAGCTGCGGTTCTTCGCCGGGGCGGCGCGCCTGCTCGAGGGTCGCTCGGCGGGTGAGTACTTGGCCGGACACACCTCCTACGTGCGACGGGAGCCGATCGGCGTCTGCGCCCAGGTGACGCCCTGGAACTACCCGCTGATGATGGCGGTCTGGAAGATCGCCCCGGCCCTCGCGGCCGGCAACGCGGTGGTGTTGAAGCCGTCGGACACCACGCCGGTGTCGACGCTGCTGCTGGCCGAGATCGCCGCCGAGCACCTGCCCCCGGGCGTGTTCAACGTGGTCTGCGGCGACCGCAACACCGGCCGTACCCTGGTCTCCCACCCGACGCCGCAGCTCGTGTCGATCACTGGCTCGACCCGCGCGGGTATGGAGGTCGCGGCCGCGGCGGCGGCCGACCTGAAGCGGACCCACCTGGAGCTGGGTGGCAAGGCCCCGGTGGTGATCTTCGACGACGCGGACGTCGCGGCGGCGGCCGAGGCGATCGCGGTGGGCGGCTACTTCAACGCCGGCCAGGACTGCACCGCCGCCACCCGGGTGCTGACCGGCCCCGGCATCCACGACGACTTCGTCGCCGCGCTGACCGAGCAGGCCCGCAACACCCGCACCGGCGGCCCGGACGACGCGGACGTGCTCTACGGCCCGTTGAACAACGCCAACCAGTTGGCCCGGGTCAGCGGCTTCGTGGACCGCCTGCCGGACCACGCGGAGATCACTACCGGCGGGTCCCGGGTGGGCGAGCGCGGCTTCTTCTACGCCCCGACAGTGGTCTCCGGCGTCCGGCAGGCCGACGAGATCATCCAGGACGAGGTGTTCGGCCCGGTGATCACCGTGCAGCGGTTCTCCGGCGAGGACGAGGCGGTGCGCTGGGCCAACGGCGTCGAGTACGGCCTGTCCGCCTCGGTCTGGACCCGGGACCACGGGCGGGCCATGCGGATGACCCGCCGGCTCGACTTCGGCTGCGTCTGGGTGAACACACACATCCCGTTCGTCTCGGAGATGCCGCACGGCGGCTTCAAGCACTCCGGCCACGGCAAGGACCTGTCGGTCTACAGCCTGGAGGACTACACCCGGGTCAAGCACGTCATGCACAACATCGAAGGCTGATCCCGATGGCCACGAGCGAGGAGTTGCACAAGCGCCGGGTCGAGGCGGTGGCGCGGGGCGTGGGCAGCACCATTCCCGCGTACGTCGACCGGGCGAGCGGCGGGACGCTCACCGACGTGGACGGCCGGGAGTGGATCGACTTCGCCGCCGGCATCGCGGTCACCAACGTGGGCAACTCCGCCCCGAAGGTGGTGGAGGCGGTCCGCGCCCAGGTCGAGCGGTTCACCCACACCTGCTTCATGGTCGCGCCCTACGAGTCGTACGTGGCGGTCTGCGAGCAGCTCAACGCGGTGACGGATGGTGACTTCGAGAAGCGGTCGGCGTTGTTCAACTCCGGCGCCGAGGCGGTGGAGAACGCGATCAAGATCGCCCGGCACGCCACCGGCCGGCCCGCGGTGGTGGTGTTCGACCACGCCTACCACGGCCGGACCAACCTGACCATGGCGCTGACCGCGAAGAACATGCCGTACAAGCACCGGTTCGGTCCGTTCGCCGGGGAGATCTACCGGGTGCCGATGTCCTACCCGCTGCGCGACGGTGGGCTGGACGGGGCGACGGCGGCGGCCCGGTCGATCGAGATGATCGAGAAGCAGGTGGGCGCGGAGAACGTGGCCGCGCTGCTGATCGAGCCGATCCAGGGCGAGGGCGGCTTCGTCGTACCCGCCGAGGGGTTCCTGCCGGCGCTGCGGGAGTGGGCGACGGCGGCCGGGGCGGTGTTCGTCGCCGACGAGATCCAGACGGGTTTCTGCCGCACCGGCGACTGGTTCGCCTGCGGCCACGAGGGCGTCGAGCCGGACCTGGTCACGCTGGCCAAGGGGATGGCCGGCGGGCTGCCGCTGGCGGCGGTGACCGGGCGCGCCGAGCTGATGGACGCGGTGCACGTGGGCGGCCTCGGCGGCACGTACGGCGGCAACCCGATCGCCTGCGCCGCCGCGCTCGCGGCGATGGCCACCATGCACGAGCTGGACCTGCCGGCCGCCGCGCGGCGGATCGGCGCGGTGATGGGCGACCGCCTGCGCGCGATCGCCGCCCGCGACCCGCGGATCGCCGAGGTACGCGGCCGGGGCGCGATGCTCGCCGTGGAGATCGTGCGGCCGGGCGGGATCGTCCCCGATCCGGTGGCGACGGCGGCGCTCTCGGCGGCCTGCCACGCGGCCGGGCTGCTCACCCTGACCTGCGGCACCTACGGCAACGTGCTGCGCTTCCTGCCCCCGCTGGTGATCTCCGACGCCGAGCTGGGCAGGGGCCTGGACATCCTCGACGCCGCCTTCGGCCGCCCACCGGCCGGCTCCTGATCGTGGAACACCACGGGCGTGGATCCCCCCAGGTTTCGCCCGTGGTGTTCCACCCCTGCTCAGCGCAGCAGTTGCACCACGTTGCGGCGGACGACGTTCTTGCCCGGTTCGCGGATGGCGTCCATGGCCGCGACGTTGAGCAGCACGCAACTGCCCGACGGCCCCACCACTGTCACCGTGGTCGCCCGGTTGTTGTCCAGGTTGGTCACCCGCAGTCGGGTGCCGACCGGGAACTGTCCGCTGGTGGCGGCCGGCGCCCCGCCCTCGGCGGAGAACGTGATGGACCCGGTGCAGACGCTGCCGCCGATCGGCTGGGCGTTGCCGGGCCGGGTCTCCACCGGCTGCGCCCCGCCGGGGGCCGGGGCGGCGCCGTCGAGGCGTTCCACCACGTTGCGGCGGACGACGTTCTTGCCCGGCTCCCGGACCAGGTCCATGGCGGCGGCGTTGAGCAGCACACAACTGCCCGACGGCCCCACCACGGTCACCGTCGTCGCCCGGTTGTTGTCCAGGTTGGTCACCCGCAGCCGGGTGCCCGCCGGGAACCTGTCGCTCGTCGCCGCCGGCGCCCCGCCCTCGGCCGAGAAGGTCACCGACCCGGCGCAGACCGACTTCCCGGCCGGCGCGGTCTCGGCGAAACCCATCCCGGTGCCCACCGAGACCACCGCGGCGGCGGCCACCGCCACGGTCGCCGCCAGCACGTGCTTACGCTGCACCCTCACGTTCACTCCCGTCGTCGGTGTCCGTCGACGCGTGATACGGATGCCAGCCCTCGGCCGTTCACCCCTCGGCGTCCGGTGTTAAAAGGGGGCCCTTCCTCTACCGAATGCGTTAAGCGGGGGCCCCTCCTTTCCCCCTACCATGGGGTGAGGAGGTCGGTTGGTGACTGACCCGTGGCTCGCTTTGGAGTTCGGCGCGGATCCGGCGGAGCGGATCGCGCAGGTCGGCGCCGCCCACGAGGCGTTCCTCACCGCCGGCACCGCCACCGGCCGGGTCCGCGACGTGGTCCGCCGGTCCTGGGAACGCTCGGCGCGACTCGATCCGGAGGCCACCGCGCCCGTCGACCTCACCGACGACGCGCTGGACAGCTACCGTGCCGCGCATCCGCTGGCCCGGGTGCTGCCGCTCTTCCGCGACCTGCTCGGCGGCATCGCCCAGGACGGCGCGCACCTGATGGCGGTCTGCGACGCCGGCGGGCGACTGCTCTGGGTGGAGGGCCACCCGGGTGTGCTGCGGCACGCCGAGCGGATGAACTTCGTGCCCGGCGCGCGCTGGGACGAGGCGCACGCCGGCACCAACGCGCCGGGCACCGCGCTGGCCGTCGACCACAGCGTGCAGATCTTCGCCACCGAACACTTCGTCCGGCCGGTGCAGCGCTGGACCTGCGCCGCCGCGCCGATCCACGACCCGGTCACCGGCCTGCTGCTCGGCGCCGTCGACATCACCGGCGGCGACCACCTGGCCAGCCCGCAGAGTCTCGCCCTGGTCCGGGCCACCGCCCGGGCCGCCGAGACGTTCCTGGCCGCCGCCGCACCCACCGCCGCGTCGACCGGGCCGCACGTGGCCGCGCTCGGCCGGGACGAGGCGGAGCTGCGCGTCGGCGGCCGGCGCGTCCGGCTGGGCCGGCGGCACAGCGAACTGCTGGTGCTGCTCCTGCACCACCCGGAGGGGCGCACCGGGGAACAGCTCGGCCTCGACCTCTACGGCGACGACCGGCTGCACCCGGTCACGCTGCGCGCCGAGATGTCCCGGCTGCGCCGGGCGCTCGGCGGGGAGCTGCTCGACTCCCGCCCCTACCGGCTGCGCGGGCCGGTGCGCGCCGACTTCCTCGACGTCACCGAGCTGCTGGAGCGCGGCGACCCGGCGGCGGCGCTGCGCGCGTACCCGGGGTCCCTGCTGCCCGCCTCCGACGCGCCGGGAGTGGCGCGGCTGCGCCGCCTGGTCGACGGCCAGGTCCGCGCGGCGGTGCTGGCCGGCGCGGACCCGGGGCTGCTCGCGGCCTGGACCGCGACGCCCGCCGGCGCCGACGACCTCACCGCCTGGGAGGCGCTGGCCCGGGCGTTGCCGCCGGGCGCGCCCCGCCGGCCGCTCGCCGTCGCCCGGGCCCGCCAGCTCGCCGAGGAGTACGCGCTGCCGCGCGCAACGTTGCTGCAACGTCGCGGAAACTAGCGTCTCCCGCCATCCCCTCACGGACGGCGGAGGTACCCATGACGCGCTACGACGCCCCCACCCACTGGCAGTCCCGCTACGACCACTTCATCGGCGGCGAGTACGTGACGCCGCACGGTGGGAAGTACTTCGAGAACCCGACCCCGGTGACCGGGCAGACCTTCTGCGAGGTGGCCCGCGGCACCGCCGAGGACGTCGAGAAGGCGCTCGACGCGGCACACGGCGCGGCCGACGCGTGGGGTCGCACCTCGGTCGCCGAGCGGGCCCGCGTCCTCAACAGGATCGCGGACCGGATGGAGGAGAATCTGGAGTCGCTGGCGATCGCCGAGACGTGGGAGAACGGCAAGCCGGTACGCGAGACGCTTGCCGCCGACATCCCGCTGGCGATCGACCACTTCCGCTACTTCGCCGGCGCGATCCGGGCCCAGGAGGGCTCGCTCGGCGAGATCGACGACGACACCGTGGCCTACCACTTCCACGAGCCGCTGGGCGTGGTCGGGCAGATCATCCCGTGGAACTTCCCGATCCTGATGGCGGTCTGGAAGCTCGCCCCGGCGCTCGCCGCCGGCAACGCGGTGGTGCTGAAGCCGGCCGAGCAGACGCCCGCCTCGATCCACTACCTGCTCTCGCTTGTCGGCGACCTGCTGCCGCCGGGCGTGGTGAACGTGGTCAACGGCTTCGGCGTGGAGGCCGGCAAGCCGCTGGCGTCCTCGCCCCGGGTGGCGAAGGTGGCGTTCACCGGCGAGACCACCACCGGGCGGCTGATCATGCAGTACGCCAGCGAGAACATCAAACCGGTGACGCTGGAGCTGGGTGGCAAGAGCCCGAACCTGTTCTTCGACGACGTCAGCGCCGCCTCCGACGACTTCCTGGACAAGGCGCTGGAGGGCTTCACCATGTTCGCGCTCAACCAGGGCGAGGTCTGCACCTGCCCGTCCCGGGCGCTGATCCAGCAGGGCCACTACGCCGACTTCCTGGCCGCCGCCGTGGAGCGGACCGGTCAGGTGCGCCAGGGGCACCCGCTGGACACCGAGACGATGATCGGCGCGCAGGCGTCGAACGACCAACTGGAGAAGATCCTCTCCTACCTGGACATCGGGCGGCAGGAGGGCGCGAAGGTGCTCACCGGCGGCGAGCGGGCCGACCTGGGCGGCGAGCTGTCGGGCGGCTACTACGTGCAGCCGACCATCTTCGAGGGCGACAACTCGATGCGGGTCTTCCAGGAGGAGATCTTCGGGCCGGTGGTGTCGGTGACGTCCTTCGCCGACCTGGACGACGCCGTGAAGATCGCCAACGACACGCTCTACGGGCTCGGCGCGGGCGTGTGGACCCGGGACATGAACACCGCGTACCGGGCCGGGCGGGCGATCCAGGCCGGGCGGGTCTGGACGAACTGCTACCACGCCTATCCGGCGCACGCCGCGTTCGGTGGTTACAAGCAGTCCGGCATCGGCCGGGAGAACCACAAGATGATGCTGGAGCACTACCAGCAGACCAAGAACTTGCTGGTCAGCTACTCCCCGCAGAAGCTGGGTTTCTTCTGATGGGCGACCCGGTGACCCTGACCCCCGCGGCGGCCGGCCTGATCCGGTCGCTGCGGGGGCAGCACGGGCCGCTGATGTTCCACCAGTCCGGCGGCTGCTGCGACGGCAGCGCCCCGATGTGCTACCCGGCCGGCGAGTTCCGCACCGGCGGCTCGGACGTGCTGCTCGCCGCGCTGGCGGTGGACGGCGTGCCCGAGCCGGTGGAGTTCTGGATGTCGAAGGCGCAGTGGGACCTGTGGAAGCACACCAGGCTCACCGTCGACGTGGTGCCCGGCCGGGGCAGCGGCTTCTCGCTGGAGGCCCCGGAGGGTGTCCGCTTCCTCATCCGCTCCCGGCTCGCCGACTGACCTGTCCAAGATCTTGCAGCTCGGAGCGGTCGCGGTGGTGGGATGCTGACGCCGTCCACATCGGATTGTCACCCCACCACCGCCCGACAGGAGCCCGCGCATGCACCGACCACCCCTGCTCGCCGCCGGCCTCGCCACGGCCGCCACCGTCGCCACGCTGGGGCTGGCGCCGAGCCCCGCCGTCGCCGCACCGTCCACCACGCCGACCATCTCGGTCGACTGGCTCGGCGTCGCCGACGTCCGGGCCCGCACCGCCACGGTCCACGGCCGGTTCGACTGCGGCGACGAGCGCGGCCTGGCCTACGTCGAGGTGCACCTCGGGCAGCGGGTACGACGCGCGTCGGTCACCGGCTTCGGCTTCGGCGTGATCGGCGCGTGCACCGACGAGCGCACCGCAGGCACCTGGACCGCGACGATTCCCGCCGACACCCGCGCCTTCCGCCCCGGCCGGGCGACGACCACCGCCCGCCTGGTCGTCGAACCCAACTCCCTCACCGAGACCACCGAACCGGTCCGCCTGCGCCCCTCCTGCCCCCGCCCCTGATCCCCTCCCGCGATCTTGCAGTTTGTGCCCGAGAAAAGTCCCGATGAGGTGCTTTTGCCGGGGCAGAAACTGCAAGATCGCCGAGCAGGGTGGGGTGGGGTGGGGGTGGGGGTGGGGGTGGGGGTGGTTAGCGGGTTAGGGCGGCGCGGAGGGTGGTGAGGATGTGGGCCGGGCGGCGGTAGAGGTCGCGGTCGGTGAAGTACCGCATCCGCCATCCGTTCGCGTCCAACCAGTTGATCCGGTCCCGGTCGTGACGGAAGCGGTCCCGGTCGAGGTGGGACAGCCCGTCGTACTCCACCCCCACCCGCCGTTCGCGGTAGCCGAGATCGGTGCGGAAGCGCGGAAGGCCGTACCGGTCATGGATCCACATCTGCGGCTCCGGAGCGGGCAGTCCGCCGTCGAGCAGCAACAACCTGAGCTGGCTCTCCTGCCGGCACTCGGACCGGCCGTCGGCTCGCGGCACGAGGTCACGTGCCTGTCGCACGCCGCGCAGGGCCCGGTGCAGCGGCAACTCCGCCAGGAGGTCGTCGACCGTCACGGTTTCCGAGCGGAGCGCGGCGTCGAGCACCGGCAGGGCGTCCATCCGCCGGGAGCGTCGGGCCAGGTCGATCGCGCACTGCGCGGCGGGCACGCAGGGCAGGCCGTCGACGGTCACCGGCCGGACGGGCAGCACGGAATGGTGGACGACCAGACCGGGTAGCCGCGGTTTGGCGACGTGCGGCGGCACCTGCACGTGCACCGCGACCTCCCGGAGCACGCCGAACCCGTGGCGCCGCGCGGCGGACTGCATGGCCAGCATCGCGCCGGCGGGCAGGCACAGCAGGAGCGCCCGCAGTTCGTCCTCGTCGTCGCAGCGCGTCGGCGCGTAGACACCACGCCGGACCCGGATCAACTCCTCCCGCTCGACCTGCGTTCGTACCCGCTTGACGGTGAGCGCCCGGATCAGTTCCCGGGTGCGCCACAACTCGGCAGACATGCGCCCACCATCCCGCCCCGCACGCTCCCGCCTCGTCCCCCACCGCTCCCCGCTGTGGACAACCCGCCCTTGTGCACAACCCCCACCCCCGACCCCTCGCGTGCTAGTCCCCTCCCACCCCTCGCGCGATCTTGCAGTTGGTGCCCTCGTTGTGTCCCGAAGCGACCGGAATGCCGGGGCACAAACTGCAAGATCAACGGGGCGGGGGGTCAGCGGTCGTCGAGGAGGGGCTGGGTGGGGTCCCAGGGGGTTCCGGAGGCGGCGTCGCGGCGGCGGCGGGCGATCGCGGACAACGCCTCAAGGACCACGCGGTTGCCCAGGTAGGCGGTGATGTCGGCGTGGTCGTACGGCGGGGCGACCTCGACCACGTCCAGGCCCACCACGGGCAGTTCGTAGCAGACCCGGCGGACCGCGTCGAGCAGTTGCCGGGAGGTGAAGCCGCCGGGCTCGGGGGTGCCGGTGCCGGGGGCCATGCCGGGGTCGACCACGTCCACGTCGACGGAGAGGAAGACGCCCTCGCACTCGTCGGTGGCGATGCCGAACGCCTCGGTCAGGCAGGTGTCCAGCCCGCGCGCCACGATCTCGGTCATCTCGTACGAGCGCATCCGCTGCTCGGCCATCCACGCAAGCGTGTCCGGGCCGGGCCAGTAGCCGCGCAGGCCGATCTGGAGGAAGCGGTCGCCGCGTACCGCGCCGGACTCGATCAGTCGGCGCATCGGCTGGCCGTGCCCGTGCAGCGAGCCGAACTCGACGTCACCGGTGTCGGCGTGCGCGTCGAAGTGCACCAGCGACACCCGGCCGAGCCCGTGGTGCCGGGCCACCCCGGTGGCGTCCGGCAGCGCGATGGAGTGGTCGCCGCCGAGCACCACCGGGATCGCCCCGGCGGCGGCGACCGCGTGCACGGCGGTCTCCAGGGCGGCCAGCGAACGCTCGATGTCGCCGCCGAACATCTCCACGTCCCCGGCGTCGTAGACGCACAGGTCCGTGAGCGCGTCCACGCGCAGCGCCAGGGACGGGCGGGAGCCGTCGTGCGGCAGGTAGCACGCCTGCCGGATGGCGGACGGCCCGAACCGGGTGCCGGGCCGGTGCGACGTGCCGCCGTCGAACGGCGCGCCGATGACCACGACGTCGGCGTCGGCGTAGGTGACCGGCTCCTCGACGGTGCACGGCGGCACGCCGAGGAACGTGACGTCGGGACCGTACATCGGGCCGTACCGGGTCATCGCTCCTCCATCCCCCAGGGGGAACCGTAGCCGGTGAGCAGGTCCAGGAAGGGCTTCGGCGGGAACGCCTCGGGTCCGAGCACGCCGGTGCCGGACCACGCGCCGCCGGCCAGCAGTTCCAGCGCGACGACCGGGTTGACCGCGGTCTGCCACACCACCGCCTGGTGGCCGTACTCGGCCATCGACCACTCGTTGTCGACCACGTGGTAGAGGTAGACGCGGCGGGGCCGGCCGTCCGGCCCGGTGCCGGTGACCCACGTGCCGGCGCAGGTCTTGCCGCTCATCCGGTCGCCGAGCGTGGCGGGGTCGGGCAGCGCGGCGGCCACCAGGTCACGCGGCGACACGTCGACGCCGCGCACCCGCACCGGGTCGGTCGAGTCCAGGCCGAGCTTGTGCAGCGTGCGCAGCACCTCGATGAACTCGGCGCCGAGGCCGTACTTGAACGTGACCCGTTTCGCCGGCACCCAGCGCGGGATCAGCAGCACCTCCTCGTGCTCCACGTTGACGCACTCGACCGGCCCGATGCCGGCCGGGAAGTCGAACACCTCCGGCTCGCTGAACGGCTCGGTGGTGAACCAGCCGCGGTCGGCCTCCCAGATCACCGGCGGGTTGAGGCACTCCTCGATGGTGGTCCAGATGGAGAAGGAGGGGGCGAACTCGTGGCCGGCGACGGTGAGGTTCGCGCCGTCGCGTACCCCGATCTCGTCGATCTCGGCGAACAGCTCGTCGGCGGCGTAGCGGGCGAACACGTCGGAGAGGCCCGGTTCGACGCCGATGCCGCAGAGCGCGAGGCGGCCGGCGTCGGCCCACCGGTCGGCGACGGCGAACTGCCCGTCGCCGAGCTTGACGCCGGGCTCGGCGTAGGGACGGTCGGGGTGCGGACGGGACAGCGACATGGCCATGTCGAGATAGTCGGTGCCGGCGGCGAACGCCCCGTCGAAGATCGGCATGACGAAGCGCGGGTCGACGGCGTTGAGCACGTGGGTGATCCGGTGTTCCCGGCAGAGCGCGGCGACCGCGTCGGCGTCGGACGCGTCGACGGTGGCGGCGACGAACCGGTCGCCGTGGCCGGCGACCGCCCGGGCGGCGCGCGCCGGGTCGTGGTCGGCGACCACCATGGTCTCGAAGAAGGTACGGCGGGCGGCGATGGATACGGCGGCGGAGCCGACGCCACCGGCGCCGACGAGCAGGATACGCATCAGGAGTCGAACCCCAGTCCAGAGCGGTCGAGAGTACGGAGCCAGAGGTTGCGCCGCCCGCCCCGCGCGTCGGCGCGGGCGAGCGACCAGCGGGTGAGGTTGATGCCGGCGGCCCGGAACGGCTCCGGCGGGAACGGCAGTGGCTTGCGGCGCACCAGGTCGAGCCGGGTCAGCGGGGTGTCCGCGCCGGCGAGCAGGTCGAGCGTCACGCGCGCGGCGAACCGGGTCGCCCCGACGCCGAGCCCGGTGTAGCCGGCCGCGTACGCCAGCCGGCCGGAGTGGGCGGTGCCGAAGAACGCGCAGAACCGGGTGCAGGTGTCGATCACCCCGCCCCAGCGGTGGCTGAACCGCAGCCCCTCCAGTTGCGGGAACGTGGTGAAGAAGTGCGCGGCCAGGGTGCGGAACGTGGCCTCCCGTTGCTCCAGCGCCGGGGCCACCCGGTTGCCGTAGTGGTAGACCGCGTCGTAGCCGCCGAACAGGATCCGCCCGTCGGCGGTGAGCCGGTAGTAGTGGAACTGGTTGCCGGTGTCCGCCAGCCCCTGCCCGTTGCGCCAGCCGATCGCGTCCCGCTGCGCGGCGGACAGCGGCTCGGTCGTCAGCGCGTAGTCGTAGACCGGCACGGTCCACGCGCGCAGCCGGCGCAGCAGCGGCGGGAACGCGTTGGTGGCGAGCGCCACCCGGTCGGCCCGCACCACGCCGGGCGCGGCGTCCGCGCCGCCGGCCGTGGTGGCGCGCAGCGCGGCGCCGTCGGCGGCCAGCCCGGTGACCCGGGTGTGCTCGTGGATCCGCACGCCCAGGCCGAGGGCGGCCCGGCGCAGCCCCCAGGCGAGCTTCGCCGGGTCGAGCAGCGCCGTCCGGTCGACGTCCCACAGCCCACCGAGGTACGTCGGCGAGGCCACCTCGGCGCGTACCTCGTCGCGGTCGAGCAGGCGCACGTCGCGGCCGTACCGGCGGCCCAGCTCGGCGTCGGCGGCGAGCCCGTCGAGCTGGTACGGCTCGACCGCCACCGCCAGTTCCCCGGTGCGCGCGAGGTCGCAGTCGATGCCGTACGTCGCGACGGTGGCGGCGATGGCGTCCAGGTTCTCCCGGCCGAGCCGTTCCAGCTCGCCGATCTCGTCGGGGAACCGCTCCACGCCGTTGGCCAGCCCGTGGGTGAGCGAGGCGGCGCAGAACCCGCCGTTGCGGCCGGACGCCGCCCAGCCGCAGGTGCCGGCGTCGACCAGGAGCACGTCGCGGTCCGGGTCGGCCTCCTTGGCCAGCAGCGCGGTCCACAGCCCGGCGTAGCCGCCACCGACCACCAGCAGGTCGGCGGCGTGGGTGCCGGTCAGCGGCGGCAGCGGGTCGGGGCGTTCCGGGCGGTCCAGCCAGTACGGGACGGGCGCCGCGTCGGCCAGCGCCCGGCCGGTATGCGGAAGCGTCATGGCTTCCCCGCCGGGGTGGCGATCACCGCGAGGGCGGCCCGTCGGGTCCGCCGGCCGCGCAGCGAGCTGGCCCCGACCAGCAGCAGCGCGATGACGAACATGGCCGTGCCGATGACGTTGACCTGCGGCGGGATGCCCCGCTGGGCGGCGCCCCAGACGTACATCGGGAACGTGACGGTGGTGCCGGCGTTGAAGTTGGTGATGATGAAGTCGTCGAAGCTGAGCGAGAACGCGAGCAGCGCGGCGGCCACGATGCCTGGCAGCACCAGCGGCAGCGTGATCCGGCGGAACGTCTGCCACTCGCTGGCGTAGAGGTCCATCGCGGCCTCCTCCAGCCGCCGGTCCATGCCGGCGAGCCGGGCCTTGACGGTGACCACCACGAACGACACGCAGAACATCACGTGCGCGATGACGATGGTCCAGAAGCCCTGCGGCACCCCGGCGGCGACGAAGAGGGCGAGCAGCGAGGTGCCCATCACCAGTTCCGGGGTGGCCATCGGCAGGAAGATCAGGCCGTTGATCCCGGACCGGCCACGGAAGCCGTGCCGGACCAGCGCGAACGCCATCAGCGTGCCGAGCACGGTGGAGACGACGGTGGCGATCAGGCCGATCTCCATGCTGCGCACCACCGCGTCGCACATGTCGGCGGTGGCGCAGGGCCGGGCCCAGTTGTCCAGCGTGAACTCGTTGAAGTCGTAGGAGAGCCGGCTGGTCGGCCGGTTGAAGGAGAGCCCGGCGACCACCAGGATCGGTAGCGTGAGATAGCCGAGGACGAGCAGGGCCACGCCCATCACCCACCGGTCGGCGAGCCAGCGTCGTGCGCTCACAGCACCTCCTCCGTGCCGGCCTTCCGCAGGTAGACGAAGACGATCGCCAGGATCGCGGCCATCAGCAGGAACGACAGCGCCGCGCCCTGCGGATAGTCGAGGCGGACCAGGAACGCCGAGTCGATGACGTTGCCGATCATGTATTCGCTCGGCGTGCCGAGCAGTTCGGCGTTGATGTAGTCACCGGTGGCCGGGATGAAGAACAGCAGCGTGCCGGCGATCAGCCCGGGCATCGACAGCGGCAGGGTGACCTTGCCGAACGCGCGCAGCGGGCTCGCGTAGAGGTCGCTCGCCGCCTCCAGCAACCGGGGGTCGAGCCGCTCCAGGCTCGCGTACAGCGGCAGCACCAGGAACGGCAGGAAGTTGTACGTCAGGCCGAGCACCACCGCGACCGGAGTGGCCAGCAGCCGGCCGTCCGGGCCGAGCAGGTGCACGTCGCGCAGCAGCCCGACCAGCGCGCCGTTGTCCGACAGGATGGTCTTCCAGGCCAGCGTGCGCACCAGGAAGCTGGTGAACATCGGCGCGACCACGGCCACCAGCAGCAGGTTCTTCCACCGGCCGGCCTTCTGCGCGATCGCGTACGCCAGCGGGTAGCCCATCAGCAGCGCCAGCACGAGCGCGAGCGCCGAGTAGAGGAAGGACCTGACGAACTGTGGCCAGTACGCCTGCAACGCGTCCGGGTAGTTGCCGACCGCCCAGGTCATCGCGTACCCGGTGGAGAGCGAGCCGGACGGGTCGTAGAGGCTCGCCGCGGCGAGTTGGAGCAGCGGCAGCGCGAAGAAGACCAGCAGCCAGGCCGCGCCCGGCAGCAGCAGCAGATACGGCAGGAGACGGTGGCGCCGCCTCCGGTCGGACGCGGGCGCGGCAGGCGTGGTGGGTGACGCCCCGCCGAGGTGGGCGAGCGCCGTCATGTCGCGGCTTCCAGACGCTGCGACGCGCCGACACCACCGTCCGCCGGGCCGCCGTCCGCCGGGCCACCGCGGGTGGCACCGGGCCGGGTGGGGCTGCCGTCGGCGTCGGCGGAGTCGTCGCGCGCCAGGACGAAGGAGTGCCGCGGATGCCAGTGCGCGGTGACCTCGGCGCCGGGGACCAGGCGGGCGTCCGGCTCGCTGTTGGCGGTGAACACCGACATCTCCTGCCCCCAGGCGGTGCGGAGCAGGAACTCGGTGCTCACGCCGGCGTAGCAGATGTCGGTCAGCACGCCGCTCATCGCGTTGCGCCCGTCCGGCACCGCGGTGCGGTCGGCGACCAGGTGCAGCTTCTCCGGCCGGACGCCGAGCCAGACCGCGCCGTCGCGGGACCGGGCCCGGTCGATCGGCGCGGCGAACCGGTTGCCGTGCCCGGTGACCAGCAGGTCGTCCGCGTCCCGGCCGTTGACCTCGGCCGCGATGAGGTTGGACTGGCCGAGGAAGTTCGCCACGAACGGGCTGGCCGGGTACTCGTAGATGTCGGCGGGCGCGCCGAGCTGCTCGATCCGTCCGGCGTTCATCACCGCGACCGTGTCCGCCATCCACATCGCCTCTTCCTGGTCGTGCGTGACGTGCAGGAAGGTGATGCCGACCTCGGCCTGGATCCGCTTCAGCTCGATCTGCATCTGCCGGCGCAGTTTCAGGTCGAGCGCCCCGAGCGGCTCGTCGAGCAGCAGCATCTGCGGGTGGTTGATGAGCGCCCGGGCCAGTGCCACGCGCTGCTGCTGGCCGCCGGAGAGTTGGGCCGGTCGGCGCCGGCCGTACCCTTCGAGCTGGACCAGCGCGAGCATCCGCTCGACCTGCTCGGCCACCTTGCGGATGCCGCGCCGGCGCAGCCCGAAGGCCACGTTCTCGTGGATGTCGAGGTGCGGGAAGAGCGCGTAGCTCTGGAACACGGTGTTGACCGGCCGCTTGTACGGCCGCAGCCCGGTGATGTCCCGGTCGCCGAGCAGCACCCGACCACTCGTCGGTTCCTCCAGCCCGGCGATCATCCGCAGCGTGGTGGTCTTGCCGCAGCCGGACGCGCCCAGCAGGGCGAAGAACGTGCCCTGGGCGACGGTGAGGCTGAGGTCGTCCACGGCGGTGAAGACGCCGAACCGCTTGGTGACGTCGACCAGTCGCAGATCGCCTGCCGGTGCTTCCTGCGCCATCTGCCTCACGCCCCGATGACCTGCTGGAACTTGGTCTCGTACTCCTTCTCGCGCTGCTCGTCCAGCGCCATGAAGACCTTCGACTTCGCCAGGATCGCGTCATCCGGGAAGATCAGCGGATTCTTGGCCAGATCCGGGTCGATCTTTTCCATCTCGGCCTGCGCGCCCTGCACCGGGCAGATGTAGTTGACGAACGCGGCGAGCTTCGCCGCCACCGCCGGGTCGTAGTAGTGGTTCATCAGCGCCTCGGCGTTGGCCCGGTGGGTGGCCTTGTTCGGCACGAGCATGTTGTCCGACCAGAGCATGACGCCGGACTCGGGCACCACGAACTTGATCTTCTCGTCCTCGAAGCCGAGCTGGATCACGTCGCCGGACCAGCCGATGCACGCGGCGATGTCGCCCTTGGCCAGGTCGGGTGCGTAGTCGTTGCCGGTGAAGCGGCGGATCTGCTTGCTGTCCACCGCCTTCTTGAGCTTGTTCAACGCGTCGTCGAACTGGGCCGGGGTGAAGTTCGCCGGGTCGTGACCGCCGGCCTGGAGCAGCAGGCCCATGGTGTCCCGCATCTCCGACAGCGCGGTCACCTTGCCCTTGAGGTCGGGGCGGGTGAGCAGCTCGTCGACGGTGCGGATCTCCTTGGTCACCTTGGCGTTGTAGGCCAGCCCGGCGAGGCCGGACTGCCAGGGGACGGCGAGCTGGGTGTCCTTGTCGAAGGAGCGGCCGCGCAGCGACGGCAGCAGGTTGGCCTCGACGTTGGGGATCTTCGCCTTGTCCAGCTTCTGGACCCAGCCGAGCCGGATCATCCGGGCGGCCATCCAGTCGGTGAGCACCATGATGTCGCGGCCGGTGCTCTGACAGCCCGCGAGCTGGTTCTGCACCTTGCCGAAGAACTCGTTGTTGTCGTTGACGTCCTCGGTGTAGGTCACCTGGATGCCGGAGGCGGCGACGAACGCGTCGAGGGTGGGGCGCTTGGCCGCGTCCTTCTCGTCGGTGTCCATGTACTGCGGCCAGTTCGAGAACGCCAGCTTCTTCTCGGTGCCGGACAGGTCCTCGCTCTTGCATCCGGCCTCGGTCTGCTGGGCGCCCTTGGTGCCGCAGCCGGCGAGCGTGCCCGCGGTGGCGAGCAGCGCGGCCGAACCGAGGGTCCCGGAGAGCAGACCACGCCGGGTGAGCGTCCGGAGGGGACTACGCATGTGACGACTCCTTGGGGGGCATCGTCGGCGGCGGAACGGGGGTGGCTCGCCGGCGGGAGGGTCGGTGGCGATGGGGCACTGATCCTGACATGAGAAACCCTCCCTCACAAGGGATTCCGTTGCGGGAATAGCTATGGGCCACGAAATACGCCAGACTGCGCCCGGGCACTACGCTCGGCACGGAGAATCGGACATGGGGAGCGGCGATGGTCAACCGGCAACCGGAGAACGGCAACGGCAACCGGCGGGTGACCGTGCGTGAAGGTGCCAATCACGCTCTGCTCGACGGCGTGGCCAAGCAGATCATCGAGCAGCTCCAGGAGGACGGCCGGCGCCCGTACGCGAGCATCGGCAAGGCGGTCGGCCTGTCCGAGGCGGCGGTCCGGCAGCGGGTGCAGCGCCTGCTCGACGCCGGGGTGATGCAGATCGTCGCGGTGACCGACCCGCTCCAGCTCGGCTTCCCCCGCCAGGCCATGATCGGGCTGCGCACCGACGGCGACCTGGAGCCGGTGGCCGACCGGCTGGCCGAGTTCGAGGAGATCGACTACGTGGTGATCACCGCCGGCTCGTTCGACCTGCTGGCCGAGGTGGTCTGCCGCAACGACGCGCACCTGCTGGAGATCCTGCAGAAGTTGCGCGGCGTGCCCGGGGTGCTCTCCACCGAGGCGTTCGTCTACCTGAAGCTGCGCAAGCAGACCTACAGCTGGGGCACCGCCTGAGCGTGGTCGACAAAGGCCCGCCAGGCGGTCGGGGTGAAGCTGAGCGTGCCGCCGGCGCGGTCCTTGCTGTCGCGCACCAGCACCCGGCCGGGCAGGTTGTCGGCCACCTCGACGCAGTCGCCGCCGTTGTTGCTGCTGCGACTCGCGGTGCGCCAGCGGGCGCCGGTCATCTCCATGCCTCCGCCACTCCCCTGATCAGCTCGATCGAGCGCCGCCGGGGCAGCGCCTCACCGGTCACGCTCTCCCACCTTCGCCCCAGGCTAGCGACATCGATCGGATCGGTCACGATCTGACCGCGGAGCTGATTGTCGAGATACGCCAATTCCGTCCCGTCGGGCAGCCGGCCCAGCACGAACGGGCCGGCGAGGCCGGTGTGCCACGGACCGTCGGCCGGGATCACCCGGACCTGGACGTGCTCCCACTCCGCGACCGCCGCGAGATGCCGGAGCTGCCCGGCCATCACCGATCCGTCGCCGACCGGCCGGCGCAGCACCACCTCGTCAATCACCGCGACGAGTTGCGGCGGGTCGTCCCGATCGAGGACGCGCTGACGCGCGATCCGGCTCGCCACTATCTCGTCCACCTCGACGGGGGCGAGCAGCGCGCCCGTGCCCAGCACCGCGCGTGCGTACCCCTCGGTCTGGAGCAGGCCCGGCACGAGCAGCGGCTGGTAGGAGCGGATCGAGACGGCGTCCTGCTCCAGCTCGGCCCACGGCCGGAACCACGGCAGGTCGCGGCGGCGGAACGGCTCCGGCCACAGCTCGGCGGCCGCGCGGCCCAGCACCTCGGCGACCGCGACCCGGGTGTGCGGATGCGGGATGCGGCCGGCCGTCAGCCAGCGCGCCGCCGTCTTCGGATCGACCTGGACCTTCGCGGCGAGCGACTCGGCCGTCTCGCCTCGCTCCGCCATCGCCACCCGCAGCACCTCGTTCGCCACCGGAACCTCCCGTCCTGTCGCTCGACGCGCAGCGCCGCACGATAGCCACGCTGCGTGTTGGCGTCTGCGGTCCACCGGCGTGTTGCGGTGGGCCGTGTTGGCGGACGTCCCGAACGTCCGCCAACGGCATGCGCGGCGTGAGGGCTGCCGGCGCCTAGGAACTTGATGACATGGATGGCTCGCCGCCGTGATCCGTCCACGTCATCAAGTTTCTAGGCGCGTCACCCCACCATCCGTCGCTTCCCGTGGGTCCGATCACACGCCGAGCCGAACCCACCGCAGGGACCGCGAAATCCGTCGCTGATGCAAACAGGTGTCGCTGAATTCGTCGCGTGAGCACTCACTCACTTGCCATCTCGGCATCGGCTGTGGGATAACCATGGGCAGAGCGGCCGGTGTCACCCCGGACCGGCCCGCGACCCGATGGGGCTGACATGGCCAACGCCACCGACCACCTCTGGATGCACTTCACCCGGATGGCCAGCTACTCCGCCGGCGAGGTCCCGACAATCGTGCGCGGCGAGGGCGCGTACATCTGGGACGCGCAGGGCCGCCGCTACCTCGACGGGCTCGCCGGCCTCTTCGTGGTCAACGCCGGCCACGGCCGGACCGAGCTGGCCGAGGCCGCCGCGAAGCAGGCCGGCGAGCTGGCCTACTTCCCGCTCTGGTCCTACGCCCACCCGACCGCCGTGGAGCTGGCCGAGCGGATCGCCGCCCTCACCCCGGGCGACCTGAACCGGGTCTTCTTCACCACCGGCGGCTCGGAGGCCGTCGAGGCGGCGTGGAAGCTGGCCCGGGCCTTCTTCAAGCGCACCGGCCAGCCCAACAAGCACAAGGTGGTCAGCCGCTACATCGCCTACCACGGCACCTCGATGGGGGCGCTGTCGATCACCGGGCTGCCCGGCATCAAGAGCGACTTCGAGCCGCTGGTGCCCGGCGGCATCAAGGTGCCGAACACCAACTTCTACCGGGCCCCGGAGCACGGCGACGACCCGGAGGCGTTCGGCCGGTGGGCCGCCGACGAGATCGGCCGGGCGATCGAACGGGAGGGGCCGGACACGGTCGCGGCGGTGTTCCTGGAGCCGGTGCAGAACTCCGGCGGCTGCTTCCCGCCGCCGCCCGGCTACTTCGCCCGGGTCCGCGAGATCTGCGACGCGTACGACGTGCTGCTGGTCAGCGACGAGGTGATCTGCTCCTGGGGCCGGCTCGGCGAATACTTCGGCGCCACCCGCTACGGCTACCAGCCGGACATCATCACCACCGCCAAGGGCATCACCTCCGGCTACGCCCCACTCGGCGCGATGATCGCCAGTGAGCGCCTGATGGAGCCGTTCCTCACCGAGACCGGCATGTTCGCGCACGGCGTGACGTTCGGCGGGCACCCGGTCTCCTGCGCGGTGGCGCTGGCCAACCTGGAGGTCTTCGCGCGGGAGGACCTGGTCGGACACGTCCGGGCCAACGAGGACGCGTTCCGGTCCACCCTGGAGAAGCTGACCGACCTGCCGATCGTCGGCGACGTCCGGGGCGACGGCTACTTCTACGGCATCGAGCTGGTCAAGGACAAGGCGACCCGGGAGACGTTCGACGAGGCGGAGTCCGAGCGGCTGCTGCGCGGTTTCCTCTCCACCGCGCTCTTCGCCGCCGGGCTCTACTGCCGGGCCGACGACCGGGGCGACCCGGTGGTGCAGCTCGCCCCGCCGCTGATCGCCGAGCAGCAGCAGTTCGACGAGATCGAGCAGATCCTGCGGGTCGTGCTCACCGAGGCGTGGTCCCGGCTGTAGGCCGTGCGCTACCGGGACCTGTCCTACTGGCTGTCCGACCTGGACGAGCCGCTGACCCCACGGGCCGGGTTGCCCGGCGACACGGACGCCGACGTGGCGATCGTGGGCGCCGGGTACACCGGGCTGTGGACGGCCTACTACCTGGCCGAGGCCGACCCGACGTTGCGGGTCGTCGTGCTGGAGCGCGAGATCGCCGGGTACGGCGCGTCCGGCCGCAACGGCGGCTGGTGCTCGGCGCTGTTCCCCACCTCGCTGCCGGCGCTGGCCCGCCGGCACGGGCGGGACCGGGCGCTCGCCATGCAGCGGGCCATGCACGCCACCGTCGGCGAGGTCGGCCGGGTGGTCGCGGCGGAGGGCGTCGACTGCGACTGGGCGGCGGGCGGGACGGTGCTGCTCGCCCGCTCGCGGGCGCAACTCGACCGGGCCCGGTCCGCCGTGGCCGAGGCCCGCGCCTACGGGCTGACCGACGACGACCTGGTGCTGCTGGACGCCGCCGAGGCCGGCGCGCGCTGCGCCGCCGACGGGGTACGCGGCGGCACGTACACCCCGCACTGCGCGGCCGTGCACCCGGCGAAGCTGGTCCGCGGTCTGGCCCGGGCGGTGGAGCGCCGGGGGGTACGCGTCTTCGAACGTACCCCGGTGACCGAGATGCGGCCGGGCGCGGCGGTGACCCCGGCGGGCGTGGTCCGGGCTCCGGTGGTGGTCCGCGCGACCGAGGGCTTCACGCCGGCGCTCCCCGGGCACCGGCGGACGGTGGCGCCGGTCTACTCGCTGATGGTGGCCACCCCGCCGCTGCCGGCGGAGACCTGGGCCCGGATCGGGCTGGCCCGGCGGGAGACGTTCGCCGACCACCGGCACGTGATCGTCTACGGCCAGCGCACCGCCGACGACCGGCTCGCGTTCGGCGGGCGGGGCGCGCCCTACCACTACGGCTCCCGGGTGCGGCCCGGCTTCGACCGGGAGCCCCGGGTGTTCGGGGCGTTGCGACGGGCGCTCGGCGAACTGTTCCCGGTGCTCGGACCGGAGCCGCCGGTCACGCACGCCTGGGGCGGTCCGCTCGGCGTGGCCCGGGACTGGGCCGCCTCCGTCGGGCTGGACCGGGGCACCGGGTCGGCCTGGGCCGGCGGGTACGTCGGCGACGGCGTCGGCACCAGCAACCTGGCCGGCCGTACGCTCGCCGACCTGATCCGGGGCGTGGAGAGCGACCTGACCGCGCTGCCCTGGGTCGGGCACCGCTCCCCCCGCTGGGAACCGGAGCCGCTGCGCTGGCTCGCGATCAACGCCGGCCTGCGGGTGATGTCATCCGCCGACGCCCGTGAGCACCGCACTGACCGTCCGTCCCGCCGGGCGGCCCTCTTCACCCGCTTCCTGGGCCACTGACCGGCGGTCAGTGGTTGGGCGGGATCACCCGGAGGTGGCCCCGGCGGCCCTGCTGGTGCGGGGGCTGGGACTGCGGGCGGGACTGGGGGTCCTCGGGCGGGCGCGGCGGGGCCGGGCGGGCGGCCTCGCGGACCGCCTCGGCCAGCGCGACCAGGTCGTCCGTGGTGGGCGGCGGCGGCTCGAACTCGCCCTCGTGCCGCACCACGTCCCAGCCGCGCGGGGCGGTCAGGCTGCGGGCGTGCTGCTCACAGAGGTCGTAGGTGTGCGGTTCGGCGAACGCCGCGAGCGGGCCCACCACCGCCGTCGACTCGTTGTAGACATAGGTCAATGTGGCGACCGCTTGCCGGGGGCAGCCGTTACGGGAGCAGCGCCGTGGTGACCTCACGTGCGGCAGGGTATCCCCATTACCGGGTCCGGCGCACCGCTTCGCGTTACGACACGCCCGTCATGGTGATCACAATTCGCCCGGTCGGCGCGCCGGGTCGCCGCGCCACGGCGGCCGGGCCGGGCCACCGGGCTACCCTGTCCGTCATGACGAGCCCGCAGAACCGCCGCCCCGGCTCCGGCCGGCGCACCCACCGCGACCGGCACGGTCGGGGGCTGCGCGGGCGGCTGGTGCCGGCCACCGTGCCGCTGGCCCGGACCAAGGCCGAGGTCTTCGACGACCTGGTGCTCGACACCGTGGAGACGCTCGAACGCCGGTTCGCCAAGGAACTGGCCGGGGTGGAGTTCGCGGTCGAGGACGTCCCGCCGGACCTGAACGTCTACGACTCCGACGTGTTGGAGGACGGCGAGGTGCCGCTCGCCCGCCTCCTGCCCGGTCGCCCGGGCCGCCAGGAGGTGCCGCCGCGCATCGTGCTCTACCGGCGGCCGTTGGAGTTCCGCGCGATGGACCGGGAGGACCTGGCGGATCTCGTGCACGACGTGATCATCGAGCAGGTGGCGAACCTGCTCGGGGTCGACCCCGACGAGCTGGCCTGAGCGCGGCACGCCGCGCCCTACGGACCCGAGCGGCCCCCACCGCCCCGGCCCGTACGCTCCTCAGGCGGCGACCCGCCGCTTGAGCTTGCGCCGCTCCCGTTCGGAGAGGCCGCCCCAGATGCCGAACCGCTCGTCGTGGCCGAGCGCGTACTCCAGACATTCCGTCTTCACTTCACACCGCGAGCAGATGCGCTTCGCCTCGCGGGTCGAGCCGCCCTTCTCGGGAAAGAACGCCTCCGGGTCGGTCTGCGAGCAGAGCGCTCGCTCCTGCCACTCCGGCGCGTTCCCGAGCAGGTCGGCCACCTCGAGCTGGCCGTCCATCGATTGCCTCCTTGTCGCGCACCGGCGTCATTCGCCGCTGCAACCCCCCACGCGAAAGGCGTGCCTGTTCGTACGGGCCCAATTGGTGCGCTTCCGTGCGAACAACCCCATTCAAATTACACGCGTGTAATGCGTGCGCCGTCAAGCCAAACTTGATAATGGAGTCGCCCTCCCGACACGTCCGGGACAACCGCCGTGGTCGCCCCTAGCCTCGCAACCTGCCCTATCGATTCAGACCCCGGACGAGTAACGCCCTCCCCGGCGAGTTGCCAGAAGTTTTCTGCCGTGGCGCGGCACCGGGTGGGCCGGCCGGGCGCCCCCGCCGGCCGTCGTCCAAGATCACGAATGGTGGGGCAAAGGGTAACGCGCCCGACTGGGTACCGCCTGCCAGGGCGATCAACGCCGATCGCGCCCCGTCCACCATGTGGACGGGGCGCGCGGGTCGGCGGAGTGGCCGGTCAGTCGGTTCGCGACGGTGAGCTGGTCGGCCAGACGAATTCGGCGATCGACCCGCCGGTGACGGAAATCGCGCCGGCCGGCGTGTCGTCGTCCCACCAGACGGTATACACGCCCGCCTCCAGGTCCGGGTAGACGGCACTGTGGAAGACCCCGTCCCGGACGTGCCGCTCCCGGACCGCCGAATGGGTACGCGGTCCGTCCCGATCCGCGCGGCTGATCTCGATCTCCCGTCCGTGCAGGTCCCGGCCGGTGTGGATGATCAGCGCGCCGGTGTCGCCGCCGAGGTCGAGCATGACGGTGCCACGGTAGGACGGGCCGAGATCATGATGCTGGTGCATGGCGCGCTCCCGTCAGGACTTCTTCGCCGGCGGGTTGTTGAACCCGTCGTACGGGGTGCCGAGGAACGGGAAGTCGGCGAGGAACGGCGCGGTCACGTCGCCGGCGTCCAGGCCCGGCGTGACGGCCGCCGCCGCGGCGTCCGGCGTGAACGTCTTGTCCACAAGCGGCACGGTGAGCCCGGCGATCGCCCGCAGCGCGATCGTCACCACGTCGTCACCGACCCGCCGGCCGTTGGGGAAGCCGGCCAGGTCGCCGCCGAGCACGCCGAACCGGTCCGGCTTGGCGCTGGGCCGGATCGCCGTGTTCAGCCGCAGCATGTCGGCCTGGGTGTCGCCGGTGGTGTTCGCGAAGCCGTCGATCAGCCCGGCCGGTACGCCGGTGAGCAGGATCGCCAGCAGGTCCGCGCGCGGCTTCTTCGCCTTGTTCAGCTTCTCCAGGTTGCCGAACACCCCCGGGTAGAGCACCGGCAGCAGCGCGGCCAGCTCGGGTCGCTCGACGAAACCGGCGAACCGCTTGTCCTCCGAGGGCGGGAGGGTGTTCCACAGATCCTTCTTGGACATCGGCACGATCACCTCGTTGAACAACGGGTTGCCGAGCCGCGACACCTGCGTGAACGGGCCGGTGGTCACGTCCTTCGACACCCGGTCGCCGAGCACCCGGACCTGCTGCCGGGAGGCGCTGGTCCAGACGCCGATCGTCGACGCGCGGTCGGCGTAGCCGTACCGGCTCGCCTTGCGGCGCACCTTGGCCAGCGGCACCTGGACGGCGATGCTGTGCACGTTCAGCCGGTCCAGCGCGTTGACCGGCTCGCCCTCGGTCTTGAACAGCTTCTTGCCGGCCACGTGCAACTGCTGGAACGGCCGCAGCGTGCCCAGGTCGAACACCGCGCCCAGGTCCACGAAGAAACCGTCGGCGCGCTGGCCGGCGAACACCTTCTCCCCGGTGGACAGCTTGAACGTGGCCTGCTTCACGAGATTCTGGTAGTTCGGCGTGGACAGCGGACCCACGTTGCACGGCGGGCAGGGCAGCTTCGTGGCCAGCACGTGCTCGCGACCGTCCGCCACCCGGGTCAGCCGGTAGAACTGGCGCCGGTTCCAGTTCTTGCTGTCCAGCGACTCGATCGGGCCGGTGTTGTAGAGGAAGCTGTTCTGATTCGTGATCTCGGTGGTGAATTCGAACCGATAGGTGACGTCCGGGTAACCGTCGCCGTCGTTGTCGACGTGGATCTCGTAGCGGACGTCGTCGCCGAACTCGAAGAAGTTGGGGCCACCGGACGGAAGCTGCACCGGCACGTAGTTGGCGATCAACGTGACCGTGTCCGGTCGGGTCGGACTGACGAACGCGTAAAGATCAGAGCTGTCGGCGACCGGATCCTTGGCGATCTCCGGGGCCTCGCGGTGAGAGGACATGGCGGACCACACCTTCGTCGGGGAAACGTGAGTGGGACCGGCGTCGGGAGCCCGCGCCGGGAGGGGCGGGGATCAGCGGCGGGCGGCGCGCACCAGGCGGTCGGCCAGACCGCGGTCGCGTACCTCGACCCGGGTCGTGCCGACGAAGACGTCCATCGTGCCGGTCGCGGCGTCGCGCAGATGCACCACGATCGGCTCGTCGCGCCGGCTCGCGGACGGGGCGTTCTGCGCGGCGGACAGACCCGGCACGGTGAGCGCGGCCGCGCCGAGGGTGGCGCTCGCGGCGGCGGTCAACGTCTGCCGGCGGGTCAACCGCGGCCAGGCCCGCCGCTTCGGCGCGTCGGTGGTCTCGTCAGTGCTCATCGGCAACCTTTCCGCAACCGGCGCCGCAGCGCCGCAGGGGCCGGGCACCCGGACGCCGCCGGATCCCCGGGCTGGGGTCACCGGCGGCGGTCCTCGCCGCAACCGCCGCCGGCATCCACAGGTACGGCGCGGCGCGGAAAAAGGTTCGACGTCAGGCGCCGGCGTGACCGTACGCGGTCGTGCGCTTGCGGAACGGCCGCCCGGCCGCCTCGGCGATGGCCCGCAACTGCTCCTCGGTGCGCGCCGAACCGTTGCCCGAGCCGGCCATCCGGGAGATGGTCTCCTCCATCAACGTGCCGCCGAGGTCGTTGCAGCCGCCGCGCAGCATCTCCACCGTGCCCGCGTCACCGAGCTTCACCCACGAGCACTGGATGTTGTCGATCCGGCCGTGCAGCAGCAACCGGGCCATCGCGTGCACCACCCGGTTCTCCCGCCAGGTCGGCCCCGGCCGGGCGATGCCGGCCAGGTAGATCGGCGCGTTCGTGTGCACGAACGGCAGCGCCACGAACTCGGTGAAGCCGCCGGTGCGGTCCTGCACCCCGGCCAGCACCCGGAAGTGGGCCAGCCACTGGCCGGGGTGGTCGACGTGGCCGTACATCATCGTGGAGCTGGAGCGGATGCCCAGCTCGTGGGCCGTGCTGACCACGTCGACCCAGGCGGCGGCCGGCAGTTTGCCCTTGGTGAGCACCCAGCGCACGTCGTCGTCGAGGATCTCGGCGGCGGTCCCCGGGATGGTGTCCAGGCCCGCCTCGCGCAGCATGCCCAGCCACTCCCGCACCGGCACGCCGGCCTTCGCCGCCGCGGTGACGATCTCCATCGGGGAGAACGCGTGCACGTGCATCCCGGGCACCCGCGCCTTGATCGCGCGGACGATGTCGGCGTAGCCGGTCACCGGCATCTTCGGGTCGATGCCGCCCTGGAGGCAGACCTCGGAGGCGCCCGCCGACCACGCCTCCTCGGCCCGGTCGGCGACCTGCTCCAGGGACAGCCGGAACGCGTCCGCGTCGCTCTCCCGCTGCGCGAACGCGCAGAACCGGCAGCCCACGTAGCAGACGTTGGTGAAGTTGATGTTCCGGTTGACGACGTAGGTCACGTCGTCGCCGACCGCGTCGCGGCGCGCGTCGTCGGCGAGCCGGCACAGCTCGTCGAGCGCCGGGCCGTCCGCGCCGAAGAGGGCCAGCGCCTTCGCCTCGTGCGCCGGCGCCAGCAACGCGCCCGGGTCCCGCGCCGCCAGCCGCAGCCCCGCGCGCAGGTCGCCGTCCGCGCCGCCGGTCCCGGGTACGCCGGCGCGCACCGCGCGCGCCTCCGCGGACACCTTGCCGGCCACCTCGGACCAGTCGCCGTAGACGCTGTCGAAGTCGCCGCGCCGGTCCTCGGTCCGCCCGGTCACGTCGATGGTGGCGTGCAGATCCGTCCGGCCGCCGAAGACCTCCTCCGGCTCCTGCCACGGCCGGCCCACCGGGCGGGCGTCCTCGACCGCCAGCCCGGTCACCGGGTCGGCGAGCGCGGTGACGTGCGCCAGCAGGCGCGGGTCCAGCCACGGGCCGCCGGCCCGCACGTACTCCGGGTAGACGGTCAGCCGTTCGCGCAGCGTGAAGCCGGCGCTCGCGGTGCGCGCGGCCAGCTCGTCGAGCTGCGGCCAGGGCCGCTCCGGGTTGACGTGGTCGGGTGTGACCGGCGAGACGCCGCCCCAGTCGTCGATGCCGGCGCGCAGCAGCAGGTCGTACTCGCCGGCGATCAGGTTCGGCGGCGCCTGGATGCGGGCCTTCGGGCCGAGCAGCACCCGGGCCACCGCCACGGTGGCGGCCAGGTCGTGCAGTTCCGCGTCCGGCATGCCGCGCATCGCGGTGTCCGGCTTGGCGCGGAAGTTCTGCACGATCACCTCCTGGAGGTGGCCGTACTCCCGCATGGCGCGGCGGATCGCGAACAGCGCGTCGACCCGCTCGGCGCCGGTCTCGCCGATGCCGATCAGGATGCCCGTGGTGAACGGCACGCCGACCCGGCCGGCGTCGTCGAGCACCCGCAGCCGCACCGCGGGCTCCTTGTCCGGCGAGCCGAAGTGCGGGCCGCCCGGCTCCGACCAGAGCCGGGTCGCGGTGGTCTCCAGCATCATGCCCATGCTCGGCGCGACCGGCTTGAGCCGCTGCAACTCCGACCAGGAGAGCACGCCCGGGTTGAGGTGCGGCAGCAGGCCGGTCTCCTCCAGCACCGCCACCGCGCAGGCGCGCAGGTAGTCGAGCGTCGAGTCGTACCCCCGCTCGTCCAGCCACCGCCGGGCGGCCGGCCACCGCTCCTCGGGCCGGTCGCCGAGCGTGAACAGCGCCTCCTTGCAGCCCTGCGCGGCGCCCTCGCGGGCGATCGCCAGCACCTCGTCGCGTTCCAGGTAGGCGGCCGGCAGCCGGTGCGGCACGGTGGCGAACGTGCAGTAGTGGCAGCGGTCCCGGCAGAGCCGGGTCAGCGGCACGAAGACCTTCTTGGAGTAGGTCACCACGCCGGGCCGGCCGGCCTCCCGCAGCCCGGCGTCGCGGATCTCACCGGCGATCCTCAGCAGCTCGTCGAGGGGCTCGCCGCGCGCGGTGAGCAGCTCCGCCGCCTCGTCCGTGTTCAGCGCCCGGCCGGTGGCGGCGCGACCCAGCGCCCGCCGCACACTCGCATCAACCATCGCACCCCTCCGGGGTGTAAGGAGGGGCCCCCTCTTAACGCCTCCGGCAGAGGAGGGGGCCCCGCTTAACACTTGCTGTCGGGTGGCGGTGGACCGCCACCGGGTCATCGGGGCTGGTTCGGGTCCTCGCGGTCGAAGCGCTGGGTGCGCTCCTCCTCGGTCGGGGACTCGGGCCGGCCCGGCTCGGCGGGCTGGCGCGGGATCGCCTGGGTCGGGTCCGCCGACGGCGGCTGGCCGAACGGCGGCGCGGACGGCGGAGCACCGAACTGCGGGGCCCCGGACGGCTGGCCGAACGGCGGGGCGCTGGACGGCGGAGCACCGAACTGCGGGCCGGACGGCGGAGCCCCGAACTGCGGGCCGGACGGCGAACCGGGCTGCGGGGCCCCGAACGGCGGGGCCGACTGCGGGGCGTGCGGGGGCGCGGTGTTGAACGGCGGCGCCGACTGCGGCTGGCCGTACGAGCCGGCCTGCGGCCAGCCGGGCTGCGGCGCGCCCGGGTGCGGGTAGCCCGCCGGGGGCTGGCCGGGCTGCGGGGGCACACCGGCCGGCGGGTAGCCACCGGGCGCCGGGTAACCGCCGGGCTGGCCGGGCTGCTGCGGCCAGCCGGGCTGGGCCTGGCCGTAGACGCCGGGCTGCGGCTTGGGCTTCGGCACGTAGTAGAGCGTGCGCCAGATCCTGACCACCACGTACGCGGCGACCGCGAAGATCGCCAGCCAGGCCACCCGGGTGAGCAGGCCGAGGAAGGCGTCGAGCACCTCGCCGTCGGCGAGCCGGCCGACCACCCACGCCAGGAACGTCAGCGCGCCGAAGATCGCGGAGACCAGGTACTCGACCACCGCGACCTGGGTGATCAGTTTCGCCTTCGGCAGCACCGGCCGGACGTGCGTGGCGAGCAGGACGGCCAGCAGCGGCAGGACTGTCGCCTCCAGCCCGACGAAGGCGAAGAAGGCGCTCCCGGCCCGGCCGCTGAACGTGCTGTAGTCGTCGGTCGGCACCAGCAGGCGCAGCAGCGCGGCGAAGAGCAGGATGGCGTTCGCGCCGAGCAGGACGAGCGCGGCCAGTTCGCGTAGCGGTTTGGTCAGTTGGCTGGCCTGCGCGGCGTCACCGGACGCGGGCTCGGCGGGGCTGGTCACGGACTCCCCCAGGGGACGAAAGCGGACAGTTGGCGAAGTGAGCCTAGTCTCTCCGGCCACCGGGCGATCGGCGGCGGCCCGTGCGCAAGGATGGACGGCATGCGCATCGTGGTACTGACCGGCGGCATCGGGGGCGCCCGCTTCCTGCTCGGCGTCCGGGCGTACGCCCGCCAGGTGGGCGCCGAGGTGACCGCCGTGGTCAACGTCGGCGACGACCTCCTGCTGCACGGCCTGAAGGTCTGTCCCGACCTGGACAGCGTGCTCTACACGCTCGGCGGCGGCGCCGACCCGGAGCGCGGCTGGGGTCGGGTCGGCGAGACCTGGACGGTCAAGGACGAGCTGGCCGCGTACGGGGCGGAGCCGAGCTGGTTCGGTCTCGGCGACAAGGACCTCGCCACCCATCTGGTGCGCACCACGATGCTCAACGCCGGCTATCCGTTGTCCCAGGTCACCGAGGCGCTGGCGACCCGCTGGCAGCCGGGCGTACGCCTGCTGCCGGCGACGGACGAGCGCCTGGAGACCCACGCCGTCGTCGAGGACGACGAGGGGCGGCGGGCGATCCACTTCCAGGAGTGGTGGGTGCGGTACCGGGCCGACGTACCGACGCGCCAGTTCGTCTTCGTCGGCGCGGACGCGGCGAAGCCCGCCCCCGGCGTGGTCGAGGCGATCGCCGACGCGGACGTGGTGCTGATCGCGCCGAGCAACCCGGTGGTGAGCATCGCCCCGATCTTGGCCGTGCCCGGCCTGCGCGACGCGGTGGCCGGCGGCCCGGCCCCGGTCGTCGGGGTGTCGCCGATCATCGGCGGCGCGCCGGTACGCGGCATGGCCGACAGGTGCCTGGCTGTGCTCGGCGTCGAGTGCAGCGCGGCCGGGGTGGGTGGCCTCTACGGCGGCCGCGCGGCCGGCGGGCTGCTCGACGGCTGGCTGGTCGCCCCGGAGGACGCGGGGACCACGGTGCCGGACGTGGTGGTCGCCTCGGCGCCGCTGCGGATGACCGACGAGACGGCGACCGCCGCGATGGTGCGCGCCGCGCTGGAGTTGACGTGAGGCTGGAGATCCTGCCGGTGCCGGGCATCGGCCACGTGAGCGAGGGCGACGACCTGGCGGCGTTGATCGCCGGCGCGGCGCCCTGGCTGCGCGACGGTGACGTGCTGGTGGTCACCAGCAAGATCGTGTCGAAGGCGGAGGGCCGGCTGGTCGACGTGCCGGCGGACGGTCCGGAACGCCTCGCCGAGCGGGACCGGGTGCTGGCCGCCGAGACCGCGCGGGTGGTCGCCACCCGTGGCGCGACCCGGATCGTGCAGACCCACCACGGGTTCGTGATGGCGTCCGCCGGCATCGACGCGTCGAACGTGGACAAGACCCGGCTGGTGCTGCTGCCGGTGGACCCGGACGCCTCCGCCCGGGCGCTGCGTGCCGCGCTGCGCGACCGGTACGACCTGGACGTCGCGGTGATCGTCAGCGACACCATGGGCCGGCCGTGGCGCAACGGCCTCACCGACGTGGCGCTCGGCGTGGCCGGCATGCCGGCGATCCGCGACCACCGGGGCGAGGTGGACCCGTACGGCAACGAACTCCACCTGACCCAGATGGCGGTGGTCGACGAGCTGGCCGGCGCCGGTGAGCTGATCAAGGGCAAGTGCGACCAGGTGCCGGTCGCGGTGGTCCGCGGTTATCTCGACGCGACCCGGGACGACGACGAGGGCGCCCGGACGCTGGTGCGGGACGCCTCGCTGGACCTCTTCTCGCTGGGCACCGCCGAGGCGCGCGCCGCCGGCCTGCACGAGGCGGCCACCCTCGCCGACGGCGTCGGTCCGACGCCGGCCGACCCGACGGCGGTGGCCCGGGCGATCGCCGCGGTCGCCGGGGTGGTCGCGCCCGGCACCGTCTTCACCCACGTCACCGACGAGGAGGTACGCGCCGGGCTGGCCGCCACCGTGGCCGACTGGCCGGCAGCGGCCACCGGTCTGGTGCTCGGCGCGGCGCCGACCCCGGTCGGCCGGGCGGACCTGGTCCGGTTCGGCGCGGACCTGCAACGCCTGCGGACCGCGCTGGCCGCCGAGGGGGTCGACTCGACGCTGCTGCCACCGCCGGCCGGCACCACCGCCAGCGCCACGCTGGCGCTCTGACCCGGTCGCCGAGCCGCCCGACGCTACCCGGCGGCCCGGACCCGCGACCGCCGGCAAGCGGGTCAGGCGTCGAGGACCGCCCGGCCCAACGGCGTCAGCGTGTGCAGCACGGTGTTGCGGTCGCGGTGGCTGACCAGCAGCCCGGCGTTGCGCAGCACCGTGGTGTGCTGGCTGGCCGCGGCGGCGGAGATGTGCAGCCGCCGGGCCATCTCGCCCGTGGTGCAGCCCTCGTCGGCGACCTGGAGCACGGCCGCGCGGGTGCGCCCGAGCAGCGCGGCCAGCGCCTCCCGCTGGGCGGCGTCGCTCTCCCCGCCGCCGGACTCGGGGGTGAGACCGCCGAGCCGGTCGACCGGGTAGACCAGCACCGGGGGCAGGCTCGGGTCGAGCAGCGCCACCGGGGTGCGGGAGCAGAAGAACGACGGGACGAGCAGCAGGCCACGGCCGTCCAGGTGCAGCTCCCGGGTGTCCGGGTAGTCGAGCACCTCGAGCACCCCGTCGGCCCACCGCATGGCGGGCTTCAGGCTGGCCAGGAGCCCTTCGGCGCCGCCGTCGAGCATGGCCCGGGCGCGGCGGGCCCGGTCCGCCTCGACGGCGGCCTGGACCCGGGCCCAGTACGGCGTGATCGCCAGCGAGTTGTAGCGGGCCATGGTGTCGGTGAGGTCCCGCAGCACCTCGGGTTCGCCTGCGGCGAGCGTCGTGGCGGACGGTGGCAGCGGGGTCTCCGCGGCGAGGACGGTCAGGTCGCGGCGCAGCATGCCGAGCGGGGTGCCCCGGACCGCCTCCAGCCCGGCCTCCAGCCCGTCGCGGCTGGCGGAGGGGGTGAGGAAGTCGGGGAAGTAGCCGCGCGGCGGGTTGAGTGCCAGCAGCAGCCGGTAGCGCTCGGCGCCGGTGTCGGTCCGCAGGCCCCGGGCCACGCCGCGTCGCCAGGTGTTCGACAGCGGGTCACGGCTGCGCCCCTGGAGCAGGTGCAGGCTGAGGACCAGTTCCCAGAGCGGGTCGGCGGCCGGGGCGACCCGGGTCCGCAGAATGTCCTCACGCGAGAAAATGATCTTCAACATGGAGCGCTCCCGGGTGGACGCCGGAGGTGCCGGCCACCCCTGGCACTCTACCCAACGGCACTAATCTCCATCTTTAAGCGTGACGTGAAAGACCTCGACGCCGGAAAAAGAGTTCGGCAGACTCTGCATTGCCCGCCGACGCCGGGGTGCAGTGTCGACCCGGTCGCCGGCTGACGGGCGTGGCCGGACGGCACCACGAGGGTCTGCGGATTCGTTCCGCAGGGGTGCCGTCCGGCCCTCGCTCATCCGAGCCAGAGTGCCACCCGGTGATCCTCGTCGGTGACGTAGCACCAGCCCTCCGCCGCCTCGGCCAGACCCTCCACGTGGTGAAACGGCGCCAGCTCGGCCACCACGTCGGCGTCCACCCGCACATCGCCGCCGTGCCGGAAGCGCACGTGCCGCGACGTCACGTCGCCGCCGTGCGGGTGGTCGTCGAGCAGCACCGAACCCTTGCCGAGCGCGTCGAGCGAGCCGATCACCGCCGCGTAGCCGCCGTCGCCGGTCGGCGTGATCGCGCGGAAACCCGCGAGCGCGCCGGCCGGCGTCACCCCGCCCAGCACGTACGCCCCGAGCGCTCGCGGCCAGGTCGCCGGGCGGTCGCCGTCGAACATCTCCGGCACCCCGGCCAGCTCGACGTAGATCGGTTCACCCGCGGCGGTCACCGGGAAACGCAACCCGATCAGCACCGTACCGGCCGGGGTGAACGCCGCCGCCTCGACGTTGAGCGGCAGGTCGTCCTCGGCCAGCCGGGTCACCCAGCCCTTCGCCCGGGCGGTCCCCCGCGCCCGGGTCTCCACGATGAACCGTCGCCGGACCGTCTCGCCCGGCGGCAACAGCGGCAGCGCGGCGGCCACCAGCGCGTCGTTGACCGCCCGGTGCAGCCGGAACCGGTTGCGGACCACCCGCACGGCCAGCGGCCCGGTCACCGCGTCGTCCTCCCGGAACCGAGCCACGAACGCCCGCCGGGGCCGCAGCGGCCCGCCCTTCGACCCGAAGTGCGAGCCGAAGACGTACACCCAGCCGTCGTGGTGGGCGAGCGCCTCGCCGTCCTCGGTGCGGCCGTTCTCCCGGCCCGCGTCCGCCGGCACGTGGTGCGCCACCCACTCGCCGTCGTCGCGTTCCAGCAACAGCGCCAGGCAGCGCTCCACCGGCCCCTCGTCCAGCACCGTCCAGAAGCCCTGCCGGGCGCCGTACTCGCGCAGCAGCGCCGCGGAGCGCACCGGCAACAGGTCACTCGCCTCGTTGCCGGCCACCAGGAACTCGACGAGTCGCAGGGTCATCGGGCCAGGGTACGGAGGCGGCGCTCGTAGAGTGTCCGGGTGCCCGACACCTCCCCCACCACGTACGCCGAGCTGCACGCCGACGCGGTCGCGACGCTGAGCCGCTGGACGGCGACCGGCCCGGCCGCGGCCGGGAACCGCGACCGCACCCTGTCCCTGCTGGCCGCCGGGCCGGTCGCGATGAGCCGCGCGCACCGGCCCGGACACGTCACCGCCAGCGCGCTGGTCCTCGACCCGGACGGCGGCCGGGTGCTGCTCTGCCTGCACCGGAAGATCGGCAGGTGGATGCAGCTCGGCGGGCACTGCGAGCCCGGCGACCGGAGTCTCGCCGCCGCCGCGCTGCGCGAGGCCACCGAGGAGTCCGGGATCGCCGGCCTGACCCTGGACCCGACACCGATCGACGTCGACATCCACGAGGTCGCCTGCCAGGGCGGCTCGCGGCACTACGACGTCAGGTACGCCGCGTTCGCCCCGGCCGGCGCGATCGAGCAGGTCAGTGACGAGTCCGAGGCGCTGGGCTGGTTCCCGCCGGACCGCCTGCCGGAACCGCTCGCCCACGCCACCGCCCAGTTGGTGGCGCCCGCGCTGGCCCGACTCAGACCAGCCCCTCCTCGCCACGCTCCTTGAGCTGGTCGACGACCTTCTTCACGTCCTGCGCCCGGTCGCGGGGGCAGACCAGCACCGCGTCCGGCGTGTCCACCACGATCAGGTCGTGCACGCCGACCGTGGCCACGAGCCGGCCGGAGTGCGGCACCACCACGGTGCCGGTGGTGTCGTGCAGCAGCACGCCCGGCTTGGCCTCGCCGCCGAGCACGACGTTGCCGGCGGCGTCGGCCGGGAGCACCTCGCCGAGGGTGTGGAAGTCGCCGACGTCGTTCCAGCCGAAGTCGCCCGGCACGGTCGCCACCCGGCCGGCGGTCGCCGCGCCCTCCATCACCGCGTAGTCGACCGAGATCTTCGGCAGCGTCGGCCACACCGCGCCGAGCACCTCGTCCTGCTTCGGGGTGCCCCAGGCCGCCGCGATGGCGATGATCCCGGCGTGCAGCGCCGGCTGCTGCCGGGCCAACTCGGCCAGGAACACGTCCACCCGCCAGACGAACATGCTGGCGTTCCAGAGGTGCCGGCCGGAACGGAGGTAGCCCTCGGCCACCTCGGCCGCCGGCTTCTCCTTGAACTCGCGGACCGGGCGCAGCGGCCCGTCCGCCACCGGGTCGCCGGTCTCCAGGTAGCCGTAGCCGGTCTCGGCCCGGGCCGGGGTGATGCCCACGGTCATCAGCAGCCCCTGCTCGGCGCCGACGATCGCCTGCCGCACCACCTCGGCCAGCCGGTCCGGGTCACCGATCAGGTGGTCGGCCGCGAACGAGCCCATCACCGCGTCCGGGGCGCGCTCGGCGATCACCGCGGCGGCCAGCGCGATGGCCGCGCAGGAGTCCCGCGGCGACGGCTCCACCAGGACGTTCTCCTCCGGCAGGCCAGCCAGTTGCCGGGCCACCGCCGCGGCGTGCGCGGCCCCGGTGACCACGAGCGTGCGCTCCGGTGTGGTCAGCGGCGCCAACCGGTCGACCGTGGCCTGCAGCAGCGAGGCGGGGGTGCCGGTCAGCGGGTGGAGGAACTTCGGATGGCCGGCGCGGGACAGCGGCCACAACCTGGTGCCGCTGCCGCCCGCCGGGATGACGGCGTAGAACATCAGCACATCATGCCCGAAGCGGGCGAGCCGCCACGGCGCGTCGGCGGCGCGCCGTGGCGGACGCTCAGGAACGTGCCCGCCGCCACGCGGCGATGTGCACCTCGGCGCTGGACTCCCAGGTGAACTCCTTGGCACGGTCGAAACCGGCCTTGGCCAGGGAGAGCCGCCGCTGCTCGTCGTCGAGCAGGGCGGCCAGGTCGGTGGCGATCTGGTCCGGGTCCTCGCTGGTGTACGCCACGGCGTCGCCGCCCACCTCGGGCAGGGAGAGACGCGGCGTGGTGAGCACCGGGGCCGCGCACGCCATCGCCTCCAGGATCGGCAGCCCGAACCCCTCGCCGTAGGACGGGTAGGCGGCGACGAGCGCGCCACCGAGGAAGCCGGGCAGGTCGGCGTAGCGCAGGTAGCCGGGGCGCAGCAGCCGCAGGTGCGACGGGACCTCGGCCACCGCGCGGTCGATGTCGTCGTCGTGCCCCTGGCCGCCGGCCACCACAAGCACCGGCGGGTCGGTCCGGTCGGCCACCGCCCGGGCCCAGCCCCGGATCAGGTTGGGGACGTTCTTGCGCGGCTCCTTGGCGCCCAGGAACGCGATGTAGCTGTTGTCGCCCAGCCCGAGGCGGGCCCGGACCCGGGCCTTCTCCTCGTCGCCCGGGGCGTGGAAGGCGGCCTGGTCGACGCCGTGGTAGGCCACGTCGATCCGGGTCGGGTCGGCGTCCAGCAGGCGGATCAGCTCGTCCCGGGTGGCCTTGCTCGGCACGATCACCCGCGCGGCCCGGCGCAGCGAGGTCTTGATGGCGCTGCGGAAGAACGTCCGGCGCGACTTGTCGTAGTGCTCCGGCTCGGTGAAGAACGTCGCGTCGTGCACGGTGACCGTGACCGGACACCCGGCCCGCAGCGGGCAGGTGTAGAACGGCGAGTGCAGCACCTCCGCGCCGACCTGCTGGGCCAGCAGCGGCAGGCCGGTCTGCTCCCAGGCCAGGCGTGCCGGCCGGTGCGCCACCGCCGCCGGCGCGGGGATGATCTCGGCACCGGGCAGCATCCGGGTGTAGCGCTCCAGGTCGGTGCGGAGGCTCACCACGGCCAGGTCGACGCCGTCGCCGCAGACCCGGCCGAGCGCTCCCAGCAGGCCGTCGACGTATCTACCGACGCCGCCGCGATCGGCGGGGACACTCGTGGCGTCGATGAGAACGCGGGGCGGGCGACCGGCGGTCACGGGGCGACTCCTCAGGTGGCACGGTTGTGGGAAAGAACACTGTCGGCAAGCCTACGCCGGGCGGGGTGTCCGACGCTGACTGCGACCCGACGGTACGCCGACTTGTCGTTGTCATCGAGTACGCGCCCGGGGCGCGTATCGTTCGCGCCGATGGCCGACAACATTGCCCGGGTGTTCGCCGACGCGATCGCGACCGACCCCACCCGACCGCTGCTGACCTGGTACGACGACGCCACCGGCGAACGCACCGAACTCTCCGGCGCGACGCTGGCGAACTGGGTGGCCAAGACCGCCAACCTGCTCGTGGACGAGGCCGGCTGCGCGCCCGGCGACCCGGCCGGCGTGCTGCTGCCGCCGCACTGGCAGACCGCCGCGGTGCTGCTCGGCTGCTGGTCGGCGAAACTCACCGTGGTCGACGCCCCCGGGCCGGTGGAGGTGCTCTTCACCGCCGTCGACCGGGTCGACGAGGCGGACCGGTGGCCGGCCGGCGAGCGGTACGCGCTCGCGCTGGACCCGTTCGCGCTGCCGATGCGGCAGGTGCCGGCCGGCTGCGTCGACTTCGTCGGCGCGGTCCGCGGGCACGGTGACCACTTCACCCCGTACCCGGAGGCCGGCGAGGCGGACGCGGTGCTGCTGGCCCGCGCGGAGGCCCGCGCCGCGGAGCTGGGTCTCACCGCCGGCGACCGGCTCCTGGTCGACGTGACCCGGCACCCCGACCCGGTCGACTGGCTGCTGACCCCGCTGACCGCCGGCGCCAGCGTCGTGGCCTGCGCCCACCCCGACCCGACCCGCCAGCCCTCCCGCGCCGAGACCGAGAAGACCACCCACACTCTCCCCTGACCCCGGGGCGAGGGGTCAGGAGGCGCGCTGTCGGGCCAGGGTGGCGAACGCGTTCAGGGACTCGGGGTTGGCCAGGGCGCCGGTGGCCGCCGCGCGGTCGACAGGGGTGCCGGTCAGGATCTTCTTGACCGGCACCTCCAGCTTCTTCGCGCTCAGCGTGCGCGGCACGGCGCGGACCTGGTGGATCTCGTCCGGCACGTGCCGGGGCGACAGGGCGGTACGCAGCTCGCGGCAGATCTTCTTCCGCATGTCGTCGTCCAGCTCCAGGCCCTCGGCGAGCACCACGAACAGCAGCAGCTCGCCGGCGCCGCCCTCGTCGTCCTCCAGGTGCACCACCACCGAGTCGACCACCTCGTCGAGCCCCTCCACCACCGAGTAGAACTCGGCTGTGCCGAGTCGCACCCCGCCCCGGTTGAGCGTGGCGTCGGACCGGCCGGTGATGACGCAGCCACCGCGCTCGTTGACGGTGATCCAGTCGCCGTGCCGCCACACTCCGGGATAGACCTCGAAGTACGCCTCCCGGTAGCGGGCGCCGTCCGGGTCGTTCCAGAACCCGACAGGCATGCTCGGCATCGGCTCGGTGATCACCAGCTCGCCGAGCTGGCCGATCACCGGGGAGCCGTCGGCGGAGCGGGCCTCCACCTTCGCGCCCAGCGCCCGGCAGGCGATCTCACCGGCGTGCACCGGCAACAGCGGCACCCCGCCGACGAAGCCGGTGCACACGTCCGTGCCGCCGGAGAGCGACTGGAGCTGGAGCTGGTCGCCGACGTTCTCGTACACCCAGGTGAAGCCCTCGGCCGGCAGCGGCGCGCCGGTCGAGCCGAGGCCGCGCAGCGCGGACAGGTCCGCGACGTCCCGCGGCACCAGCCCGGCCTTGCGGCAGGCCAGCAGGAACGGGGCCGAGGTGCCGAAGTAGGTCGTGCCGGTCTCCGCCGCCAGCCGCCACAACGCGCCCAGGTCCGGGTGGCCAGGGTTGCCGTCGAACAGCACGATCGCCGCGCCCACCGCCGGACCGGAGACCAGGAAGTTCCACATCATCCAGCCGGTGGTGGTGAACCACAGGAACCGGTCCGCCGGCCCCAGGTCGTGGTGCAGCGCCAGCATTTTCAGGTGCTCCAGCAGGATGCCGCCGTGGCCGTGCACGATCGGCTTCGGCAGCCCGGTGGTGCCCGAGGAGTAGAGCACGTAGAGCGGATGGTCGAACGGCACCGGGGTGAAGGACAGCGGCTCGTCGGTCGCCGCCGCCAGCTCCGTCCACGGCAGCGCGCCGTCGGGCGCCGGGCCGTCCGGGTCGAGGTACGCGATCGCGACGGTGTGCCGCAGCGACGGCAGCGCGGCCCGGATAGCGGCCACCTCGGCGCGCCTGTCGACAGGCTTGTCGCCGTAGCGGTAGCCGTCCACCGCCACCAGCACGGTCGGCTCGATCTGCTGCCAGCGGTCGGTGACGCTGCGGGTGCCGAACTCCGGCGCGCAGGAGGAGAAGATCGCGCCCAGGCTCGCGGTGGCGAGCAGCAGCACGTACGTCTCCGGGATGTTCGGCGCGTACGCCGCCACCCGGTCGCCCTCGCCCACGCCGAGCCGGCGCAGGCCGGCGGCCACCCGGCGGACCCGGTCACGCAGCTCCGCCACGGTGAGCGTCTCCGGGGCGCGGGTCTGCCCGTGCGCGACCACCGCCGGGTCGTCGTCGCCGAGCCCCGGCGCGCGCAGCACGTTCTCCGCGTAGTTGAGCGTCGCGCCGGGGAACCAGCGGGCGCCGGGCATGGTCCGGTCGGCCAGCGTGGCGGTCGGCGGCGTGTGCGCGACCACCTCGAAGTAGTCCCAGATCGAGGACCAGAACGCGTCCAGGTCGGTCACCGACCACTGCCAGAGCGCGTCGTAGTCGGCGAACTCCAGCCCGCGGTGCTCGGCCAGCCAGCGCAGGTAGGCACCGATCCGGGACCGTTCACGCACGTCGGCCGGCGGCGTCCAGAGCACGTCACCCACAGTTCCACCCTCCCCGGGGCCCGGCACGACTCTGTGCATGGGCCGTGGCGCCATCTTGCCCTACCTCGTGCCGCCATTCTCCGCACCCGGCCCCGCCCACGGGGCGTGCCCACCCCACACCCCGCACCCCCTCCTCATGTGGGATGTAAGGAGGGGCCCCTTGTTAACGCATTCCGCATAGCAGGGGGCCCCGCTTAACACCTCACGCGGCGCGGTGGGCCTGGATGGCGCGGCGACGGGCCAGGCGGTGGGCCCGCCGGATCTCCGCCTCGCGGAAGCGGCGCTCGTCCTCGGGCGTCTCGGGCAGCACCGGGCGCACCGCGCGGGGCGCGCCGCCCACGTCCACCCCGACGAACACCAGGTACGCGGTGGCGACCCGCACCGGCTCGTCCTCGGCCGAGTCCCAGCGCTCGGCGACCACCCGCACCCCGATCTCCATGGAGGTGCTGCCGGTCCAGTTGACCTGGGCGTGCGCGTGCACCAGGTCCCCCACCCGGACCGGCTCGGAGAAGACGATCTCGTCGATGGAGGCGGTGACCGCGGTGCCGCCGCTGTGCCGGGCGGCCGCCGCGCCGGCCACGTCGTCGACGAACTTCATCAGTACCCCACCGTGCACGGTCCCGTACAGATTGACATCGACGGCGGTCATGATGCGACTCAGCGTGACGCGGGAGTACGAGGTCGGCTTACCCGGCGGGACCGCGGGATGATCTGTCATGCCGGAAACGGTACGGTGCGCGGATGCGACATCTCTGGAGCTTCCTCGCCGGGTTGGTGGTGGCGCCTGTCACCTGGGTGCTCGTCACCCTCGGTCAGGACGGATCTGGGCGGACCGTCAACCGCTGGGTGGAGATCGGTACGTACAGCACCCCCAACCTGATCGAGCCGGCCGTCTATCTGGGCGTCGCCGGCGTCCTGCTCGGCCTGCTCGGCACACTGCGCTTCTCGCCGCTCGGCCCGCTCGTCGCGGGGCTGCTGCTGGTGGCCCCCTACATCGGGCTGTTCGTCGCGCCGTTCACCGTGCGGGACCGGGTCCCCGGCGACCTGAAGCTGCTCGGCGACCCGCTGCCGCTGCGTCAGCCGCTGGACAACGGCACGCTGTTCCTCATCGGCCTGCTGCTGCTGATGGCCGTGTTCAGTGCGAGTCGGTGGCGGCGTGGACCGGTGACACGGACGGACGGGGCGGAGCTGACCCCGGCCGTCACCCCGGTGGACAAGCCGGCGCTCACCGACTGGCCCCCGCCCGGCCCGCCGAAGGACCCGGACACGGCCCCGCTCACACTGGCCTACCCCGAGAACCCCACCGAACCCCTGCCCCGCCGCACCGGCGGCGAGTCGCCGTGGTCCGCGCCCCCGCGCGGCGCCAACCGGCCGGACGACGGGCGTTGACAAGCGCGGGCGGGCCGGGTCGTCCCCGGCCCGCCCGCCCGAACGCGTCGGCGCCGGTCAGCCCTTGAGCAACTGGCGGGCCATGACGATGCGCTGCACCTGGTTGGTGCCCTCGTAGATCTGCGTGATCTTGGCGTCCCGCATCATCCGCTCGACCGGATAGTCGCGGGTGTAGCCGTAGCCGCCGAGCAACTGGACGGCGTCGGTGGTGATCTCCATCGCGGCGTCCGAGGCGAAGCACTTGGCGGCCGCGCCGAAGTAGGTCAGGTCCGCGTCGCCCCGCTCGGACTTGCCGGCGGCGGCGTACGTGAGCTGCCGGGCCGCCTCCAGCTTCATGCCCATGTCGGCGAGCATGAACTGGATGCCCTGGAACTCGGCGACCGCCTTGCCGAACTGCTTGCGCTCCTGGACGTAGCCCTTGGCGTAGTCGAGCGCGCCCTGCGCGATGCCGATGGCCTGGGCGGCGATGGTGACCCGGGTGTGGTCGAGCGTCTTCATCGCGGTGGCGAAGCCGGTGCCCTCCGCGCCGATCATCCGGTCGGCCGGGATCCGGACGTTGTCGAGGTAGACCTCGCGCGTCGGGGAGCCCTTGATGCCGAGCTTCTTCTCCGGCGCGCCGAAGCTCACCCCCGGGTCGGACTTCTCCACCACGAAGGCCGAGATGCCCCGCGACCGCGCTGTGGGGTCGGTCACAGCGAAGACGGTGTAGTACTCGGAGACGCCGGCGTTGGTGATCCAGCGCTTGACGCCGTTGAGCACCCAGTGGTCGCCGTCACGGACCGCCTTGGTGGTCATCGACGCGGCGTCGCTGCCCGCCTCCGGCTCGGAGAGGCAGTAGGAGAACATCGCGTCGCCCGAGGCGACCGGGGTCAGGTATGTCCGCTTCAGCCCCTCGGAGCCGGCCAGCAGCAACGGCATGGTGCCCAGCTTGTTCACCGCCGGGATGAGCGAGGACGAGGCACAGGCGCGGGCCACCTCCTCGATCACGATGGCCGTGGCGAGCGCGTCCGCGCCGGCGCCGCCGTACTCCACCGGGACGTGCGGGGCGTGGAAGTCGGCGGCCCGCAGCGCGTCGTAGGACGCCTTCGGGAACTCACCTGTCTCGTCCGCCTCGGTGGCATGCGGTGCCACCTTGGCCGCACAGACCTCACGGACCGCTTCCCGGATCGCCTCGTGCTCCTCCGGCAACCGGTAGACGTCGAACGACTGCTCTGCGGCCATGTCGGCCCTCCCCTTTCACCGCTATCATGCGCAGTCTGTGCCGCCCGGGGGCCGCCGACTGCCGCAGACTGAAGAATAGCCACCAGGCTCGGACCGAAGCTACCGGCGGGTAGGCTCGCGCCCGAGCGTCGCCCACCCGACCCACTACCCTCACACCAGACAGTCCCTCGGTGCCCGGCCTAGGCGCCCCAGCAGAATGCGACGCGAGGATGCGCCGCCAGCGCGAGCGGAGAAGACAGGCGTGACGATCCCGTACCCGAACTCCCAGCCGATGCCCGCGATCGCCGCGGTCACCCCGCCGTCGGGCGCCGCCCGGCCCCGGGTGACCTTCCTCGGCACCGGCTACCTCGGCGCGACGTACGCCATCTGCTACGCGGAGCTGGGCTACGAGGTGCTCGGTTTCGACGTCGACGCGGACAAGATCGCCAAGCTGAACGCCGGCGAGGTCCCGATCCACGAACCCGGCCTCGACGAGCTGCTGCGGCGCAATCTCGCCGCCGGCCGGCTGCGGTTCAGCACCGACATCCAGGAGACCGCCGACTTCGGCGACGTGCACTTCATCTGCGTCGGGACCCCGCAGCGGGCCGACGGCATGGGCGCCGACCTGTCGTACGTCGAGGCGTCGGTGACCAGCCTGGCCCAGCACCTGACCCGTAAGGCGCTGATCGTCGGCAAGTCCACCGTGCCGGTGGGCACCGCGGAGTGGGTGGAGCAGCTCGTCGGCAAGCACACCCCGAACGACCTCGGCGTCGAGGTGGCGTGGAGCCCCGAGTTCCTCCAGGAGGGCTTCGCCGTCGACGACGTGCTGCGGCCGAACCGGATCGTGGTCGGGGTCAAGAGCGAATGGGCCAACGGCATGCTCTTCGCCGCCCACAAGGGCGTCTTCGACCTGGCCGCCACCGAGGACCGCGAGGTGCCCCTGGTGGTCACCGACTTCGCCACCGCCGAACTGGTCAAGGTCGCCGCGAACGCGTTCCTGGCCACCAAGATCTCCTTCATCAACGCGATGGCCGAGGTCTGCGAGGCCGCCGGCGGCGACGTCACCCAGCTCGCCCGCTCGATCGGCTACGACCCCCGGATCGGCAACCGCTTCCTGCAGGCCGGGCTCGGCTTCGGCGGCGCGTGCCTGCCCAAGGACATCCGCGCGTTCCAGGCCCGCGCGCAGGAGCTGGGCGCCGGCGAGGCGCTGCGGTTCCTGCACGAGGTCGACCTGATCAACAATCGCCGGCGTACCCGGGTGGTGCAGCTCGCCGCCGAGCTGCTCGGCCGCCGCTCCGGCCCGGCCGGGCCGGACCTCTCCGGCACCCGGGTCGCGGTGCTCGGCGCCACGTTCAAGCCCAACACCGACGACGTACGCGACGCGCCCGCCCTGGCGGTGGCCGCACTGCTCGGCAAGGCCGGCGCCGACGTGCACGTCTTCGACCCGCAGGGGATCGAGAACGCGCGCCGTGCGGTGCCCGGCCTGGCCTACGAGGACTCCATGAACGACGCGGTCCAGGGCGCCGACCTGGTCTGCGTGCTCACCGAGTGGGCCGAGTTCCGCAACGCCGACCCGGTCGCGCTGGGCGAGTTGGTCAACGGCCGCAAGGTCGTCGACGGGCGCAACTGCCTCGACTCGACACTGTGGACGCAGGCCGGCTGGGAGTACCGCGGCCTGGGCCGCCCCTGACCGATCGACGCCGGTCCGGCCGGCCGGGGACCAGCTCCCCGGCCGGCCGGACCTTTTTTGTTGTCCGGAACGCGCCGGCAACTGTCGAAATCCCGGCCCGCTCAGGGCATGCTCTCCAGAGGTCCACAGTGCGACGGGCGCGGGCGGACGGGAGACGGTCGTGGAGAGCTTCAGGTGCGCCGCCTGCGGGCGGGAGATCAAGCCCGCCGCCGTCTGTCCGCACTGCGGCGCGGGGCAGCCGCAGTGGGCCGAGCACCTGGCCGACATCGAGCGCTCGATCGCCGAGATGAAGGCCCGCGACGCCGAGATCGCCCGCGAGCAACGGCAGATCGCCGCCAAGATGCAGGCCGCCCTCTTCCAGCGCGACATCCTGGCGCACGCCGGTGAGGAGCGGATCAAGCAGGCCACCCGGCCGCGCAAGGTGCTGCGCCGCCGGCCGGGGCGCCGCCCGCCCACCGCCGCCACCGGCGCCCCGCCCCGGGTGCCCCGGCAGGGCACCCCGCCACCCGCCCCGGACGACCTGCCCCCGTCGCCGCCGCGCGGCCGTCCCCAGTGGCTCGACGTGGACGACCCGGAGCACCCGCCGGAGGCGTCCTCGCGCGAGGTGCAGAACATCCCCCTCGGGCTGGGCGCGCTGCTGCTCGGCGTCGCGGCGGTGGTCTTCGCCGCCGTTGCCACCAGCTCGATGGACGCGCTGGCCCGGCTCGGCGTGCTGCTGGTCGCCACCGTGCTGATGCTGCTCGCCCCGCCGGTGCTGGCCCGCCGCGGCCTCACCTCGACCGCCGAGACCATCGCCGCCGTCGGGCTGCTGCTGGTGCCGCTGGCAGGGTACGCGGTCTGGGCCGTCGACCGGATCAGCGGCGGCACCTCGGGGGCCGCGTTCGCCGGGTCCATCTTCCTGGTCACCACAGTGGTCGCGGTCGGCTACGCGTACGGCACCGGGCTACGCGCCCCCCGCTTCGCCACCGTGCTGGCCGCCCAGCCGGTGTTGCCGCTGCTGGCGTACGAGCGGATCACCGGGCCGGCCGGCTGGGCGCTGGTGCTCACCGTGGTGGCGGTGCTGGACCTGGCACTGGCCCGGTCCGCGGTGGTGCGGGAGCGACCGGTCCGGTCGGACCTGCCCGCAGCCACGCCGAGGACGCCGGTCCCGCCCCGGCAACGCGCCGACGACGACCGGCCCGAGTCCGCGCCGGAGGAGTCCGCCGAGGTGCTCGGCGGGGAGCCGCCCGCCGGCCCGGACTCCGTCGCGGCGACTCGACCGGTGCCGTGGCTGCGTGAGCTGACCTGGCTGCTGCACGGCGCGGCGGTCGCGCTGGCCCTGGCGTACGCGGTCACCGCCCTGCTGCGGTCCGCGACCGTGCCGGCCGCCGCGGCCGCCGGCACGGTGCTGCTGTTGGCGGCGCTCACCGCGCTGGCCGGCACGCTGGTGCTGCGCCGGCCGCCGCTGCCCGACGTGGGCGCCGGCATCGTCACCCTCGCGGTGATCGGCGCGCTCGGCCGGGTCGCCTCGGTGGCCCTGCCGGGCCGGTCCCTGCTGCTGATCGCCGCGGTCATCGCGCTCACCGGGTTCGCCGTCCGGGCCATGCCGGAGGCGGCCCGCCGGGGTCCGCAGCTCGCCTCCGCGGTGGCGCTCACGGTCAGCGGCCTGGTGGTCGCCGGCGGGGCGCTGCGGGCCGGGCTCGCCCCGGTTCGGGCGGCGCTGCCGGCCTGGTCGGCCGACCTGAGCGGATGGCACGCCGAGCTGGCCCGGGCGGTCGGTCCGACCGGCTGGCAGCTCGCCGCCGCCGCGCTGCTGCTCACCGTGGCCGCCGTGGTCGCGCTGCCGGTCGAGATCCGGCGCGAGTTCGCGGTGGTCGGCGCGGCGCTGACCGCGCTCGCCGTGCCGGCCTCGCTCGGTCTGGGCTGGGCGGCGGCCTGCTGGCCGATGCTGCTCACCGCGGTCGCCGTCGGGGCGCTCGGGCTCACCGCCGGTAGCACGCGGGCCGCCGTGGTGCACGCGGTGACCGCGGCCGGGCTGGGGCTCGTCGGTGCCGGGGCCGCGCTCTCCCGGCCGGCGCTCTCCGCCGCCGCGCTGACCCTGCTGTTCCTGGCCGGGGCGCTGGTCTCGCTCGCGCCCCGGGTCCGCATCGCCGCCGCCGCGACGGATCCGGTCTGCGCCTGGGCCGCCGGCGGCGCGGCGTTCGCCCTGCCCGGCGCGGTGGCCGCGTTCGTCGCCGCCACCGTGCCGACGCCACCGTCGCCGACCCCGGCCAACCTGCGCGAGATCACCGTCCCGATCCTGGCCGCCAGCTTCCTGGCGGTCTGCGTGACGCTCGCGTACGCGGCCCTGGTGCAGGTGGCGCAGCGGCAGCTGAGCATGCCCCACGCGCTCGGTACGGTGCTCGGCGCGGTGGCCGTCGCCGCCGCCGGCTTCGGCGCGCCCGGCGCGACCTCGGCGGACGCCTGGGTGGGCGGCCTGCTGCTGATCAGCGCCGCGCTGCTGGCGTTGGCCCCGCGGATCGACGCCGGTCGCCGCGCCGACATGTCGCTCGACGGTTCGGACCTGGCCCTCGCCGCCACCACGGTGGCGCTGGTCGCCACGCTGGCCCGGATCGCCGCGGTGCTCGCGCCCGGCGGGCAGCTCGTGGTGGCGGCCGCGTTGGTGCTGGTGGTGGCGGTCGCGGCCCGGGCGTTGCCGGAGGAGTGGCGTCGCGGTCCGATCCTCGGCATCGCGGCCGGCGGCACGCTGATCGGTCTCGTCGCCGCCTGGAGCGCGCTGCGCGGCGGCGTGGGCGTGCTGGCCACCCCCGGGCCGATCTGGGCGGGCGATCTGAGCGGGTGGCCGGCGGCGCCCACCGGCGGGGCGACCTGGCAGGCGCCGGTGACGCTTGCGCTGCTGGGGATGACCGCCGCCGTCCTGCTGCCGCCACCGTGGAAGTACGACGTCTCGGGCGTGGCCGCGGTGCTCGCCACCGTCGGCGCGCCGGCCGCGTTCGACCTGCCCTGGTGGTCTCCGGTGCTGGTCGGCGCCATGGTGGCCACGGTCTACGGGATGGCGGCGGTGGCCGCGGTGGACCCGCGGGCCGCGCTGTCCCGGGCCACCGTGGCCGGGGTGGTGGCGCTGCACGCCGCCGGCGCCGGCCTGGTCCGGCCCTGGACCACCGCGCTGGCGCTGGGCAGCATCGCCCTGATCGGCGCGACAGTGGCGGCCCTGGCCCGGTCGTTCGCGCCGTCTCTCGTGGACGACGTCCGGGCCGAGGGCATGCCGCCGCACCTGGTGCAGGTGGGCGGCGCGGCGGCCGGGGCGGCCCTGCTCGCCCTGCCCGGCGCGGTGGCCGCTCTGTCCGCCGAGTTCGGTCGCCCCGCGCAGGTGGTGCTCACCTCCGCGCTGGCCGCCGCCAGCATCGGCCTGGCCGTGATCGCGGCGGTCCGCCGGCAGGTGCCGCAATATCTTCCGTACGCCAGCGTGGCCGTCGTCGGCGCGGCCACCGTCATCGCCGCCGCCGCTCTCCTCGTCCACCTGCCCGCCGGCGTGTTCGCCGCCGCGGCGGCGCTGCTCGGCGTGCTCGCCGAGCTGATCCGGGCGGCCACCGTCCCGCCGGCCGACTCCGCCCGTCCGGTACGCCGCTGGTCGGTGCTGCTGAACGGGGCGCTGCGCGGGGACGAGTCCAACGAACTGCGGTGGCGGGTCAGCCCGGCCGCCGGGGCGCTGGCCGCGGCGGCGCTGCCCACCGCGCTGGCGCTGGTCACCCTGGGGCCGCCGCTGGTGGTGGCGCTGTTCTCGACGTTCGTCGTGCTGGGACGGGTGTGGCAGGGGCCGCCACCGGAGCTGCTCACCCCGCCGCCGGACGCGGTGGACCCGACCCACGTGCTCACCGCGTTGCTGCTGACCGCGACCGCGGCGCTGGCCGCGAGCGGGTTCAGCGGCGGCCGCCGGTCCCGGGCGGTGCCGGTGGTCCTGCCCGGGGCGGCGCTCACGCTGCTGATCACGCCGGTGGCGCTCGGTCAGGGCTGGCCGATCACCGCGCAGGCCGGGCTGGTCGTGTTCACCATCTCGATGCTGGGACTGGCGCTGACCCCGCCGCCGGCGCTGGCCGAGCCGGGCCGCTCGATCCGGGTGGCCCGGGTGCTGGTCTTCGTGATCGGGCTGGCCGCCGGCGGCGCGGGGCTCGCCGGCGCCCTGGCCACCCGGGACCTGACCCTCATCACGCTGGGCAGCGCGGTCGCCGTGGGCCTGGTCGCGGCGTTCTACGGCACCACCCAGCGGGCCCGCATCCTGGGCTGGCTGTTCGCCTCGGTGATGGCCCAGCTCTTCGTGCTCACGCTCGGCCTGGTGGTCGGGCTGGCGGCGGTCTGGTCGGCGTTCGGGGTGCTCACGGTCGGCGCGGCGTTGCAGGTCTTCGCCGCCACCCTGCCCCGGCTGCGCCGGCCGGAGGCGTACCGGGAGGCGGCCACCGTCGAGTGGAGCGGTTACGGCGCGGCCCTGATCGCGCTGGCCCTGGCGTACGACTCGCCCCGGCACATCGCCGCGCTGCTGGCCGCCTGGGGTGCGGTGCTCGGGATCGCGGCCAGCCGCCCGGGGCGGCGCCCGATGGAGCGGAACCTGCTGTTCTGGGCCGTGGTGGCCTGCGAGATCAGCGCCTGGTGGATCCTGATGCGGGTGTCCGACGTGGCGCTGCCCGAGGCGTACACGCTGCCGTTCGCGGCGCTGGCTCTGCTGGTCGGGGTGCTGCAGTTGCGCCACCGGCCGGACATGTCGAGCTGGGTGGCCTACGGGCCGGCGCTGGTGACCGCGTTCCTGCCCTCACTGGCGATCGTGGTGGCAACCGACTCCAGCACGCTGCGGCAGGTGTTGCTGCTGCTCGGCGCCGTGGCGGTGCTGATCTTCGGGTCGACCAGCCGGCAGCAGGCACCGGTGATCGTCGGCGCGACGGTCACCGCGATCGCCGCGGTGCACGCGTTGTTCAGTCTCGGCCCGTGGCTGGTGCTGATCCCGGTCGGCCTCGTCCTGCTGGTGCTCGGCGCGAGCAACGAGCGCCGCCGCCGCGCCCAGGAGCGCCTGCAGACCGCGCTGCGCGGGATGCGCTGAGGCGCCGGCCGTCGACGCGGCGCCACCGTCGGGCGGATGGCGTCGGTCGTCTCCGTCCGGCGGATGGCGTCGGTCGTCGCCCGGCGCGCTGGCCCCGTGGTCTTTGCCGGCATGCCGACCCGTCGCCCGGCCGGCGCGCCGATCGGTAGCTCTCCGTAACGGTCGGTCGACGGGGCCGACACCCGTCCCGCCGCCTTTGCTCTGCAGCCACGGACGCATCGGTAACGGAACGCGACCGCGAACGCCCCGGGCAGGATTCCCGCATCGGTACCAAAGACCAGCCCGGAGCCGTGCTGCGTCGGTGGCTGCAGAGCAAAGGCGGCGACGGGTCACCACCCGGCACCAGGGCTGCGGTGACTATCCGTGACCCGACGTAATGAACACGGAGGGTGAGTTTCCCGGGTCAGCGCAACGAGGCGCGGAGCGCGGCTTCCTTCTCGGCGACCAGGTCCTCCAGGCTCGCCTGATAGCCGGCCATCTTCTCGCGCAGCACCGGGTCGGCGGCCCCCAGGATGCGGACGGCAAGCAGCCCGGCGTTGCGGGCGTTGCCGATCGACACGGTGGCGACCGGCACGCCGGCCGGCATCTGCACGATGGACAGCAGCGAGTCCATCCCGTCCAGGTACTTGAGTGGCACCGGCACGCCGATCACCGGCAGCGGGGTGACCGAGGCCACCATGCCGGGCAGGTGGGCCGCCCCACCCGCGCCCGCGATGATCACCCGGATGCCCCGACCGGCGGCCTCCCGGCCGTACTCGATCATCTTGAGCGGGGTGCGGTGCGCCGAGACCACGCCGACCTCGTGCGGCACGCCGAACTCGTCGAGCGCGTCGGCGGCGGCCCGCATGGTCGGCCAGTCCGAGTCACTACCCATGATCAGCCCGACGGTGCTCACGCCGTGCCGACTGGGCATGCCCTCACGGCCCTCGCTCCGCTCGGTGCGTTCGCTCATGCGCGTCCCTCCTGGAGCCAGCGGGCCGCGCGCGCGGCCCGGGCCCGTACATCGGCCAGGTCGGTGCCGAGCACCGTGACGTGCCCGATCTTGCGACCCGGACGCACCTGCTTGCCGTAGAGGTGGACCTTGGCGCCGGGCTCCGCGGCGAACAGGTGGTGCAGCCGCTCGTCGATCGAGATCCCGCCGGGCTCCCCGCCGAGCACGTTCGCCATCACCACGACCGGCGCGGTGAGCGCGGTGTCCCCCATCGGATAGTCGAGCACCGCCCGCAGGTGCTGCTCGAACTGCGACGTGCGGGCGCCCTCGATGGTCCAGTGCCCCGAGTTGTGCGGGCGCATGGCCAGCTCGTTGACGACCAGCCCGGCGGCCGTGTCGAAAAGCTCCACCGCGAGCAGGCCGACCACCCCGAGCGCGGTGGCCAGGTCGATGGCGAGCTGCTGAGCGGCGAGCGCCTGCTCCTCGGGCAGGTCGGGCGCGGGCGCCAGCACCTCGACGCAGATGCCGTCGGACTGCACCGTCTCCACCACCGGGTAGGCGGCGACCTGCCCGAACGGCGACCGGGCCACCTGCACGGCCAGCTCCCGGCGCAGCGCCACCCGCTCCTCCACCAGCAGCGGCGTGCCGCCGTCGAGAAGCGTCGCGGCCAGCTCGGCGGCCTGGTCGGCGTCGTCCACCATCCAGACGCCCCGGCCGTCGTAGCCGCCCCGGGCGGCCTTGAGCACCACCGGCCAGCCCACCTCGGCGCCGAACGCGAGCAGGTCGGCCGGCGACTCCACCGGACGCCAGGCCGGGTTCGGTGCGCCCAGCTCGCCGAGCCGCTCCCGCATCACCCGCTTGTCCTGCGCGTGCACCAGCGCCTCGGCCGGCGGGAACAGCTTCACGCCCTCGTCGGTCAACGCGCGGATGTGCGCGTTCGGCACGTGCTCGTGGTCGAAGGTGACCACGTCGCAACCCTTCGCGAACGTGCGCAGCGCGGTCAGGTCGGTGTGGTCGCCGTACTGGACGTCGGCGGCGACGAGCGCCGCGCCGTCGTCCGGGGCGAGCGCCAGCACGCGCAGTGACTGGCCGAGGGCGATGGCGGCCTGGTGGGTCATCCGGGCGAGCTGGCCGCCGCCCACCATGCCCACGACGGGGAGTCCGGTACGGGAGTCCATAGCGCCGCCAGCCTAGCCGGGCCGGCAGCGGGCCCGACCGTGAGGGCGGGCCGCCGCCGGCGGCTCAGCCGAGCTGGGCGACCAGCTCGTCGACCGAGGTCACCGGCCGCTGGCAGACGAACCCCCGGCAGACGTACGCGGTGGGCCGCCCGTCGACCAGCGGTCGACCGGCCAGCAGCGGCACGCCGGGCTGGTCCGGGGCGCCGGCGACCACCACCGCGCCGGGCGGGGCGTGCCGGTGCGCGGCGGCCACCAGCGGGTCACCGGCCGGGTCGTCGGTCGCCACCGCGATCTCGTACGGGCCGGAGAGCAGCGCCTCGCCGACCGTGGCGGCGTAGCCGGTGAACCGGGCGTGCCGGTCGACGATCGGCGCGACTGTCGACAGCGCCCGCTCGGCGGCCTCCCGGTAGCGCGTCTCCCCCGTCAACGCCGCGTACGCGACGAGCGCCGCGACGATCGCCGAGCGGCCGGACGGGGTGGCGTTGTCGGTGGGGTCGGCGGGCCGCGTGACCAGGCGCTCGGCGTCGTCCGCCGTGTCGTAGAAGCCGCCGTCCGGCGCCGCGAACCGGGCCAGCGCCACGTCGAGCAGCTCGCCGGCCAGGGTCAGCCAGCGCCCCTCGCCGGTGAGCTGGTGCAGCGCGCAGAACGCCTCGGCGACGCAGCCGTAGTCCTCCAGCACCCCGGCCGGCTCGCCGACGACCCGGTCCCGGGAGACCCGGCGCAGCCGGCCGTCCACCAGGTGCACCGCGGCCAGGTGCTCGGCGGCGTCGCGCATCGCGCCGTCGGCGACGATGACCACGCCCTCCATCAGGTTGGCGTCCTCGTCGGCCGGGTCCGCGTGCAGCGCGGCCACCTGCTGGAACTCCGCGATCGCGGTGATCGCCAACCCGTTCCAGGCGGCCACCACCTTGTCGTCGCGGGCCGGCTGGGGGCGGGTGTCCCGGGCGGCGAGCAGCCGGCCCACCACGTTACGCCAGCGGGCCCGGACCGCCGGGTCGGCGTCGTCGACGTCCCGGGCCAGCTTCAACACGCTGGCGCCTTCCTCGAAGGTGCCCTGCTCGGTGACGGTGAACAGGTCGGCGGCGAAGCGGCCGTCGTCCTCGCCCAGCACCTCGACGAGCTGGGCGGGCGTCCAGACGTAGGTGAGGCCCTCCACGCCCTCGGTGTCGGCGTCCAGCGCCGAGGCGAAGCCCTCGCCGGCCCGGTGCAGCTCGTCGGCGAGGAACCGCGCGGTGTCCCGGGCCACCCGTCGGGCCAGCCGGTCGCCGGTGGCCCGCCAGAGCTGGGTGTAGACCCGCAGCAGCAGCGCGTTGTCGTAGAGCATCTTCTCGAAGTGCGGCACGGTCCAGTGGCCGTCCACCGAGTAGCGGGCGAACCCGCCGGCGAGCTGGTCGTTCAGGCCGCCGCGGGCCATCGCCTCGGCGGTGTGCCGGGCGATCTCCAGGCTGCGTGGCGAGCCGGTGCGGCGGTGGTGCCGGAGCAGGAAGAGCAGGTTCATGTGCGGCGGGAACTTCGGCGCGCCCCCGAAGCCGCCGTTCGTCTCGTCGTACTCCTGCGCGAGCTGGGCGGCGGCGGCGTCGAGCAGCTCGACGGTGAGCGGGGCGGTCACGCCGCCGACGGCCTGAGCGCCGCCGATCGCCTCGACCACGGCGGCGCCCTGGCGCAGCACCGCGTCGCGCTGGTCGCGCCAGGCGGCGGCGACGGAGCCGAGCAGGCGGATGAAGTTGGCGCGCGGGAAGTAGGTGCCACAGAAGAACGGGGTGCCGTCCGGGGTGGCGAAGACCGTCATCGGCCAGCCGCCCTGGCCGGTCATCGCCTGGGTGGCGGTCATGTAGACGGCGTCGACGTCGGGGCGTTCCTCGCGGTCGACCTTGACGCAGACGAAGTCGTCGTTCATCAGCCGGGCCACGGCCTCGTTCTCGAACGACTCGTGGGCCATCACGTGGCACCAGTGGCAGGCGGCGTAGCCGACCGAGATGAGCACCGGCACGTCACGCCGTTTCGCCTCGGCGAACGCCTCCTCGCACCAGGGCCACCAGTCGACCGGGTTGTCGGCGTGCTGGAGCAGGTAGGGCGAGGTGGCCTGAGCGAGTCGGTTCACCGTCCGACCATAGCGAGCGCGTCGGGCCGGCGCGGCGGGAGTGGTCCGGCCGGACCGGGACCGCCGTCCCGGCCCGGCCGGCGGATCACCGGGTCAGCGTGAGCGTCGAGGTGTCCCGCACGGTGTACTCGTTCGAGTATTCGAAGTCGCGGACCGGCACCTCGGTGACCGCCTGCGCCGTGCCGCGCCGGAACGTGACGTCGGCCGGGTAGGTGGTGGCCGACCAGGGCACCGCCTGGCCCGGGACGCACGCGACCTGGATGTCGTAGCGACCCCGCACGAGGCCCGCCTTCTTCTGCTGCTGCGTGAGGTCGCCACCCACGTCGATCGTCTCCGCCCGGGTGCAGGTGACCGTGCCGCGGATGGTGGCGACGCCCTTGCTGGTCACCGTGGCCGCCGGGTCGACGGTCAGGGTGACCTCCTGCGCCGGCACCGGCGGCGGGTTCGAGATGTGGACCTCACCGCGCAGGCCGCCGGTCGCGCCCTCGCACCGGATCTCGAAGGTGGCGTCGAAGCGCTCGACGTAGTCGAAGGGGCCCCAGGCGGCGTCGAGGACGGTGAACGAGCCGGTGCTCCGCGCGCAGGACCGGTTCCAGCCGTCGTTGGAGAGACTGATGCCCGCCTGGTGGTTCTCGTAGTCCGGCTGCCCGACGTTCTGGTAGGTGTCGCCCGCCTTGAGCGCGGCCGGGGCCGTGAGCCCGAGGTACCAGGTGCCGTCGGGGTAGTTCGACGAGATCATCTGGAACTGCTGCGCGTGCCAGCCCGACGCGCTCGTCTCGTCGCCCGGAGTCGTCGTGGCGGAGCTGTAGGAGTAGGTGTTGCCGGCGGTGATCGGGTCACCCGGCTCACCGACCACGCTGAACGACCAGGTCTGCACCGGACGGGCCTGCGCCGGCGCGGCGCCGACCAGGCCGGCTGCGCCGGCGGTCACCGCCGTGGTCGCGGCGACCAGGACCCGTCGCCAGGAACGTCTCGTCACCGTCGTCCTCCCCGTGTGGACGTCCGCGGGGCACCGTCGCCCCGCACTGCCCGAAGAGTAGGGCCGATCGATCACGCCCGCTGCCCCCTACCGGCACGATGTCGGCAGCTTGACGGTCAGACCCGGACCATCCTTCCGCTATTCATTTTCGTCTATTTGAATCGACGCATGGCCGGCGCGCCCACCGCCGGCACGTCCGAAGGAGACGGTCCATGCGCAGAGTCCCCGCCCTGCTCGCCCTCGCCGCCCTCGCCGGCGCCGCGCTCGCCCCGGGCACCGCGTCCGCGGCGGTGCCCCCGGAGACCCGATGGTCCGCCACCACCGGCGTCGGCATCCACAACACCTACGAGCGCGGCACCTACACCTACCTGGCCCAGGCGCTCGACGCCCGGCCCGCCCTGATCGAGCTGGACGTCTGGCCGGACGTGCTCACCCGCCAGTGGCGGGTCAGCCACAGCAACCCGCTCGGCAACGACAACAACTGCGTGGCCGCCACCAGCGCGGCGCAGCTCTACACCGGCACCCGCAACAAGAACCTGGAGCACTGCCTGGACGACATCCGGCTCTGGCTGGGCGCGCACCCCGACGCCGGCCCGGTGGTCCTCAAGCTGGAACTCAAGACCGGCTTCAGCGGCCGCACCGGGCAGGGGCCGGCCCAGCTCGACGCGGTGCTCGCCGCGCGCCTCGGCGACCGGGTGTTCCGCCCGGCCGACCTGCTCGGCGGCCACCCCACGCTGGACGCCGCCGCCCGCGCGGACGCCTGGCCGACCCGGGCGCAGCTCGCCGGCAAGGTGCTCGTGGAGCTGATCCCCGGCACCGTCGAGGAGGGCAACCCGACGGACACGCTCTGGACCGACGTGGAGTACGCCCGCCACCTGGCCGGCCTGGCGGCGGCCGGCACGCTGGGCACCGCCCGCGCGTTCCCGGCCGTGCACCGGGCCCAGGCCGGCGACCCCCGCTCCCGGTACGCGGACACCACTCTCCGGCAGTGGTTCGTGCTCTTCGACGGCGACGCCTCGGCGTACGTCGGCGGCGGCATCGACACCGCCTGGTACGACGCCAACCACTACCTGCTGGTGATGACCGACGCGCAGAACGTGCCGCCGGCCGTCCCCAGCGGCGACGCCGGCGCGGCGGCGGCCCGGGTCGCCGAGCTGGCCCGCGCGCACGCCAGCATCGCCTCGGCCGACTGGGCCACCCTGCCGACCGTCCTCGACGACGTGCTGCCGCGCGGCTGAGTCCGTCCGGTCCGCGCCGCCGGTGTGCTCCGGCGGCGCGGAACCGGCTCAGGAGGCGCCGTCGGCGCGCAGCGGGAAGACGTTGTCACGGGCGGTGTCGCGCAGCGACCCGAGCACCGCGCCGATCTTGTCCGCCGGCATCGGCTTGAAGAAGTGGTAGCCCTGGGCGGCGGTGCAGCCCAGCTCCGCCAGCGCGGTGCGCTGCTCGGCCGTCTCCACGCCCTCCGCCACCACCCGCAGCCCCAGCTCGTGGGCCAGCCCGACGGTGGTACGCACGATCGCCGCCGCCTCCGGCGAGTCGACCATCCGGATCACGAAGGAGCGGTCCACCTTCAGCTCGTCCACCGCGATCCGGGTGAGGAACGTCAACGAGGAGAAGCCGGTGCCGAAGTCGTCCACGGCGAGCTGCACGCCCATCGCCCGCAGCGTGGCCAGCACCTCGTCGATCACCTCCAGCTCGCTCATCACCACCGTCTCGGTGATCTCCAGGACCAGCCGGTGCGGCGGCACCTGGTGCCGGCGCAACGCCTCCTCGATCTCGGCGGGCAGCCGCGGGTCGAGCAGGCTGCGCGCCGACAGGTTCACCGAGATGGGCACGTCGAGTCCCTCCCGCGCCCATCCGGCGGCCACCTCCAGCGCCTTGTCCAGCACGTAGCGGGTGAAGCTGCCGAGCTGCTCGCTGTTCTCCACCGGGCGGATGAAGTCGGACGGGGCCAGCCAGCCCCGGCGCGGGTGCCGCCAGCGGATCAGCGCCTCCACCCCGGTCGGCGCGCCGGTGGCCAGGTCCACCGCCGGCTGCAACGCCAGCACGAGCTGGTCGTCGGCGGCCAGCGCCTCCCGCAGCTCCGCGAGCAACGCCAGGTGGTCGGTGCTCGCGGCATCGCGGGAGCTGTCGTACGCGGCGACGCTGCCGCCGCCCTCCTTCGCCTGGTACATCGCGATGTCGGCCCGGCGCAGCAGCTCGGTCAGGTCGGCGGTGCCCGCGTCGGCCACCACCACGCCGACCGCCACCTCGACGGACATCCGCACCCCGGCCACCTCGGTCGGGGCGGCGAGCCGCTCGGCGATCTCCCGGGCCTGGCGCAGCGCGTACGCCAGCGGGGCGGTCCGGTCCTCGACCACCGGAACCGAGGTGAGCAGCAGCGCGAACTCGTCCCCTCCGAGCCGGCCGAGCAGGTCACCGGGCCGGGTGAGCACGGCCAGCCGGTGGGCGGTCAGCCGCAGCAGCTGATCGCCGGCGGCGTGCCCGAGGGTGTCGTTGACCTCCTTGAACTGGTTCACGTCCAGCAGCAGCAGGGCGACCGGGTGGTCGTGCGGGCGCTGCCGCAGCGCCTGGTCGCCCCGGGCCAGCAGGGCCGCCCGGTTGAGCAGCCCGGTGAGCTGGTCGTGCACCGCCTCGTACGACGACCGGGCGGTGACCAGCCGCAGCTCCCGGTGGGTCGCGGCGTCGTGCAGGGCGGCGGCCAGCGCGTCGGAGAAGGCGGCCATGCCGTCGCGTTCGGCGTGGCCGGGCGGGGCGGACCGGGCGAACCGCACCCGCAGCCGACCCACCTCGACGGCGCCGACGGCGAGTCGCCGGACCAGCTCGTGCTCACCCGACTCGGCGGGCGCCGCCGGCTCGACCTCGTGGTCCCGCACCTGCCCGCCGAGGTCGGTCCGGTAGCGGCGCCAGCGCCCGTCGCCGCGCGCCACGTCCACCTCGACCAGCTCGGCCCCGAAGAGGGTGAGCGCGCCGGTCACCGCGGCGGTCGCCACCCCGCGTTCGTCGAGCTGGTTGAGCGCGGCGGTGGCCTCGGCGAAGGCCCGCCAGGTCCGCCGCTCCGCGTCGGCCCGGAGCCGGTGCCGGTAGGTCTGCTGGAGCAGCCACAGCGGCGGCGGCAGGAGCAGCAGCCAGCGCGGGTCCACCTCCAGCAGCGCGACCACGGCCAGGCCGACCGCGACGTTGCCGACGAACATGAGCAGCTTGCCGCGTAGCGCGGCCAGCAGCGGCGGTCCGATCGGGATGCCGTGCCGCAGGGCGATCGTGGCGGCCCCGAGCCAGCCGGTGGTGACCAGGTAGGTCACCGCGCCGGCGGCCAGCGCGAGCGCCAGTTCCGGGGTGGGCGCGGCCAGCAGCGGCCGCCCGAGCGCGCTGGCGACGGCACCGGCCAACGCGGTGGCGGCGGTGAGCGAGCCGGCGATGCGGACCAGTTCCAGCACCGGGCGCCGGTCGGACACCAGCGACATCGTGGTCCAGGCGGCGCCGGCGCCGAGCAGCGCCGCGGCCGGGAGCCAGCCGGCCGGCACCAGCCAGAGGCAGACTACCAGCGCGGCCTCGCCCCAGGTGATGCTGACCATGCCGGCCGCGGTGCGGAAGCGCAGCCGGGCGAGCTGAGCCACCGCGAAGGCGACCGCGGCGAGGCCGAAGCGGGCCGGGCCGGGCAGCGGATCGTCCACCGGCAGTTGCGCGGGGACACGGAGACCGAGCACGGCGGCCAGCAGCGCGGTGACCGCGACCGCGGCGGTCAGCAGCACGACGCTCACCGGCGTGCCGCGCAGGCCGAGCCGGTCCGGGGGACGGTCGGCCGGTTCGGAGGTCACGGCTCCGCCCCGGCGGGACGTGGACGCGGGGCACGGTCGGGGCGCGCTGCTGCCTTCGACATCGGCGTCCCCCTTCCGCGCAGGGTCCGGGGCCTGACGGTCCCCCCGGCGGAAGGCTAAGCCAAAGCCGGTGGCCGCAACAGGGGTGAACGACCGGCTCGGGCGTGATTCACGCGGTGTTCAGCCGTTGCGGCGCTGCTGGGAGCCGTTGGGAGCATTCGTGGGTGAATCCTGCTCGACGGACCCGTCTGTCGGATCGACGACTGCCGCGTCGACCCGGCCCGACTCGGCCGGGTGCGGAAACCGGTCCGGCAGCCGGCGCAGCCGGGCGTTCATGTTGCGGATGAGCAGGACGGTGACGGTGGCCAGCGCGATGATGAGGAAGAGGCCCATCGGGCCGGCCAGACCACCCGTGCGGGTGTCACCGAAGTTGTTCTCCGCGAGCACCTGGGCGGTGGTCAGCATGGTGTTCCTCCGATGTGCGGCTGACGACCAGGGTAGCCCCCGTGGACGTCAGCGGGCACGGCACGTCTCCCGCACCCCGGCGAAGAGGTCGGACTCGGGCAGCGGGCTGTCCACCAGCGAACGGGCGAGTTGGAAGTCCTCCGTCGGCCAGGCGCGCCGTTGCAGGTCCATCGGCACCTGGAACCAGAACCCGTCCGGGTCGATCTGGGTGGCGTGGGCACGCAGCGCGTCGTCGCGGACCGGGAAGTAGGCGGCGCAGTCGACCCGGGTGGTGATCCGCTCCCCCTTGTCGACGCGGTCCTCCCAGCGCTTCATCCAGTCGCCGTACGGCGACTCGTGGCCGGCGGCCAGCATCGCCTCGTGCAGGCTCATGATCTTGGCGCGGGAGAAGCCCACGTCGTAGTAGAGCTTCAGCGGCTGCCACGGCTCGCCCAGCTCCGGGTGGCGCTCCGGGTCGCCGGCCGCCTCGAACGCCGCCACGGTGACCTTGTGGGTCATGATGTGGTCCGGGTGCGGGTAGCCGCCCTCCTCGTCGTAGGTGGTGACGACGTGCGGGCGGAACTGGCGCATCAGCCGCACCAGCGGCGCGGCGGCGACCTCCACCTCCTGCAGCGCGAAGCAGCCCTCCGGCAGCGGCGGCAGCGGGTCGCCCTCGGGCAGCCCGGAGTCGACGAAGCCGAGCCAGGCCTGCTCGACGCCGAGGACGGCGCGGGCGGCGTCCATCTCGGCCCGGCGGATGTCGCCGATGTTGGCCCACACGTCCGGCCGGTCCATCTTGGGGTTCAGCACGCTGCCCCGCTCACCGCCGGTGCAGGTGACGACCAGGACGTCCACCCCCTCGGCGACATATTTCGCCATGGTGGCGGCGCCCTTGCTCGACTCGTCGTCGGGATGCGCGTGCACCGCCATGAGACGCAGTTGCTCTGCCACCTTCGGCGCTCCTCGTCTGTGCCCGCCGACCGGCCCACCCGGGCCGACCGGCTGACCTGCCGGAATCTCCCCCCGCGCCCGCGAAAGCCCCCGTGCTGGCGGTCGGGCCGTCGCCGGAGTGGTCGAGACCACCCTGGCCGGTCGGGGCCGACCTGCCATCCTTGGCTCAGCGCCGGGCTGGGAAGATGGACTCTGCCATTCTTGCCGATGCCGCCGACAACGACGCCAGGAGATACCCGCCGGTGAGCGAGACGCACGCCACAGTCGCACCGGGCACGCCGGTCTTCCCGCCCGGCCGCTACGGCCGCCGCCGGGAGCCGGGGCGCCGCCGGCCGCTCCTGCTCGCCCTGGTGGTGACGGTCGTGCTGGCCCTCCTCGGGCTGGGCGCGGCGAAGCTCTACACCCAGTACGGCGACCCCGAGTACCAGGGCGAGATGATCAGCTACACCGGGATCACCGACTCCCGGGTGCTCGTCGACTTCCGGGTCACCGTCCCGCCGGGCGGCTCCGCGGTCTGCCTGCTGCGGGCCCGCTCCCACGACGGCGCCGAGGTGGGCCACGTCGAGGCCACCGTGACGGCCGCACCCGGCCAGCGCCACGTCCGGACCACGCGGGAGGTGCCGACCAGCGCGCGACCGTTCATCGGCGAGGTGTTGCGCTGCCGACCGGCCGGCTGAGCCGGACGTCCGGCGCGGTTCCGGACACGCACCCCGGGCCCCACCACCGGCACCCGGGGTGATCGACCGCACTCCGACGGGTACGACACTGGTAGCTTGGTAGTTCACCTGTCAGCCAGTCCGCACCAATCGAGGAGATCGCCTGTGTCCACCAACGGAAACGAGGCGCCCGCCACCTGGCTGTCCCAGGACGCTTACGACCGGCTCCAGGCCGAGCTCGACGAGATGATCGCCAACCGGCCGGTCATCGCCGCCGAGATCAACGCCCGGCGCGAGGAGGGCGACCTGCGGGAGAACGGTGGCTACCACGCCGCCCGCGAGGAGCAGGGCAAGGCCGAGGGGCGCATCCTCTACCTCAAGGAGCTGCTGCGCACCGCCAAGGTCGGTGGGGCGCCGGACGCCGACGCGGTGTCGCCCGGCATGGTCGTGACGATCTACTTCGACGACGACGCCGACGACACCGAGACGTTCCTGCTCGGCTCCCGCGAGATCGCCTCCACCACCGACCTCACCGTCTACAGCCCCGAGTCCGCGCTCGGCAAGGCCATCCTCGGCGGCAAGGCGGGCCAGACCTGCACCTACACCGCTCCCAGCGGCGCCGACATCAAGGTGACAGTGGTGTCGTTCGAGCCCTACTCGGGCTGATCCCCCTCCGGACCCGCGCCGGACGGCCCGGGTCCGACCCGACCGAGGCTGACAGGCTCCTCGGACCCGAGCCACCCACCCGAACGCCCCGACCGGATCACCCGGCCGGGGCGTTCGCGGTTGCGGGCGGGCTCACCCCTCGCCCGCGAAGACCACCTGGTAGCCGCTCGCGCGCAACGCGCTGATCAGCGTGTCCGAGTGCTCCACCCCGCGGGTCTCCACGGAGAGCGCCACCTCCACCTCGCCGAGCCGCAGGTGCGGGTTGGCCCGCTGGTGCACCACGTCCACCACGTTCGCCCGGTGCTCGGCGATCTCGCCGAGCAGCGAGGCGAGCTGACCGGGCCGGTCGGTGCAGCGCACCGTGACGCGCAGGAAACGGCCGGCCGCCGCCAGGCCGTGCTCGATCACCCGGAGCATCAGCAGCGGGTCGATGTTGCCGCCGGAGAGCACCGCGACCGTCGGCGTGGACACCTCGACCGCGCCGGCCAGCAGCGCCGCCACGCCTACCGCGCCGGCCGGCTCCACCACCTGCTTGCCGCGTTCCAGCAGCATCAGCAACGCCCGGGAGATGTCCTCCTCGGAGACCGTGACGACGTCGTCGACCAGCTTGCGGACGTGGGTGAAGGTCAGCTCGCCGGGCCGACCCACCGCGATGCCGTCGGCGATCGTCGCGAAGGACGGCAGCCGGACCGGTTCGCCGGCCCGCAGCGAGGGCGGGAAGGCCGCGGCGCTCGCCGCCTGCACCCCGATCACGCGTACGTCGGGACGCAGCGCCTTGGCCGCCACCGCCATCCCCGAGACGAGCCCGCCACCACCGACCCCGGTCACGATGGTGCGCACGTCCGGGCACTGTTCCAGGATCTCCAGCGCCACCGTGCCCTGCCCGGCGATGACGTCCGGGTGGTCGAACGGGTGGATGAACACCGCGCCGGTGCGCTCCGCGAACGTCTGCGCCGCGACCAGCGACTCGTCCACCGTGTTGCCGACCAGCTCGATCCGGGCGCCGTACCCCTTGGTCGCGGCGACCTTCGGCAGCGGCGCGTTCACCGGCATGAAGACGGTGGCCTGCGTGCCGACCAGGCCGGCGGCGAGCGCCACGCCCTGGGCGTGGTTGCCGGCGCTCGCCGCGACCACGCCGCGCGCCCGCTCCTCGGCGGAGAGCCGGGAGATCCGCACGTACGCGCCGCGCACCTTGTACGACCCGGCGCGCTGCACGTTCTCGCACTTGAGCCAGACCGGCCCGCCGAGCGCGGCGCTGAGCGGCCGGGAGGGCTCCAGCGGGGTGGTGCGGGTGACGCCCGCGAGCAGTTCCCGCGCGGCCTGAACGTCGGCGAGGCCGACCATCTCCGTCATGCCCCGATCGTGCCACCCACCTCCGGCGGAACCTGCGGCGACGTCACCGACGGCCCGCCGGCACCAGGCGCGGAGGCACCGGGCACGGGCACGGGGGCACCCGGCGCCGGCCAGCCGGGGTGCGCGGCCGGCCAGCCGGGCTGCCCGCCGGGCCAGCCGGGCCAGGCGGGCACCGCCCGGGCGAGGCGGTCCTGCTGGGCGGCGGAGATCCGGCGGACCAGCACGACGAACGCCGCGGCGGCGACCAGGCAGGCCACCGCCGGCGCCAGGCGCGGCAGGAGCGCCCCCTGGTAGAAGTCGACGTAGGTGGCGAACTCCTCGTCGTTGCGCGGGAACTCGGTCAACCGTTCGTAGCGGCTCTCCTCCAGCTTCGCGACCACCCGCTCGCCGATCGAGAAGACCAGCCAGGCCGACCACCAGAGCACGACGAGCCCCGGCGTGCGCCGACGCCACAGGCTGAGCCGGGCCACCTCGGCCACCACCCGGGCCGGCACGACGAAGTTGGCGAACGGCACCAGCCAACCGGCGATCGCCCAGGTGGGGCTCTGGGTCGGCGTGGCGCCGCCGAACGCGTCCAGGTTCTTGCGCACCCGCCACGTCCAGATCACCACCAGCGTCGCGGCGACCAGCAGGGCCAGGATGAACGGCAGGGTGACCAGGACCTCCGCCAGCACCGCGCCGAGCAGGACGTCCCGGTCGAGCCGCTCGGCCGCGGACCGGGCCAGGCGCACGCCCACCAGCGGGAACAGCGCGGAGAGCGTGAACAGCACGGCCGTCGCGCCGACCGCGACGCAGGCGGCCAGCCCCAGGCCCCGGACGGCGTACGTGGGCACGCCGGGCAGGACCGCGGGCTGGCCGTGGCGGGTGCCGCAGCGCTGGCACTCGTCGAAGGCGGGGGACGTGGCGTCCCCACAGGTCTGGCAGTGCATCGGGGACCGTCCGAGGGGTGTGCGCGAAGGGGGTGCGCACAACCTAGACGATCACGTGGTGGCGGGTGACCCCGTGCCGACCCGGGGATAACCGGGCGCGTGCCGCGTCCACGGCGCCTGCATCTCGAACTGGCCGGCCACCCCGAGCAGCAGCAGCTCGGAGCCGGGCGGGCCGACGAACTGCACGCCGACCGGCAACCCGTCCGGGCGGCGGCCCACCGGCACCACGATCGACGGCAGGCCGGCGATGTTCCACGGCGCGGCGTACGGGGCGTACCTGATGTTCGTCCGCATGTTCGCCAGCCAGGACCGGTCCGACCAGCCGGCGGCCTCCGGCGGCGGCCCGGCCAGCGCCGGGGTGAGCAGCAGGTCGACCGAGTGGTCGTCGAAGAAGTGCACCGAGCGCTCCCGCCAGGCGGCCCGGTCGGCCTCCCGGACGTACCCCCGGCGCTGCGCCCACTCGCCGAGCGCGACGTGCCGGCGGCTGCGCCGCTGGAGCTGGCGCGGCGCCACCCCGGCGGCGCGCACGTCGGCGGCGGCGGCCGCGAACCAGGTGGCGATGCCCTGCAGGCCGAGCCGGGTCGGATAGACCGGGTCGGTGGGGACGGCGTCGTGCCCGGCGGCGGCGAGCAGCCGACCGGCGGCGGCGACGGCGTCCCGGTTCGCCGCGTCCGGGGAGACGCCCTTCACCGGCGAGCGCAGCGACACGCCCACCCGCAGCCGGGGCGGCGGGACAAGCTTGTCCGGCCGGCGCCCGGCCAGCACCGAGAAGCCGACCACCGCGTCGGCCACCGTGCCGGTCAGCACGCCGTGCTCGGTGAGGCCGAACCAGTCGTCCGCGCCGAGCTGGCAGGGCACCACGCCCCGGCCGGGCTTGAGCCCGACCAGGCCGCAGCAGGCCGCCGGGATGCGGATCGAGCCGAGACCGTCGTTGCCGTGGGCCATCGGCACCAGCCCGGCGGCCACCGCGGCGGCCGCGCCGCCGGAGGAGCCGCCGGGGGTACGCGTCGGGTCCCACGGGTTGCGGGTCACCCCGGAGTCGTCGTCGGTGAGGGCCCACAGGCCCAGCTCCGGCATCCGGGTCACCCCGAGGATCACCGCGCCCGCGCCGCGCAGCCGGCGGACCACCTCGTGGTCGGCCTCGGCCACGGGAGTACGCATCGCGGCGGACCCGTTCCAGGTGGGCAGGCCGGCCACCGGCGTGTTCTCCTTGACCGCCACCGGCACCCCGGCCAGCGGCAGGTCGGCCAACTCCTCCTGCTCGTCGACCTTCTCCGCCTCGGTGATCGCCTCACCGCCGCGTACCGTGCGGAACGCGGCCAGCTCGGCGTCGACCCGGGACACGTGTTCGAGGTGGTCGGCCACCACCTGGGTGGCGGAGACGTCGCCGCGGCGCACCGCTCGGGCGATCTGTTTCGCGGTCGCCCCGACCCAGGTCGTCGGCAAGATGTCCGGCACTGCCACCCTCCGTCGTCCAGCGGTCAGCCCAGTGCCTGCTCCAGATCGGCGAGCAGGTCGTCGACCGTCTCGATGCCGACAGACAGTCGCACGAGATCACCGGGAACTTCAAGCGGCGAGCCGGCAGCGCTCGCGTGTGTCATCCGCCCCGGGTGCTCGATCAGGGACTCGACGCCGCCGAGCGACTCGGCGAGCACGAACAGCCGGGCCCGGTTGCAGATCTCCACCGCGTGCTCCTCGCCGCCGGCCGCCCGGAACGAGATCATGCCGCCGAACCGGCGCATCTGCTTGGCGGCCACCTCGTGCCCCGGGTGCGAGGGCAGGCCCGGGTAGATGACCTGGGCGACCTTGGCGTTGCCGTCCAGGAAGGCGGCGATCCGCTCGGCGTTGTCGCAGTGCCGGTCCATCCGTACCCCGAGGGTCTTGATGCCGCGCAGGGTGAGCCAGGCGTCGAACGGGCCGTTGATCGCGCCCATCGCGTTCTGGTGGTAGCGCAGCTCCTCGCCGAGCGTGCGGTCCGCGGCGACAAGCGCGCCACCGACCACGTCGGAGTGCCCGCCGACGTACTTGGTGGTGGAGTGCACCACCACGTCCGCGCCGAACGCGATCGGCTGCTGGAGGTACGGCGAGGCGAACGTGTTGTCGACCACGAGCAGCGCGCCGGCGTCGTGCGCCACGGCGGCCAGCGCGGCGATGTCGGCGATGCCGAGCAGCGGGTTGGTCGGCGTCTCCACCCAGACGATCCGGGTGGCGCCGGGCCGGATCGCGGCGCGCACCGCGTCCGGGTCGGAGACCTTCGCCGGGGTGTAGTCGAGGCCCCAGCGCTCGGCCACCTTCGCGAACAGCCGGTAGGTGCCGCCGTACGCGTCGTCCGGGATCACCACGTGGTCACCCGGCTTGCAGACGGTCCGCAGCAGCGTGTCCTCGGCGGCCAGGCCACTGGCGAAGGCGAGCGCCACCGGGCCGCCCTCCAGCGCCGCCAGGCACTCCTGCAACGCGTCCCGGGTGGGGTTGCCGGAGCGGCTGTACTCGTAGCCCTCGCGGGGCGCGCCGACGGCGTCCTGGGCGTAGGTGCTGGTCTGGTAGATCGGGGGGATCACCGCGCCGGTGCGGGCCTCGGGGTCCTGGCCGGCGTGGATGGCGAGTGTCTCGAAGCCGTGGCTCATGCCCGAGACGTTAGTCGGCCGGCCCGGCCGGCTGCCGGGAACCCGGGCGCGGGTCACATCCACGAGGTTGTCGGGCCGGTCCGCCATACTGGGCCGGTGAGTTCGACCGAAGCGCTGCCGTCCCGCCTGCTCGGCGTGGCCGACCGGATCCCCGCGTCGTTGGACGAGCTCGGGGGACCTGACCGCGGCCGGGTCCGGCTGCCGATCCGACTCGCGTGGTCCGGGTTGACCACTTTCGATGTCGAGGACAGTGGGCAGCGCCTCACGCTCTACCGCACGCTGATGGACTGTGGGCAGCGCGAGGACATAGCCCGATACGTCAACCCGGTCCTCCTGCGCGAGGATTGGGCGCGCATCCGCAGGCTGACCGCTCGGCGGGTGATCGCTGTGTGGGAGAGCAGGTTGCCGGGATTGACCGCGTAGCCGTGGACGACCTGCATGCGCACCTGCTGCGCATCGGTTTCCGTGCTGGTGACGAACTCGGCCTGGTCCTCGCCGGCGGTTACGCCCTCGTCGCGCATGACCTCGTCGAACGCCCGTCGCGCGACATCGACTTCGCCACCGCCACCGCTCTACCCCTGCCTGACGTGGCAGACCGTCTGACGGTGGCATACCGGGCGGCGGGCTTCGGATGCCGCCTCGTCGAGGTCACGCCCCGAATGGCGCGGCTGCTGGTGAGCGGCCCGTCGGGCGACTGCGAGGTCGACTTGCTCAAAGAGGCGATCGGCCCACCGGCCGCGCTGCACATCGGTCCGGTGCTGGCGCTCGAGGACGCGGTGGGACTCAAGGTCAGAGCGCTGCACGACCGCGCCGCACATCGCGACTACATCGATGCCATGGCCGCCAACAGGTTGTTGGCATGGACCGAGCTGGAAACCTTGGCCGCTCGGCACACGGCCGGATTCTCGCTCGACGAGCTGGCGGACCGGCTCGGTGGGATCGACGAACTCGACGTGGAGACATTCGCGGCGTACGGCCTCGGTGAGGACGACATCGGGGAACTACGACGCTGGGCGCGGCGATGGGAGGCGGACGTCCGGACGCGCCTGGCCAATGGCGAGACCGGCCCGCCGGGCATCCCCGACGACGACTGGGACACCTATCTCGACCTGCGGTGACGGGCCGACGCAAGCGGAGGGGCCTAGCCTGGACGGATGAGCGGGTGTGTGTTCTGCGGGATCGTGGCCGGTGAGGTGCCGGCCTTCACCGTGACCGACGAGCCGGACGGGGTGGCGTTCCTGGACACCCGACCGGTGTTCAAGGGACACGTGCTGGTGGTGCCCCGCACCCACCTGGTGACGATCGCCGACCTGCCCGCCGACACGCTGCCCGGCTACTTCCGGTTGGTGCAGCGGGTCGCGGTGGCGGTGCAGTCCGGTCTGGGGTCCGGCGGGACGTTCGTGGCGATGAACAACACGGTGTCTCAGTCCGTCCCGCACCTGCACACCCACGTGGTGCCCCGCACGAAGGGCGACGGGCTGCGCGGCTTCTTCTGGCCCCGCACCCGCTACGCCGACGACGCCGAGGCGGCCGGCTTCGCCGAGCGGATCTCCGCCGCGCTGGCCTGAGGTCAGGGTGGGCGGGTAAGGAACCGGGCACCGGCGCTGTTGCACACGCTGGGAAAGCCACGAGAGGAGTCCCACCGTGTTCCTCCGCCGCATGAAGGCCGAGATGATCTCTCCTGACCAGGCCCTGCCGGGCCGCCCGCTCGCCATGCCGGTCGCCGACCGGCACGAGGTGCTGCCGTCGGCGCTGAAGGGCCCGTTCCCCGAGGGCGCGCAGGTCGCCGTCTTCGGCATGGGTTGCTTCTGGGGCGCCGAGCGCCTGTTCTGGACCCTGCCCGGCGTGATCACCACGTCCGCCGGTTACGCGGGCGGTTACACCACCAACCCGACGTACGAGGAGGTCTGCTCCGGCATGACCGGGCACGCCGAGGTGGTTCAGGTGGTCTACGACCCGTCGAAGATCGCCTACGAGGACCTGCTCAAGGTCTTCTGGGAGAACCACGACCCGACCCAGGGCATGCGCCAGGGCAACGACGTGGGCACCCAGTACCGCTCGGCGATCTACACCACCACCGACGAGCAGCGCGCCGCGGCGGTGGCCTCGCGGGACGCGTTCGCGCCGATCGTGGCGCGCGCCGGCAAGGGTGAGATCACCACGGAGATCGCCCCGCTGGGCGACTACTACTTCGCCGAGGACTACCACCAGCAGTACCTCGCCCCGACGAAGAACCCGAACGGCTACTGCAACCACGGGCCCAACGGGCTGAGCTGCCCGGTCGGCGTCGCCCGTACCGGAAGCTAGGCCCGATCGTTAGGCTGGGCTGACGACGAGGAGGGCACGATGAGCGGCGAGAACGGGCCCCGCCCGAGCGGGTACGCCAAGCCGGTCATCGTGCCCGACAGCCTGGATGATCTGCGCGGGCCCACGCAGGGGATCGTGGACCTACCCAGGCACCTGAAATGGTCGGGGAACAGCAGGTATGACCTGGCACAGCCGGGCCGGATGAGAGACCTCTACCGCGCGGTACTCAACGAGGCGGCCAGCACCGAGGACCTTGCGACGTACGTGGACCGCGACTCGCTGATCCGCCTCTGGCCGACCATCTGGCTCCCGAGTTCTGTTCGTCGAGCCTGGGAAGCTCGGTTTCCGAACCTGAATGCCGACCGCCGGTCCGCCGCCTGACTCCGATGCTGTCCCGTCATCGAAAGATCACTGAGATTGCCCTTGGGGCGGCGGTCGCTTCGGCTTCGCACTGGCAGGCGGCTACGCGGTCAGCGCCCACGGCATGCGTCCCACTACTTCGCCGACGACTACCAGCAGCAGTACCTGACCCCGATGAACCGGGTCTGCGGTGTTCGTCACACCGTGGGCCCGGCGCATTTCCGACATCGGTCACCGGGCGGGAGGAACCGAAGGCGTGACGGACGACCACCCTGGGTGACCGCGCACTGTAGCAAGGTGTCACACGTTCGTCATCGTCTCAACAGGCGAACTGCAACAAGCTCTGGCAGCATTGTCTCGCATGTGCGGACTTGCGGGAGAGTTCCGCCGTGACGGTTCACGTGCCGACGTCTCGGCCGTGGAGCGGATGGCGGCCACGATGAGTGACCGAGGGCCCGACGACAGCGGCATCTGGTCGCAGGGCCCGACCGCGTTGGGACACCGACGCCTGAAAATCATCGACTTGTCCGCCGCCAGCGGCCAACCGATCGTCGACGCCGCCGCGGGCCTCACCGGGGTCTTCAACGGCTGCATCTACAACTACCGGGAACTGCGCGCCGAACTCCAGGCCAAGGGCCACCGCTTCTTCTCCGCCGGGGACAGCGAGGTCGTGGTCAAGGCGTACGCCGAGTGGGGGCTCGACTTCGTCGACCACCTGATCGGCATGTTCGCGGTGGCGATCAGCGAGCGGGACACCGGCCGCCTGGTGCTGGCCCGGGACCGCCTCGGCATCAAGCCGCTCTACCTCGCCGAGACCCCCGGCGTGGTGCGCTTCACCTCGACCCTGCCGGCGCTGCTGGCCGGCGGCGGCGTCGACACCACAATCGACCGGGTGGCGCTCGCGCACTACCTGAGCTTCCACAGCATCGTGCCGCCGCCGCGGACCATCCTCGCCGGCGTTACCAAGCTGCCGCCGGCCACGGTCCGGGTGTACGAGGCGGACGGCACCACCCGCGACCGGGTCTACTGGGACCCGGCGTTCGGCCGGGCCGACGAGCGGGCCGGCTGGTCCGAGCGGGACTGGCAGGACGCGCTGCTCGACTCGCTGACCACCGCGGTGCGCCGTCGCATGGTGGCCGACGTGCCGGTGGGCGTGCTGCTCTCCGGCGGCCTCGACTCGAGCCTGGTGGTCGCGCTGCTGGCCGGCGAGGGGCAGGCCCGTTCCGGCCTGGCCACGTTCTCCATCGGCTTCGACGCGGTGGGCGGTCGGGAGGGCGACGAGTTCGTCTACTCCGACCTGGTGGCCAAGACGTTCGGCACCGACCACCACCAGATCCGGGTGCCCACCGGCGACCTGCTGCCGCCGCTGGAGGCCGCCGTCTCGGCCATGAGCGAACCCATGGTCAGCCACGACTGCGTGGCGTTCTGGCTGCTCAGCCAGGAGGTCGCCCGGCACGTGAAGGTGGTCCAGTCGGGCCAGGGCGCGGACGAGATCCTGGGTGGCTACCACTGGTACCCGCCGCTGGCCGGGGTGGACCGGGAGCAGGCGCTCGAGACGTACGCGAAGGCGTTCTTCGACCGCGACGCGGCCGGACTGGCCCGGGTGCTCAACCCCGACTGGCTGGCCGACGGCGACCCGGCCCGCGAGTTCGTCGCCGCCCACCTGGGCCGGGCCGGTGCGCAGACCGCAGTCGACGCCGGCCTGCGGATCGACACCCAGGTGATGCTGACCGACGACCCGGTGAAGCGGGTCGACAACATGACCATGGCGCACGGCCTGGAGGCCCGGGTGCCGTTCCTCGACCACGAGTTCGTCGAGCTGGCCGCGAGCTGCCCGCCGGAGCTGAAGCTGGCCCAGGGCGGCAAGGGCGTGCTCAAGGAGATCGGCCGGCGGGTGCTGCCGCACGAGGTCATCGACCGGCCCAAGGGCTACTTCCCGGTGCCCGGCCTCACCCACCTGGAGGGCAAGCTCCTCGACCGGGTACGCGACGCGCTCAGCGCCCCGGAGGCGCGCCGCCGTGACCTGTTCCGCGCCGACTACGTCGACGCGCTGCTCGCCGACCCGAACGCCGAACTGACCCCGTTGAACGGAAACAAGCTGTGGCAACTGGGACTCCTGGAAATGTGGCTCCAGAGCCACGGAATCGACTGACCATGACGGACACCCTCGCCACCGGCACGGCGCGTACCGACCGGGAACGGGTGCTGGGCCGGCGCCGGGAACGCGTCGGCCCGGGCGGCGACCCGGTCGCCCCGGGCACCCCGGAACCGGCGCTGCCGTCCACCGCCGTGGCCACCGACGCCTCCGGCGTGGTGCTGGACTGCGGTTGGGGGCGGCTGGTCTTCGGCCAGACCTTCGCCGACCAGGTGCACGTGGCCGACGTGCTGCGCTCCGAGGCCAACGGCGCCCGGGACATCTGCATCTACCTGCGCGATCCGCACGTGCTGGTCTCCCGGCTGCCGGACGAGTTGTTCATCGACCCGTCGCTGACCTACCGGCTGCCGCTGGGCGAGCGCCGGCCGGCCGCCACCGAGGGCGGCGAGATTCCCGGGCTGACCATCCGGGCGCTGCGCGACGCCGACGACGCGGACGCGGTGAACCGGATCTACGCCCGCAACGGCATGGTCACCGCCCCGGTCGAGGTGCTCGTGGACAACGCCGCCACCGACCGGTTCCTGCACCTGGTCGCCGAGGACGCGGCCGGCGAGGTGGTCGGCACCATCACCGGCGTGGACCACGTCGCGGTCTTCGACGACCCGGAGAACGGCGCCAGCCTCTGGTGCCTGACGGTGGACTTCAACACCGCGCCGCCCGGCACCGGCCAGGCGCTGCTCACCGCGCTCGCCGACCAGCTCGACGCGCGCGGGCGGGCGTACGTGGACCTGTCCGTGCTGGCCGAGAACTCGGGCGCGATCCGGCTCTACGAGCGGCTCGGCTTCCACCGCACCGGCACGCTCTGCGTGAAGCGGAAGAACCCGATCAACGAGCGACTGTTCCTGCCGGCGATGCCCGAGGGCTACGACGGGCTGAACCCGTACGCGAAGATCGTCGCGGACGAGGCGATGCGGCGCGGCATCCGGGTGGAGGTGACCGACCCGCACTGGGGTGAGCTGAAGCTGACCAGCGGCGGCCGGACCATCCACACCCGCGAGTCGCTGTCCGAGCTGACCTCGGCGGTGGCGATGAGCCGCTGCGACGACAAGCGCGTCACCCGGCGCATCCTCACCGAGGCCGGGCTGTCCGTGCCGCGCGGGCGCACCGCCACCGGCGAGCCCGAAGACCTGGCGTTCCTGGCCGACGTGGGCCCGGTGGTGGTCAAGCCGGCGCGCGGCGAGCAGGGCAACGGCATCACCGTCGGGGTGCGGACGCCGGAGGCGCTGACCGCCGCCGTGGAGCTGGCCCGCCGGTTCTGCCCGGACGTGTTGATCGAGGAGCTGCGCGCCGGCGAGGACCTGCGGGTGGTGGTGATCGACCACGAGGTGGTGGCCGCCGCGGTGCGCCGGCCGGCGCAGATCACCGGCGACGGGGTGCACGACGTCACCGAGCTGATCGAGCGGCAGAGCCGTCGCCGGGCCGCCGCCACCGGCGGCGAGTCCCGGATCCCGATCGACGACATGACCCGCGAGGTGGTCGCCGAGGCCGGCCTCCAGATGCACGACGTGCTGCCGGAGGGTCAGGTGCTGGCGGTCCGGCGGACGGCCAACCTGCACACCGGCGGCACCATCCACGACGTGACCGCCGAGCTGCACCCGGCGATCGCCGAGGCGTGCGTGACGGCCAGCCGGGCGCTGGACATCCCGGTCACCGGGCTGGACCTGCTGGTGCCCGCGCCGGACGCGCCGGAGCACGTGTTCATCGAGGCCAACGAACGGCCGGGCCTGGCCAACCACGAGCCGCAGCCGACCGCCGAACGGTTCGTCGACCTGCTCTTCCCGGGCACGCGGGCACCGCAGCGACTCTGGTCGCCTGCCGGTGCGGCAGGCTCTGGGGCATGACCGCACGGAAACCCGAACCGCTCAAGCTCGACCTCGAATACCTGCGCCAGGTGCTGGTGGAACTGCTGGAGATCCCCAGCCCGTCCGGGCGTACCGACCACATCCAGCAGTACGTGGGCGAACGGCTCTCCGCGCTCGGGATCAGCTCCACGCTGACCCGGCGCGGGGCGCTGAGCGCCAGCCTGCCCGGCCCCCGGGCCACCGGCGCGGACCGTGCGGTCGTGGTGCACACCGACACCATCGGCGGCATGGTGAAGCGGCTCAAGGAGAACGGCCGGCTGGAGATCAACCCGATCGGTACGCACAGCGCCCGCTTCGCCGAGGGCGCGCACGTGCGCATCTTCACCGACGACCTGGACCGGGTCGTCACCGGCCAGATCCTTCCGCTGAAGGCGAGCGGGCACCGCTACAACGAGGCGGTCGACCTCCAGGGCGTCGGCTGGGAGCTGGTCGAGGTCCGGGTCGACGAGCCGGTGACCGACGAGGCCGGCCTGCGGGCGCTCGGCATCGACGCCGGGGACTTCGTCGCGCTGCTGCCGAACCCGTCGATCACCCCCAGCGGGTACGTGAAATCGCGGCACCTGGACGACAAGGCCGGCGTCGCCGCCGTGCTGACCGCGTTCAAGGCGATGGTCGACGCCGGCATCACCCCGGCGGTCACCGCGCACCTGCTGGTCACCGTCACCGAGGAGATCGGCCACGGCGCCAGCCACGGGCTCGACCCGGACGTGGCGGAGATCGTCTCGGTGGACGCGGCGGTGGTCGCGCCCGGCCAGCAGTCCCGGGAGAACGCCGCCACACTGGCGATGGGCGACGGCGTCGGGCCGTTCGACTACCACCTCACCCGCAACCTGGCCGCGATCGCCAAGGAGCACGGCGTCGACCTGGTCCGGGACGTGTTCGACTACTACCGCTCGGACGCGGCGTCGGCGGTCGAGGCCGGGGCGCACGCCCGGGTGGCGCTGCTCGGCTTCGGCGTGGACGCCACCCACGGGCACGAGCGCACCCACCTGGACGGCCTGCACCAGCTCACCCAACTGCTCTGCCTCTATCTGCAGAGCCCGCTGGTGTTCCCGGAGTGGGACGCCGAGCCGGAGGGCGACCTGGCCGACTTCCCGTCGCTGGCCGTGCAGCCGGCGCACGAGGACGGCCCCCGCGAGGGCCCGATCGGGCTGGACTGACCGTCTGTGATCGAAATCCGTTGCCGATGCCGCCGGGAAGTGGATAGCGTGGCGGTACACGGGAAAGGAGGTGGTCCAGACTTGTATAGCAATCGGACTCGTGAGGTGGCTGTCCGCTAGCCGCTGTCCTCGACAGTGAAGATTGATCGTCGAGACCGTGTGGCAGCGGTGCGGCGAAACCACGACAGCCACCCGACCCCCGGGGTGCCGGCCCAGTCCAGCCGGCCCGCGCGCGAGCGCGGAAGCCCCGGGGGTCGACCCTTTTCCGGGAGCGAGGACACCGTGTCGATGCGGGAGCTGGTGGTGCTCGGGACGGCCAGCCAGGCCCCGACCCGGCGACGCAACCACAACGGCTACCTGCTGCGCTGGGACGACGAGGTGATCCTCTTCGACCCGGGCGAGGGCAGCCAGCGACAGATGCTGCACACCGGGATCACCGCCACCGACCTGACCCGGATCTGCGTCACCCACTTCCACGGCGACCACTGCCTCGGCCTGCCCGGCATGATCCAGCGGCTCTCCCTGGACCGGGTGCCGCACCCGGTGGCCGTGCACTTCCCCGCCGGCGGCGGCGAATACTTCGCCCGGCTGCGCCACGCCTCCAGCTTCTACGAGACCGCCGAGCTGGCCGTCGAGCCGATCGACGCGGACGGGCAGCGGATCACACTGGGCATCGGCACGCTGGAGGCCCGCCGTCTGCGGCACCCCGTCGAGACGTACGGCTACCGGCTCGTCGAGCCGGACGGCTGCCGGCTGCTCCCGGAGCGGCTGTCCGCGTACGGCATCGTCGGTCCGGCGGTGGGGCAGTTGCTGCGCGAGGGTCACCTGGACCTCGACGGGCGTCGCGTCGACCGGGACGAGGTGAGCGTCACCCGGCCGGGGCAGCGGTTCGCGTTCGTGATGGACACCGGGCTCTGCGACGGCGTGTACGCCCTGGCCGAACACGCCGACCTGCTGGTCATCGAGTCGACGTTCCTGGCGTCGGAGACCGCGCTCGCCGCCGAGGTCGGCCACCTCACCGCCGGTCAGGCCGCGCGGGTGGCGACCGAGTCGGGGGTACGCACGCTCGTGCTCACCCACTTCTCCCAGCGGTACGCCGACCCGCGCCGGTTCCACGACGAGGCCCGCGAGCACTTCACCGGCGAGCTGGTGATCGCCGAGGATCTCCAGACGGTCCCGGTGCCGCCCCGGCGGGTACCGTCGCCCGGGTGACCGTCTCCCTACGCCCCGCGACCGAGTCCGACCTGATGGCTGTCGGCGCCCTGCACCAGCGTTCCCGGGTGGCGGCGTACTCGTCGTTCCTGCCCGCGGAGGCGCTCGCCGACCCGACAGCCGAGGCGATGGGCCGCTACTGGGTGGAGCGGCTGACCTGGGAGGCCGCCGACCACCGGATGACCGTGGCCGAGCGGGACGGGCGGCTGGTCGGCTTCAGCTATCTCGGGCCGGACGACGAGGGCGACCCGGCGACCGGCCTGCTCAACGCCATCCACCTGGAGCCGGACGAGCGGGGCCGGGGCACCGGCCGGGCGCTGATGATCGACGCCCTGGACGCGATGCGGGGCCGCGGGTGGACCCGGGCCGTGCTCTGGGTGCTGCACGACAACGCCGCCGCGCGCCGCTTCTACGAGCGCGGTGGCTGGCACGCCACCGGCGAGCGGCGCACCGACCGCATCGGCCCCGCCCTCGTACCCCAGCTCCGCTACACGCGCCGTGTGTAAGGAGGGGCCCCCTGTTAACGCCTCCGGTAGAGGCGGGGCCCCTTCTTAAAACTCCTAACTCTGGTTGCGTTGGAGTTGGCGCCAGCAGATGAGGGAGCAGGCGAGGCTGAGGAAGGCTTCGTGGATGTCGTCGCGGATTTCCCA
>NZ_JBITEP010000017.1:76330-146565 GCF_044455315.1 Micromonospora sp. NPDC051300 | reverse complement strand
TCTGCCACCCGGACAGCCTGGCGACACCGCACCACCCGGACCAGCACCCGCACGGCGCGTCGTCACGAGGCAAACATTCCCTGTCGCGGCACTAGTACCCGCAGGGCCGGTCGACCGGCGAGATGGATCACACGCCGGGGGATAGCCTGGGGCACGGCCGCTACCACTGCGGCGGACGCGACACCCCTGACGCACCGGAGGAACGCGGACCATGGACCACACCCCTCAACTCGTCCAGGAGCGGAGTGCCCCGCCGGCCACGCTGGTGATCTTCGGCGCTTCCGGCGATCTGACCCGGCGCAAGCTGCTGCCCGCGGTGGAGAACCTGGCCCGGCACGAGCGGCTCCCGGACCAGTTCGCGCTGGTCGGCGTCGCGCGCACGCCGATGACCGACGAGCAGTTCGCCGAGAGCGCCCTCGGCGCGCACAGCCTCGCCAGCAGGCGCCAGCTCCGCGGCGGCGTCCGGTACGTGGCCGGCGGCTACGACGATGCGGAGACCTACAAGCGGCTGGTGGAGACGCTCGACGAGCTGGACGCGCAGCGGGGCACGGCCGGTAACCGGCTCTTCTACCTGTCGACCCCGGCCGGGGCCTTCGAGCCGGTGGTCAACGGGCTGGCCGGGGTCGGGCTCAACCAGCCGCGTGAGGGCTCCTTCTCCCGCCTGGTCATCGAGAAGCCGTACGGCCGCGACCTGGTCACCGCCCGCGAGCTGGACGGTGTCGTGCACAGCGCGTTCGACGAGCACCAGGTCTTCCGCATCGACCACTATCTGGGCAAGGACACCGTCCAGAACGTGCTGGCGCTGCGCTTCGCCAACTCGATCTTCCAGCCGATCTGGGACCGCTCCTGGGTCGACCACGTGCAGATCACCGTCGCGGAGACCCTCGGCGTCGGTGCGCGCGGCGGCTTCTACGAGGAAGCCGGCGCCATGCGCGACATCGTGCAGAACCATGTGCTCCAGGTCCTCGCGCTGGCGCTGATGGAGCCGCCGGCCTCGTTCGAGGCCGAGGGCCTGCGCAACGAGAAGGTGAAGCTGTTGCAGGCGATCCGGCTGCCCACCGACCGGGACATCGCCGAGGCCGCGGTCCGGGGGCAGTACACCCGGGGCGGCACCCGCGAGGAGTTGATGGCCGGCTACCGCGAGGAGGCCGGCGTCGACCCGCTGTCGCGCACCGAGACGTACGCCGCGATGCGGCTCAACGTGGACAACTGGCGGTGGGCCGGCGTGCCGTTCTACGTGCGCACCGGCAAGCGCCTGCCGGCCCGGCTCACCGAGGTGGCGTTGCAGTTCCAGCGGCCGCCGCACCTGCCGATCCCGACCGACCAGCTCACCGGCCTCGAGGCGGACGCGCTGATCCTGCGGATCCAGCCGAACGAGGGCATCTCGCTGCGCTTCGGGGCCAAGGTGCCGGGCCACTCGTTCCGGGTCCGCACGGCCACCATGGAGTTCTCGTACGACCAGACGTTCGTCGAGGAGTCCCCGGAGGCGTACGAGCGTCTGCTGCTGGACGCGCTGATCGGGGACGCGTCGCTCTTCATCCGCAGCGACGAGGTGCAGCAGTGCTGGCGGATCGTCGATCCGATCATCGAGCACTGGGCGAAGGACCACTCGCCGATCCCCACCTACGAGGCCGCCTCCTGGGGCCCGACCGACGCCGACCGGCTCATCGGCCGGCACGGTCGCAAGTGGCGCCATTCCGCGTGACCCGTCGTGGCGGGATCGAGCGCACCCGCCCGGACGGTCGATCTCCGCCGACGCGCCGGTGCCGGTCCGGGCGAGCGCCCGGACCGGCACGGCGTCAGGTGGTCGGCAGCGGATGCGTCGGCGTGGCCGCCGCTCAGAAGCCGGCGGAGATCCGGCTGAACTCCCAGTCGCTCTGGGCGATGCCGCTGCAGGTGGAGACCACGCCGCCGCCGGCGCAGCCACGGTCCCGGTTCACCGCCCAGAAGGTGAACCGGGCGAGGCCGCTGCTCCTGGCGTAGTCGCGGATCCGCGTCCAGGTCTCCGGGGTGGTGACCTCCTGCTGGTCGGAGAGGCCGTTCATGCCGGAGATGCCCATGTGGGCGTACGCCGTCTGGTCGTTCCAGCCGAACGTGGACTTCAGTTGGTTCTTCAGGCCCTCGGCCGCGTTCCGGGTGCTGGTGTACATGTCGGCGCCGCCGCCGAAGTCGAACGGCATGATCGTGAAGATGTCCACGTTGGCGTTCAGTGCCCGGGCCTGGTTGATCAGCCGGATGCCGTGCGCGTTGGGCCCGGTCGTGGTCGTGCCGAAGGTCAGGATCGTGGTGACGCCCGGGTTGTTGCGCTTGATGATGCCCAGGGCGCTGACGATTCGGTCGGCGACCGTGTAGTTCTCGAACTCGTCGTAGTTTTCGATGTCGATGTCGATCGCCTTGAGGTTGAAGGTGTTGATGACCTTCTGGTAGGCGCCGGCCAGGGCTTCCGGGGTGGCGCAGTTGGGGCCGAGCTTGTTGCCCTGCCAGCCGCCGATCGACGGGACGATGCTCGCGCCGGCAGCCTTGGCCTGGTTGATCCAGGACTCGTGGACGCCGCCGGTCAGGCCGCCCTCACCGTCCCAGACCGGGTTGCAGCCGTTCGCCAGCACGAACGCGACGGTGAAGGCGCGTACGCCCTGGCCGGTGATGGTGGACGGCGCCGGCGGGTTGCCCCAGCCGGGGTAGACGTAGGGCGCGGCGGCCATCTTGCCGGCGGGCGGCGGGTTGGTCGGGCCGGTGGGCGGCGGGGTGGTGGGGGTGGTGCCGCCGCCGCAGGCGCCCTGGTTGGCCCAGACGTCCCACTGGCCGCTGTGCGTGGCCGGGTTCTCGTTCTGGGTCCACCACTTGGCCTGGTAGTTGACGCCCTGGTAGGACGCCTGTCCACCGCCGACGTAGGCCTGCGAGGCGGACCAGGCCGGGTAGCAGGCCACGGCGGCGCTCGACGTGGTCATCGGGAGGACGGCGATCGCGGTGGCGGTGACCGTGACGGCGGCCAGGGCCAGGATCTTCTGCCGGAGTTTCATGACGCTCTCCTGTGGGGGGTTCAGGGCAGGGTGGTGAGGTGCGGGCGGATGGTGTTGGCGAAGCCGTTGCCGTTGGTGACGTCCCAGTTGACGGACCACGTCATGGCGCCACGGATGCCGGGGTAGGTGCGCGGCGGCCTGAACGAGCCGCAGTTGGTGCCGTAGGCGAGGCAGTCGAGGGCCTGGTTGACCACGGAGGGGTTGACGTAGCCGCCACCGGCGGCGCTCGGGGCGGCCGGCAGCCCGAGGGACACCTGGTCCGGCCGGAGCCCGTTCTCGAGCTGGATGCACGCGAGCGCGACGAGGAAGTTGACCGATCCCTGGCCGTACGCGGCGGTGTTGTCGCAGCCCAGCATCGCGCCGGAGTTGTAGAACTGGGTGTGGACGACGGTCAGGATGTCCTTGATGTTCAGCGCGAGCTGGAAGTACTGGGCGCCGGTGCTCTGCATGTCGATGGTCTGCGGCGCCATCGTGATGATGAGGTTGGCGCTCGTCCGGCTGCGGATGTCGCGCAGCGCCTGGGCCATGTATGTCGCGTTGACGCCGTTCTCCAGGTCGATGTCGACGCCGTCGAAGCCGTAGGCGCCGATGAGGCCGACGATCGAGTTGGCGAAGTTGGTGGCGGCGCCGGCGCTGGCGACCGAGACGGTGCCGCGCTCGCCGCCGACCGAGATGATCACCTTCTTGCCCCGCGAGTGCAGGACCGCGACATCGCTCTTGAAGTCGGCGTCGGTGTAGCCGCCCAGCGAGGCGCTCAGGCCGGCGTCGATGCCGAAGGACACCGCGCCGGGCGTGCTCGTCGCGTCGGCGAACGCGACCGCGACCAGGTCGTAGGAGGCGGGCACGTCCCGGAGCCGGATCTCCTGGGCCGGGTTGTCGAAGTTCTGCCAGTAGCCGGTGAGGAAGTGCTTCGGCAGTTGGCCGTTGCCGGTGGGTGGCGCGGTGGTCGCCGGTGGCGTGGTGGTGGGTGGCGGGGTGGTCGGGGGTCGCGTGGTGGGTGGCGCGGTGGTGGGGGGCGTCGTGGTCGGCGGCGGGGTGGTGCCGCCGCAGGCGCCCTGGTTGGCCCAGACGTCCCACTGGCCGCTGTGCGTGGCGGGGTTGTCGTTCTGGGTCCACCACTTGGCCTGGTAGTTGACGCCCTGGTAGGAGGCTTGGCCGCCGCCGACGTACACGGCGGACGACGACCAGGTGGGGTAGCAGGCGGCGGCCGCGGAGGCGGACGTCGCCAGGTAGACGGAGGTGCCGCCGGCGGCGAGCACGGCGGCGAGGGCGAGGAGGGCGGGGCGGCGCATGGGGGTGGGCCTTCCGGATCGGGTCGGAGCGGAGCCGGGGCCCTATTATTAGGAGTGTTAACAGTAAAGGTCCATAGTTCGACCGCCTTGAATTTGCGGGCGTGCGTCACGGGTCGCCTTGACCAGCCCTGGCAGCTCCTGCATGCTGGCGAACCCCAACGTCGACCGTCGATGTCAGGCAGGAGCTACGATGCGCCACCGCACCCTCACCGGCCTGGCCGCCGCGTGCCTGCTGATCTCCACGACGGCTGCGGTACCCGCGCTCGCGGCTGGTCCGGAGCTGACCGCCCGGATCGTGCAGACGTCGGTCTGGAGCACCGGATACGGCGCCGACGTCGTCGTCACGAACACCGGTGACGCCCCCTCCGCCGGCTGGACCGTATGGTTCGAGTTGCCACTCGGGACCGTCGTCACCAACTCCTGGAGCGCCGTCCGCGCCAGCGACGGTGGGCACCACACCTTCGTCAACGCCTCCTACAACGGGATCATCGCCCCGGGCGGGCAGCAGACCTTCGGGTTCAACGCCGCCGGCTCGGGACTGCCGTTCGGCTGCACCGTCGACGGGCTGCCGTGTGCCGGCGGATCCGTGCCCACCAGCCCCGGCCCGTCGAGCCCCACCCCGACGCCGAGCCTGTCGCCGAGCCCGAGCCCGAGCCCGAGCCCTTCGCCCACCGACCCGACCGGAACGGTCGTAGACGTGTCGACCGCCGATCAGCTCCACGCCGCCCTCGCGGGCGCCCTGCCCGGGCAGACGATCCGCATGGCCGCCGGGGAGTACCACGGTTCGTTCCTGATCCAGCGTGCCGGCGGCGCCGACGCGCCGATCACCCTGACCGGCCCGCGCACCGCCGTGCTCGTCAACGACGGACCGTCCGGCACGGCGCCGTCGTGCCCCGTCCCCACCGCGAACTGGGATCCGGGGTACGGGCTGTGGGTGTTCGCCGCTCCCCGCTGGAACCTGACCGGCTTCACCGTGCGCGACGCCAAGAAGGGCGTCGTGATCGACGACTCGCCACACGTCGTCGTCGACGGACTGCACGTGCACCACACCGACGAGGAAGGCGTGCACTTCCGCCGCTCCTCGGCTGACGGGATGCTCCGGAACTCGACCGTCGAGTACACCGGTCTGGCGCAGCCTGGTTACGGCGAGGGGGTGTACATCGGCTCCGCCGGATCCAACTGGGAATGTCACGGCAACGTCGGCGGCGTCGACCGCTCGGACCGGGTGCAGGTGGTCGGTAACCGGATCGGCCCGTACGTCGGCGCTGAGCACGTCGACGTCAAGGAGGGCACGTTCGACGGCGTCATCCGCGCCAACACTTTCGACGGGCGCGGTATCTCGGGCCAGAACTCCGCCGACTCCTGGGTCGACGTCAAGGGCATCGGTTACACCATCGAGGGGAACCTCGGCTCGTTCTCCGCGCCGGGCACGTTCGCCAACGGATACGAGACTCACAACCCCACGACCACACCCGCGTTTCCCAACGGCTGCGCCAACGTGTGGCGGGCGAACACCGCCGACCTCGGCGGGGTCGGCGCCTACGCGATCCGCGTCACCTCGACCTCGAAGTGCGTCGGCGCGCCCAACGTCGTCCACGCCTCGAACACCGTCCGCAACGCCACCTCGGGACTGACCAACATCGTCGTCACGCCGTGACAGGTGGCCGCCGGACCGCGCGGCCGCCGGGATCCGGGCGGGCGCCTCCACGCGGTGAGCCGGCCGGCTATCCCGCCTCCATCAAGATCGTCCTGCTCAGCGCGAGTCGCTCCGGGTGGACCGGGTCGTCGAGCGTGTGCCGTGGGACGTTGATGCAGATCTGCCCGATTTCTGAGTCGCACACGGGGCACCGCACGAACAGCCCCGTAGCGGGCCTCTGGAAGCCCTGGTCCAGCATCGACTCGACGATCTTGCGCATGGGTCGGTGAACGAGGCGGGGGTCGTCGAGGAGCGGGGCGGCCGCCGCCAGTTCGTACAGCGCCTCCCAGATCCGATCCGGCATGGTTCACAGTCTCGCGATCTCCCGCGTGCGGTGCGCCGGAATCGCCAGATCCCCGCAGAGCCGGTCTGCCCGGCCGTGATGTTGACCGGATGATTATCACCCGTTCAATAGATGCTGACAGATGTGAGTCAGTCTCGGGCGCATGATGTCCACCCGCCGTTACCTCGCCGCTGCCGCCGTGGCCGCGCTGACCCTGCTCGCCGCGTGGGCGCCGGCCCGCGGGGCGGAGCCCGCTCCGGCACCCGCCGCGCCCCTTCCGAACATCGTCTTCGTGCTCGTCGACGACCTCGCCTGGAACCTCGTGCAGTACCTGCCGCAGGTGCAGCAGCTGCAGCGAGACGGAGTCACCTTCACCAACTACACGGTGACCGACTCACTGTGCTGCCCGTCCCGCTCGTCGATCCTGACCGGCCAGTTCCCCCACGACACCGGCGTGTTCACCAACGGCGGCAGCGATGGCGGCTTCGCTGTCTTCAAGGGCCGCGGCAACGAGACCCGCACCTTCGCGACGGTGTTGCAGAGCAGGGGCTACCGCACCGGCTTCATGGGCAAGTACCTGAACGGCTACCTGCCGGCGGACACGCAGGGAGGCGCTCTGCCCTACGTCCCACCCGGCTGGTCGGAATGGTACGTGGCGGGCAACGGGTATCCCGAGTACGACTACGACCTCAACGAGAACCACACGGTGGTGCACTACGGTGGGGAACCGGCTGACTACCTGACCAACGTGCTGTCCCGCAAGGGCAAGGACTTCGTCCAGCGAGCCGCCACTGCGGGCGTACCCTTCCTGCTGGAGGTTTCCACCTTCGCCCCGCACAGCCCGTTCACTCCGGCCAACCAGGATCTCGACGACTTCCCCGGCCTGACCGCCCCACGCTCTGCGGCGTACGACCGGCTGCCCACCGACGCGCCATCCTGGCTCGCCGGCAACGGGCCGCTGACCGCGCAGGAGAGGAGCACCCTGGACGCGAACTTCCGCAAGCGTGCCCAGGCGGTGCAGGCCGTCGACCGCCTGATCGGCAATCTGCGCGCCCAGCTCGCCGACAGCGGCGTCGCGGACAACACCTACCTGGTGTTCAGCTCGGACAACGGCTTCCACATGGGTGAGTACCGGCTGACCGGTGGGAAGCAAACGGCCTTCGACACCGACGTGCGGGTGCCGCTGGTCCTCGCCGGGCCCGGTGTCGTCCCCGGCTCGCAGCGTCCCGAGATCGCCCAGAACATCGACCTGGCACCGACCTTCCATCGCATCGGCGGCGCGGACGTCGGCACGTACATCGACGGGCGGAGCCTGCTGCCGCTCGCCCAGGGCGACGCCGCGCCGAGCTGGCGCACCGGCGCGCTCATCGAGCACCACGGCCCCAACCAGGCCGCCGACGACCCCGACGCCCAGGGCCGACGCAACGGCAGCCCGATCACCTACAACGCTTTGCGCACCGCGACCTACACCTACGTCGAGTACTCCAACGGCGAACGGGAGTACTACGACCGGGTTGCCGACCCGCACCAACTGCACAACATCGCCGCCGCGCTTCCGGCGGCCCGGCTAGCCGACCTGCGCCAAGCGCTGGCCGCGTACGTCGGCTGCCACAGTCACTCGTCGTGCTGGGCGGCCGGCCACGTCCCGACCTGACGACGACCCGGGGCGCGCCCGGCGGATCCGTGGCGGGACCACCGCCACGGATCCCTGGACAATTTCAGTTAACAAACCTAATAATTAGCCTCCCGTCGATACCCCTCGATTGGGCACCCCTCGGGAGGACCGGATGGCCCGCAGATTCCGAACACCGTTCCTGGCGGCCCTGGCGGCCGTGGTCACCGCCGCCGCGGCGACCCTGGCCCTCACCGGCCCGGCGCTGGCCGCCGGCCCGACGGCCGCCTTCACCAAGACCTCCGACTGGGGCAGCGGCTGGGAGGGGCGCTACACCGTCACCAACGGGGGATCGAGCACGATCACCGGCTGGCAGGTCGCCTTCACGCTGCCGGCCGGCACCACCCTCGGCTCGTACTGGGACGCCACGGTGACAAGCGTCGGGCAGCGGCACACCTTCACCAACCGCTCCTGGAACGGCACCCTGGCCCCCGGCGCCTCGGCGTCGTTCGGCTTCCTGGTCACCGGCTCCGGCCTGCCCACCGACTGCACCCTCGACGGCGCGCCGTGCGGCGGCGGCACACCGCCCACCACGGCCGCGCCCACGACCGCCCCGCCCACCACGGCCCCGCCCACGACCGCGCCACCCACCACCGCACCACCCACCACCGCACCACCCACCACGCCGCCGCCCACCAGCCCGCCCAACACCGGGCTGCCGAAGCACGCCCTGATCGGCTACCTGCACACCAGCTTCGCCAACGGCGCCGGATACCTGCGGATGGCCGACGTGCCCGCGGACTGGGACGTCATCAACCTCGCGTTCGGCGAACCCACCTCCGTCACCTCCGGCGACATCCGCTTCCAGCTCTGCCCCGTCACCGAGTGCCCCACGGTCGAGACCGAGGCCCAGTTCACCGCCGCGATCCGCGCCAAGCAGCAGCAGGGCAAGAAGGTGCTGCTGTCCATCGGCGGCCAGAACGGGCAGGTCCAGCTCACCACGACCGCCGCCCGGGACACGTTCGTCCGCTCGGTGTCGGCCATCATCGACAGGTACGGCCTCGACGGCCTGGACATCGACTTCGAGGGCCACTCGCTCTACCTCGACACCGGCGACACCGACTTCCGCAACCCGACCACACCGGTCGTGGTGAACCTGATCTCGGCGATCCGCACGCTCAAGCAGCGCTACGGAGCCGGCTTCGTGCTCACCATGGCCCCGGAGACGTTCTTCGTGCAGCTCGGCTACCAGTTCTACGGCTCGGGCCCGTGGGGCGGCCAGGACCCCAGGGCCGGTTCCTACCTGCCGGTGATCCACGCGCTGCGCGACATCCTCACCGTCCTGCACGTCCAGGACTACAACTCCGGCCCCGTCGTCGGGCTCGACGGGCAGTACCACACCATGGGCGGCGCCGACTTCCACATCGCGATGACCGACATGCTGCTGGCCGGCTTCCCCGTCGCCGGGAACGCCAACGCCGTGTTCCCCGCGCTGCGCGAGGACCAGGTCGCGTTCGGCGCGCCCTCCTCCACCAGCGCCGGCAACGGCTACCTCGCCCCGGCCGGCGTGCAACAGGCGGTCACCTGCCTCGTCCGGGGCCAGAACTGCGGCGGATACACCCCGCGCAGCGGCACCAACCCCGCCTTCCGGGGCCTCATGACCTGGTCGATCAACTGGGACCGCTTCTACTCCTGGGAGTTCCGGCTCAACCACGGCCCCTTCCTCAAGGCGCTGCCCTGACCGGCTCCCGAGTCGGCCGTGGACGGTTCCGGAACCGGTGGCGCGGTTCCGGAACCGTCACCCGGTCACCAGCCGACGGCGACGAGCAACCACTGCGGGTCGCCGTGCGAGACGAACGACGACTGGTCGGCGACGTCGTCGTACGGGAAGCCGTAGGCGCGGCCGTTGATGGCGCGGTCGTGCCAGAACTTCGCGTACCAGTTGGCCGGTGACTGCTGGTAGAAGCGGCTCGGGTCCTCCCACTGCGTCCGGGGCAACTGGGCGGTGTGCCGGTTGAGCGCCGCGCAGCCGGTCGGGTCACCGGCGAACCGGCCGGCGCAGCCGAAGATGTCCGACGTGGCCGCCGACAGCCCGACCGAGTTGGCGTACGCGGTGAAGTAGTTCGCGTACTGGCCGCCGGCGCGGAACTGCGGCGAGCTGCCCGGCGCCGGGATCCGGTAGGGCGCCTCGATGCTGGCCAGGTGCGTGAACTCGGCCGGCACCGCGGCGGCGAAGCGCTGGAACGTCACCGCGCGGTCCTCGGCGAAGGTCGCCTCGTTCTCGCCGACCGCGACGTCGTAGCCGTCGCGGGCGTGCAGCCGCATCGCCAGCTTGAGCGCGAACGCGTCGACCCTCGTGGTGTTGCCGTTGAACTGGTTCGTGCCCACGGTGAACTCGATGAAGTCGCTGTACTGGCTGGTCGGCGAGCCCAGCCTGAAGTACATCCGACCGGCCGAGTTGACCGGCATGTCCAGGTAGGGCTGCTCGGCGACGGAGTGGGTCTGGCCGTTGAAGCTCCAGTAGACCTGGCTGTCGGGGTAGCGGCCGTTGGTGCGGTTGAGCACCTTGACGGTGAGCACGTTGCGGGCCGGCGGGATGCTCGTCGTGTCGCCCCAGAACCCGCCGGTCGGCGGCGGGGTGGTCGGCGGTGGCGTCGAGCCGCCGGTGGTGGCGACCCCCACCTCCCAGAGCGAGTAACCGTAGGGCGTGGCCCGGCTGGTGCCGTAGACGCGCAGGTAGCGGCCGCTGCCGGTGACCGCGATGGTCTGCGTGCCGCCGGCGCCGGTGGTGGTCGAGTGGACGGTGGTCCACGGTCCGTCCGCCGCGGCGGCCACCTGGAGCTGGAAGGCGACCGCGTACGCGGCCTCCCAGCGGAGGGTGACCTGGCAGACGTCCTGCGTGGCGCCGAGGTCGATCCGCAGCCACTGCGGGTCGGCGAAGGCGCTCGACCAGCGGGTGCCGGTGTTGCCATCGACGGCGGCCGACGCCGGGAAGGCGGCGCTCTCGGTGGACGAGGCGACCGCCGGTCGGCCGGCCGCCACGTTGCCGCCGCAGGCGGCGGCCGAGGAGGCGGCGCCGGCCGAGACGGCGTCGGCGAGCGTGCCGCCGGCGAGCAGGGTGAGGGCGGCCGCGGCGGCGGCGAGCAACCGACGCCCGGGGCGGCGGTGGTGGACGGGGCGGGCCGGCGTGAGCCGGGGCGGGACGGGTGGGGTGGGGGACATGAACGCCTCCTTCGGCGGATCCGACGGAGGGCGCTCTCTCGGTCACCGAGGGTGGACCCGCGTCGCGGGCGCTGTCAAGCGCCGGCCCCGCGCCATGATCTATTCCGGACTTCCCGCGCGTCGTTGACTTCAGCGAAGAGTGTCGATGACGCTGGGTCCGAGGGCGCTCTCTCCGCACGGTCCCCATCACCACCATCCGGGAGCCACGCATGCCCGTGACACCACCGCTGCCCGTACCCGTGCGCCGCCGGCACCGCCCGGCCGCCGTGGCGCTGGCGCTGCTCGCCCTCCTCGTCACCTACCTCGTCGTGCCCGGCCCGGCCGCCGATGCGGCCGGACCGCTCATCTCGCAGGGCCGCCCGACCACCGCCTCGTCGACCGAGAGCGCGGGGACGCCGGCCGCCGCCGCCACCGACGGCGACGCCGGGACCCGGTGGTCGAGCGCCTTCGCCGACCCGCAGTGGCTCCAGGTCGACCTCGGCACGACCGCCACCATCGACCAGGTGCAGCTCGTCTGGGAGGCGGCCTACGCGACCGCGTTCCAGATCCAGGTGGCGGCCGCGCCGTCCGGACCCTGGACCACGATCCACACCACCACCGCCGGCACCGGCGGCACCCAGACCCTCGCGGTCACCGGCACCGGCCGGTACGTGCGGATGTACGGCACGACCCGGGCCACCGGCTACGGCTACTCGCTCTGGGAGTTCAAGGTCTTCGGCAGCACCGGCACCACCCCGCCGCCCACCGGCCGGCCGATCTCGGAGTTCCGGACGGTCACCGCCTCCTCGTGGGAGGGCGGCAACGCGCCCGCCGCCGCGCTCGACGGCCGGAGCACCACCCGTTGGTCGAGCCAGTTCGGCAGCGACCCGCAGTGGCTCCGCGTCGACTTCGGCGGCGTCGCCACGATCAACCGGGTGGTGCTCACCTGGGAGGCCGCCTACGCCACCGGCTACCGGCTGGAGACGTCGGCCGACGGCGCCACCTGGACGACGATCTACGCCACCACCACCGGCCGCGGCGGCACCGAACAGCTCAGCGTCACCGGCACCGGCCGCTACCTGCGCCTCTACGGCACCACCAGGGCCACCGGCTACGGCTACTCGCTGTGGGAGCTGCAGGCGTACGGCAGCGTCGACGACACCGCCACCACCGCGCCGCTGCTCTCCGGCCCCACCCGGCCGCCGGCGACCCGCGACCAGTTCGCGCTCACCGCCCCGGCCGACGCGGCCATGGTCACCACCACCCGCCGGCCCACGCTGAGCTGGGCGGCGGTCTCCGGCGCGACCCGCTACCAGGTGTGGATCAACATCAGCCGCACCGACTACGACTTCACCGCCGCCGGCAACCTGCTCGACCTCTACACCAAGGTCGCCGAGCCGACCGGCACGTCGTACACGCCCACCTGGGACCTGCCGGACCGCTGGACCTACCAGTGGTACGTCACCACCGTCGGCGGCACCCCGGTCACGTCGGGCATCAGGCGCTTCAGCGTCTACCTGCCCACCCTGGAGAGCGTCGCCGACGGGATCGGCGTGGTCGCCGGCGCCCGCGACCTCAACCGCGACGGCGCCATCGAGCCGTACGAGAACTGGCGGCTGCCGATCCAGTCCCGGGTGGACGACCTGCTCTCGCGGATGACCCCGGAGGAGAAGGCGTACCAGCTCTTCTACAACGCCCAGGCGTACCCCCGGTCGGGGTGGCACTTCGGCCCGGCGCAGGCGGCGGACCTGCACCAGCAACTGCTCGCCTCGGCCGGCACCCGGCTGGGCATCCCGTTCGTCTCGGCGGGGGACACCATCCACGGCTACCAGACGACCTACCCGATGCAGAGCGCGCTGGCCGCCGCGAAGAACTACCCGCTCGACTACCAGCTCGGCGACGTGCAGCGGCGGGAGCAACTGGAGGTGGGCACGCGCGGCGTCCTCGGTCCGCTGGCCGAGGTCGGCACCAAGGTGATCTACCCGCGTATCCAGGAGGGCAACGGCGAGAACGCGCAGGTCGCCGCCGCCCAGGTCCGCGCGCTCGTGGCCGGCCTGCAGGGCGGCCCGGAGCTGAACCCGCGCTCGGTGCTCGCGACGGTCAAGCACTGGCCGGGCGAGGGCGCGGGCGGGGAGGCCCTGATCGTCTACGACGACGTGACGGTCAAGTACCACATGATCCCGTTCCGGGCGGCGATGGAGGCGGGCGCGGTGAACATCATGCCCGGCTACGCGGGCAGCTCGCTGCTCGATCCGGGCGGCCCCGGCGCCGGCGACAGCGCCAAGATCCTCGCCTACCTACGCCAGAATCTCGGGTACCAGGGTCTGATCACCACCGACTGGCTGCCGTCGGGGTCCTGGATCGGCGCGGCGAAGGCCGGCTCCGACGTGATGGGCGGCGCCGACCCGGGCGCGGCCGGCTTCTCCATCGCCGACTTCGTGGCGAACGTGCCGGCGTCGCGGATCGACGACGCGGTGCGGCGGGTGCTGCGGGTGAAGTTCCAGCTCGGCATCTTCGAGGCCCCGTACGGCGATCCGGTCAACGGCCCGTACCGCTTCCACCAGCCCGCCTACACGGCGCTGGCCAACCAGGCCGCGCGGGAGGCGATGACCCTGCTGAAGAACGACGCCGGCACGCTGCCGGTGCGGCTGAACGCCGGTGACGACATCGTGGTGGCCGGTCCGCGCGCGGCCGACGGCGGCTCCTGCTGCGTGTGGACAAGCTTCTTCCACGCCGAGTACGGCTCGCAGACGATCCTGGACGCGGTCCGGGCTCGGGCCGCGCAGGCCGGGGTGACCGTCCACCAGGACGACAGCCCCAACCCGAAGCTGGCGGTCGTGGCGGTCGGTGAAGCCTCCTACACGCACGCGACGAACTGGCCGAAGGAGCAGCCCTACCTGCCACCGGACCAACTCGCGGTGATTCAGAAGTTCCGCGCCCGGGGCGTCCCGGTGGTGGTGGCCCTGGTCCTGCCCCGGCCCTACGTGATCACCGAGTGGCGGGACCTGGCCAGCGCGATAGTGGTCACCTACCGCGGCGGCGAGGAGATGGGTCCGGCCCTGGCCGGCCTGCTCTTCGGTGACTACCAGCCGCGCGGCAAACTGCCCTGGCAGTTGCCCCGCGCCCTCTCCGACGTGCTGCGTCCCGGCGGCACCGACATCCCGGCCGACGCGGTCGAGGCGTGGGACCTGCCGTACGACCTCGGCGCGAGCGCGGCCGAGCGGTCCCAGATCCGGGCCTCGATCGGCGCCGACCAGCCACCGGCGACCACCTACGGCAACCCGCTCTACCCGTACGGCGCCGGGCTGACCGGCTTCTGAGGCGCGCGGGTGGGGTCGCCGAGGGCGGCGACCCCACCCGCACGTCGACCGTGGCCGTCCAGCCGGCTTCCAACGCTCCTCGAGCCCCCACCGCGACCGTGGACGGGAGCCGAGGAGGTAACTGTGCGGATCATCGACCTGTCGTCCCCGATCGACGCGTCGGCGTACGAGCCGGACCCGGTCGGGCACGAGGTGCTCAGCCCGCGCGAGGGCGCGTTGCACATGAGCGCGGAGATGCGCGAGCACTTCGGACTGGAGTTCGACCCGGACGTGTTGCCCGACGGCGAGTTCCTCTCCCTGGACCGGCTCACGCTGACCAGTCACACCGGCACCCACGTGGACGCGCCGTCCCACTACGGCAGCCGGGCCGGCTATGGCGACGGGGTGCCCCGGCACGTCGACCAGTTGCCGCTGGAGTGGTTCCACCGGCCGGGGCTGGTGCTGGACGTGGCGCGCGACGAGGCCGGCGTGGTCGGGGCGGCGGACCTGGAGAAGGAGTTCGCCCGCATCGGCCGCCGCCCGGAACCGCAGGACATCGTGCTGCTGCGGACCGGGGCGAGCGCCTGGGCCGGCACCGCCCGCTACTTCACCGACTTCGTCGGCCTCGACGGGCCGGCGGTGCACCTGCTGCTCGACGCCGGCGTCCGGGTGATCGGCACGGACGCGTTCAGCCTCGACGCCCCGTTCCCGACGATCCTGCGGCGCTGGCAGGCCACCGGTGACCCGGCGGTGCTCTGGCCCGCGCACGTCGCCGGTCGGGACCGCGAGTACTGCCAGGTGGAGCGCCTGGCGAACCTGGAGGCGCTGCCCCCGTACGGATTCCGGGTGGTCTGTTTCCCGGTGCGGCTGGTGGGGGCGGGGGCCGGCTGGACCCGGGCCGTCGCGCTGCTGGACGAGTGAGCGCCGTGCCGACCCGGAGAGGACCCGTCATGACCGCGCACTCCGCCCTGGTGGACAGCGTCGTCCGCACCGCCCGTACCCATCCCTGGCTGACCGCGCTGGTCTGGCGGGACCGGACGGTCAGCTACGGCGACCTGGTCGACCTGGCCGCGGCGGCCGCCGACCGGCTGGCGGCGCTCGACCTGGCCGACGACGAGCCGGTCGGCGTGCTGGCCGAGAAGTCGCCGGAGGCCGTCGCCACCATCCTCGGCGTGCTGCGCGCCGGCCGGCCGTTCCTGCTGCCCGCCGCCAGCCTGCCGTCGGCGACCCTGCGCGAGCTGTTCGGCCAGGCCGGCTGCCGGCACGTGCTGTCGCCCCGGGACACCCTGCGGCTGCCCGACGTGCCGGCCGGGCGGGTGCCGCGCGGCACCTCGTTCATGCTGACCACGTCCGGCTCCACCGGCCTGCCGAAGGTCGTCCCGCTCGACGCGGCGGCCGTGGACCGGTTCGTCGCCTGGGCCGGGGAGCGGTTCGGCATCGGCCCCGGGGTCCGGGTGCTCAACTACGCGCCGCTCAACTTCGACCTCTGCCTGCTCGACGTCTGGACCACGCTGAGCCGCGGCGGCACGGTGGTGCTCGTCGACCCCGACCAGGCGTTGCAGCCGGCGGCTCTGGCCGACCTGGTGGCCCGGGAACGGGTGTCGGTGGTGCAGGCGGTGCCGATGCTGTTCGGCCTGCTCGCCGGCCCCGACGTCGATCCCGGCGACGCGCGGGTGTTCCCGCACGTCGAGCACGCCGTCTTCACCGGCGACACGATGCCGGCGCGGCTGCTGCGCCGGCTGCCGACCGCGTTCCCGTCGGCGCGCCTCTACAACCTGTACGGCTGCACCGAGACCAACGACAGCTTCCTGCACGAGGTGGACCGCGCCGGTCCGCTCGACGGGCCGGTGCCACTGGGCGAGCCCCTGCCCGGAGTCGACGCCGCGGTGGTCGGCCCGGACGGCGCGGTCGTCGACGGGCCAGGCGCGGGGGAGCTGTGGGTGCGTACCCCGTTCCAGAGCGGCGGCTACCTGGGCGCCGCGGCGGGCGGCGACCGGTTCGGCGCGGACCCGTCCGGCCGGCCGGGCCCGGCCTGGTACCGCAGCGGCGACCTGGTCCGCCGGGACGCCGACGGGCGGTTGTTCCTCGTCGGCCGCGACGACCACCGGGTGAAGGTACGCGGCGTCGGGGTCGACCTGGCCGAGGTGGAGCAGACCCTGCTCGACCATCCCGACGCGGCCGACGCCGTGGTGCTCGCGGTGCCCGACGCGCTCGTCGGGTCGCGGCTGCACGCGGTGGTGCACCGGCGGCCCGGCACCGGCCTGAACAGTCTCGGCCTGCGCCGGCACTGCGCCGGGGTGCTTCCGCGCGGCGCCATCCCGGAGACGGTACGGGTGGTCGACGCCCCGTTTCCGCGTACCTCCACCGGCAAGGTCGACCGCCTCGCGGTACGGCAGGCACACCTCACCAGCGGCCTCCCGGAAGGAGCCTGAGTTGCAGCACGCACCGGTCATCGCCCAGTTCATCGTCGAGGAGTTCCTGCCCGACGTCCCGCCCGGCGAGCTGGACGTCGACCTCGACCTGATCGACAACGGGGTCATCGACAGCCTCGGCCTGCTCAAGGTGATCGCCTGGTTGGAGGAACGCTTCGGCGTGGCCGCCGACCAGGTCGAGCTCGCGCCGGAGCACTTCCGCTCGATCCGTGCGATCGACGCGTTCCTGGCCCGCGCCGGGACCGAGCCGGCCGAGGCGAAGTAGACGTGCACCCGGCGATCACCGCACTGCTCGCGCCGCGCCAGCCGGTCGACCTGCCGGCCTGGCGCTCCCTCTGGGACGCGCTGCACGCCGGCACGCTGCGGCGCGGCGAGGCGGTGGCGCTGTTGGCGTCGCTCGCCACCAGTCCACCGGACGCGGAGACGGCGGAGGCGCTGCTGGACTCCCTGAACGAGCGGCGTGAGCCGGCGCGGCCGGTGCCCGGCGGGTGCGTCAACGTCGTCGGCACCGGCGGTGGTCCCCGGACGTTCAACGTGTCCACGGCGGCGGCGTTCGTGGCGGCCGCGACCGGCCTGCCGGTGGTGAAGACGGGCGCCCGCGCCTACAGCGGCGGGCGGGGGGCGTTCGACCTGCTGGAGCTGCTGGGTGTCCCGCTCGCCTCCGACTACGACGAGTTGGCGGAGGCGGTGGACCGCCACGGCCTGGCCTTCGCCGGCTACTTCGTCTACCCGGCGGAGGTGGCGTTGCTGGCCCGCGCCGTGGTGCCGCTGCAACTGCGGGAGGTCGGCCGCTTCGTCAACGTGCTGGGCCCGGTCCTCGCGGCGGCGCCGGCGACCGCGCAGCTCACCGGCGTCTCCGACCCCGGCGTGCTGGACCTGCTGCGCCGGCTGGCCGTCCGCCGGGGCGGCGCCCGGGTCTGGTTCTGCACCAACGACGCCGGCGTGGACGAGCTGACCGGTTTCGCCGACGACGTGCTGCATCCTGCCGGCGGCCCGTCCGTGCGGCTGGCCGACCTCGGGCTGCCGGGTCCGCCGGCCAGCCTGGCAGATCTGGGCCCGACGCCGCCCGGCACCGACCCGGTCGCGGACTTCCGCGACGTGCTGGCCGGCCGGCGCGGTCCGGGCGCCACCCACGTGATCTGCCTGAACGCGGCCGCGATGCGGGTGGTGGCGGATCCGGGCACCCGCTGGACGGACGCCCTGGCCACGGCCGGGGAGGCGGTGGCCTCGGGGGCCGCGCTGGACCTGCTCGACCGGATGCGGGCGGGACGGCCCGAACGGCACCGGGCGGTGGCCGCCGGTGGCTGAGTTCTTTTCCGGCCGTCGGGGCGCGGCGCCCGGTCTGGCGGTGTTCCTCACCGCCGGCGATCCGCCCGCCGACCGCCTGACCGGCCTGGTCGAGCTGCTCGACGAGCGGGGCGTCGACTGCCTGGAGCTGGCGGTGCCGTTCCCCGACTCGGTCACCGACGGGCCGGTGCTGCGCCGGGCCGCCCGGCGGGCCCTGGACCGGGGCACCGACGTCGACGAGGTGCTCGCGTTCGTGGCCCGGGTCCGCCCGCGGCTGCGCCGGACGCGGATCGCGTTGCTGGCCGACTGGCGGCACACGGTGCGCCCGGTCGGGGAGCGGACCTTCGTCCGCCAGGTCGCCGACGCCGGCGCGGACGGGCTGCTGGTGCACGCCCTGCCGCCCCGGTTGCGCGCCGCCCACCTGGCGCACGCCGCCGACGTGGGCCTGCCGGTGGTCACCACCTGCTACGCGACCTCGTCGGCGGCGGTGCGCGCCGCCGCCGCCCGCGACGCCGGCGCCTACGTCTACCTCGTCGCCACGCACGGCCGCAGCGGGACCGCGCCGGAGCGCGGGTACGGCGCGCTGCGCGCCGCCGTCGACGGGCTGCGGGCCGCCGGCTCCGCCCCGATCGCGGTCGGCTTCGGCGTACGCGACGCCGCGGACGTGCGGCAGATCGGCGCGGCCGGCGCGGACGCCGCCGTCGTCGGAACCGCCGCGGCGCTTGCCGTCGAGCGGACCGAACGGACCGGTCAGGACCTGCTGGCCGGGTTCGACACCTTCCTGCGATCAATGGCGATCGTCAGCCGACCCGCACAGAAGGGTACAGACCGATGATCATCCGGGAACTGGACGAGGTGACCACGGTGGACTGGGGCAACGGTCTCAGTCGGCGGTTCCTGCTCGAATCGGACGGCATGGGCTACACGATCACGGACACCACCGTGCGGGCCGGCACGATGGCCCGGCTGCAGTACCGCAGGCACCTCGAGGCCTGCTACTGCATCGAGGGCGAGGGCAGCGTCATCGACCTGGCCGGCAACACCCATCCGATCCGACCGGGCGTGATGTACGCGCTGGACAAGCACGACGCGCACTGCCTGGTCGCCGGTCCGGACGCCGACCTGCGCCTGGTGTGCGTGTTCACCCCGGCGTTGCACGGGGGCGAGCAGCACAGCATCGACCCGGAGGGCTTCTCGCAGTACTGACCGGCGTGCGCCGGGCGGCGTACGCGTAGCGACCACCACCACGACGGAGTCGACAAGTGATCTCTTGGACCGCTGACCAGGACGCCCTGCGAAACGGTCTGGGGCCCTGGCTCCACGTGCTCAACGACGAGCACGTGGAGCTGGACGCCCGGGCCGAGTTTCCCCGCGCCAAGTGGGAGGCGGTCCGTCGGGCCGGGCTGCTCGGCCTTCCGATCGGGGAGCGCTGGGGTGGCCTCGGGCAGGACCTGCCCACCACCATGTACGTCCTGGAGGGGCTCGGCGAGGGCTGCCGGGACGCCGGGCTCAACTTCTCCGTCACCACCCACCTGGTCAGCACCGGGATCGCGGTGCAGCGCTTCGGCTCGCCCGCGCTGCGCGACCGCTACCTGCCCGACGTCGCCTCCGGCGCGGTGATCGGCGCACACGCGATCACCGAGCCGGAGAGCGGCTCCGACGCGCTGGCCATGCGGACCCGGGCGGTGCGCGACGGCGACCACTTCGTGCTCACCGGCCAGAAGGCGTTCGTCAGCAACGGCCCGGTCGCCGACGTCGTGGTCGTCTACGCCCGCACCTCCGAGGAGGGTGGGCCGCTCGGTGTCACCGCCTTCCTGGTGGAGCGGGACACGCCGGGACTGGTCGTCGGCCCGCCCACGGCCAAGATGGGGCTGCGGACCTCGCCGTTCGGCGAGCTGTACCTCGACGGCGCGCGGGTGCCGGCGGCCAACGTGGTCGGCGCCGTCGGCGGCGGCTTCCTCGTGCTCGACCACGTGATGAAGTGGGAGATCCTCTGCGGCTTCGCGGTGAACGCCGGCGAGATGCGGGCCCGGGTGGACCGTTGCCGGGAGTACGCCCGCGGTCGGACCCAGTTCGGCCGGCCGATCGGCACGTTCCAGGCGGTCGCGCACCGGATCGTCGACATGGAGATCGGGGTGCGCACCGCGCGGGCGCTGCTCTACGGAGCCGCCGAGCGGATGGCGGCCGGCGCCACCGTCACCACCGACATCGCCGTGGCGAAGGTGGTGGCCAGCGAGGCGAACCTCGCGTCCGCCCTGGCCGCCGTGCAGATCTTCGGCGGCATCGGCTACACCACGGAGTACGGCGTCGAGAAGGAGCTGCGCAACGCGGTCGCCGGCACCATCTACTCCGGCACCTCGGAGACGCAGCGCAACCGCATCGCCGCCATGCTGGGGCTCTGACCGGTGCCGCTGGTGAAGGTCTGCGGGGCGGGCACGGCGGCGGAGGTGGCGCTGCTGCGCTCACTCGGCGTCGACCTGGTCGGTGTCTGGTGCGGGGTGGCCGGTGGCGCGCACGACCTGCCGGCCGGGCGTGCCGCCCGGGTGGTCCGCCGCGGCGTCGCCGGGGGTGGCCCGCGCCCGGTCCTGGTCACCACGCTCGCCGACGGTGGCCGGGTCGGCGAGCTGCTGCGGCGGACCGGCGCGGGCTGGGTGCAACTGCACGGCTGGCAGCCTCCGGCGCTGGTGCGCCGGCTCAAGGCCGAGGCCGAGGCCGAGGCGACGGTGGTCAAGGTGCTGCACGTGCGGGACGGGCGCTGTCCAGAGGCGCCGCTGGTGCCGGCGTACGAGCGGGCGGGTACCGACCTGTTCCTGCTCGACGCGCTCGGCGCGGACGGTCGCGTCGGGAGCACCGGCACCACGATCGGGGCCGCGGACGTGCTGTCGGTGGTCGCGCGGTGCAGCCGCCCGTTCCTGCTGGCCGGTGGCATCACCGCCGCGCACCGCGGGCCGTACGAGGCGGTGGTCGCGCACCCGCTCTTCCGCGGGGTCGACGTGGACAGCGCGGCCCGTGGCGCCCACGGCCGGTTCGACGGCCGGCGGATCGCGGCGCTTGTGGACGCGTGGGGCAGGTGAGCACCGGCCCCGGCCGGACGAGGGGAGCGACGATGGACACCGACTTCCGTACCGTCCTGCGGGACGCGCGACGGCCGATCGTGATGGAGGTGAAGCGGCGCGACGCCGCCGGGGCGGACCTGTTCGGCGGTCGGTCGGTGGCCCAGATCGTCGCCACCTACGAGCGGTCGCAGGCGCCCTGCCTGTCGGTCGTCACCGGCCGCTGGTTCGGCGGCACCCCCGACCTGCTGCGGGAGGTGCGGTCGCTGACCGACCGGCCGCTGCTGCAGAAGGACTTCGTCACCGGCCGGCGGGACCTGGACCGGGCGGTGGCGCTGGGCGCCCAGGCGGTGCTGCTGACCGCCCGCCTGCTGGCCCGCTCCACCCTGGACGCGCTGGTGGACGCCGCCGTCCGGCGGGGACTGACACCGTTCGTGGAGGTGGCCACGCGGGCGGAGGTCCACGCGGTGTCCCGGCCGGACGAGTGTGTGCTCGCGGTCAACAACGCCGACATCGGCGACCGTGAGCGCGGCGGCGGTGACCTGCGGCGCAGCCTCGACCTGGCCGACGAGGTGCGGGCGACCGGCACCCGCTGCCCGGTCAGCGCCAGTGGGATCGACGGTCCGGCCGGCGCGGCCCGGTTGCTGCGCGCCGGCTACCGGGGACTGCTGATCGGCACCGAGCTGCTGCGGGCCGGCGACGACCTGCCGGGGTGGCTGGCGGCGTTCGATCACCACCGCGCGCTGCCCTGACCGGGCGCCCCGTCGGTCGGAGACGGTGGCGGGCGGGTTGCCGGGGCCACCCCGGCCGGCCCGGGCGCGCGGGCCGGCCGGGCGGGGTCAGGCGGAGCGGGCCTGCGCCCAGCGCGCCTCGCGAGCCGGCAGCGGAACGGTGGCGTGGCGTCGGGCGCCGGTGAGCGTGTCGGCGCCGGGCGGGTTGAGGGCGGGGTCGCCGGCGAGGATCGCGCGGTGCAGCTGTTGCAGCTCCCCGCACGGGTCCACGCCGAGTTCGTCGACGAGCGTCTCGCGGGTGCGTTGGTAGACGTCGAGCGCCTCGGACCGTCGGCCAGCCCGGTGCAACGCGAGCATCAGCTTGCTCTGGAACCCCTCGTGGGTGGGCTGCCGGGCGGTCAGCCCGGTCAGTTCGCCGAGCAGCTCGTGGTGCCGGCCCAGGCGCAGGTCCGCCTCGATGCGCAGCTCCAGCGCGCTCTTGCCGATCTCGTCCAGGCGCAACGCCTCCACCTGGAGCAGCGGGCCCGGGTTGACGTCGACGAGCGCCGGGCCGTGCCAGAGCCCGAGCGCCTCGCGCATGGTCCGGGCCGCGGTCTCCACGTCGCCGCGTTCCAGCTCGGCCCGGCCCCGCTGGGCCAGTTGCTCGAAGCGCAGCGAGTCGAGCGTCTCGGGACGCAGGCAGAGCATGTAGCCGCCGGCGTACGTGCGCAGGACCTCCTTCGGCGCGCACCCGCTGGGCGCGGGGCCGGCCGACGACGCGAAGCCGCCCTGGAGGTGCTTGCGCAACTGGTAGACGTATGTCTGAAGGGTGGTGGTCACGCTGGGCGGTGGCTGGTCCTCCCACAGTTCCTCGATGAGCAACTGATTGGGTACCACGCGGTTCGCGTGCACGGCCAACAATGCCAGCACTCTTCTGGTCTTTGGCGCGGTGGGAGTCGCATCGTTCCCCTCTATAGAAACCGAAAGTGGTCCCAACAAATTGATCTGCATGTGCGTGTCCTTATCCTGCGAATTCGGCGTAAGCGGCATTTCGCCTTGTCATTCGTCGGGATCGCTTCGGGTCGTCCAGAGGCATCCTCAAAACCGTGTCGGATCCGATCGGGAATTCCGGACGGCAGCGACCGCCGAGTCGGCATCCGGTGTAACGGAAAAGCCGGCTCGACGGCCGCCGCACCCATGTTTACGGCTGGTCGGCAGATCGGTTTTCGGCGGGTACGAACGAGTGCCGGACGGCTGGCCGGGGTCCCCGCGCCTCATCGGCGCGCCTGGCCTTATCACCCATTTGAGCTGCACCTGTCGCGGCCTGGCCGCGTTGTCGTTCCGTCGCCGGCGTGGCTCGCCGGTCGTGATGGGCCGGCCCTAGGGCGCTATTGCACGGGGTTGAAATGGCATTATGGGAAAGTTGTCGATGGCAATCAAAATAGACCCCCCATTGTCAAGGCCCCGTGGCCCGGAACTGTGCACATCGTATGCACATGTTGACGCGATGCGCAAGCGGTACCTAACCTTGAGTTACCTTCCATTGGCACTCGAGTCGATCTCATGGCGAACTGTAGGGGTTGCTTACCTGGGGTCGTGACGGAAAGTGACGGCGCTGCCGATCAGCGCTGCTGGTCAGGCCGCGCGGAAATGGTCAAGCATTGGCGTGCGCAAATTTTTGAAACTTTCTCGCAAGGTTAAGGCCGCCGTGCCGCGCTCCCTCACACCGGCCCGGGCAGCCCGTCGAGCAGGCGCAACAGGTACTGGCCATACCCGCTGCGCAACAGGGGCTCGGCCAGCCGGCGCAGCCCGTCGTCGTCGATCAGGCCGGCCCGCCAGACGGTCTCCTCCAGGCAGCCGATCTTGAGACCCTGGCGGGCCTCCATCACCCGGACGAACTCGGCCGCCTGCATCATCGACTCGACGTTCCCGGTGTCCAGCCAGGCCGTGCCGCGTGCGAGCACGGTGACCGACAACTCTCCCGACCGCCGGTACGCCTCGTTCACCGCCGTGATCTCCAGTTCCCCGCGATCACTCGGCTTGAGTTCCTGGGCGATGTCCACCACCCGGGAGTCGTAGAAGTACAGACCCGGCACGACATATCGCGAACGGGGCCGGGCCGGCTTCTCCTCGATCGACAGCACCCGCCCGGTCTCGTCGAACTCGACCACCCCGTATTCGTGCGGATCGGCCACCGGATAGGCGAATATCCGGGCCCCGGTCGGACGGTGCCGCATGGCCAGCTGGCGACCCAGGCCGGGGCCGTAGAAGATGTTGTCCCCGAGAACGAGCGCCACCGGCCCGCCGTCGATGAACCGCTCGCCGATGAGGAACGACTGGGCGACCCCGCCCGGATGCTCCTGCACCGCGTACTCCAGGCGCAAACCGAACTGGCTGCCGTCGCCGAGCAGCCGCACGAACTGCTCCCGGTCCTCCGGGGCGGTGATCACGAGGATCTCCCGGATCCCGGCCATCACCAGCGTGCACAGCGGGTAGTAGACCATCGGCTTGTCGAAGATCGGCACCAGTTGCTTCGACACCCCGCGGGTGATCGGCCACAGGCGGCTGCCGGTGCCGCCGGCCAGCAGGATGCCGCGAAGCGGTTTCCCGTTCGGCATGGTCGGGCCTCCTCATCGGTCGGGCCCCGCGCACCGTCGCGGGACCCGGCCACTGTCGACCGCCGGCCTGGTAGCCGGATCGACGGCCGGTCGGGGCCGAACCCAACGACGATCCGCCCTCCAGCGGCGCTCGAGCCCGCCCACCTAACCTCGCCGCCATGGATCACCTGCTGGTCACCGGCGGCGCGGGCTTCATCGGCGCGAACTTCGTGCGGCGGGTGCTCGCCACCCGCCCCGGTAAGCGGATCACCGTCCTCGACGCGCTCACCTACGCCGGCAACCGGGCCAGCCTGGGCGACGTGGCGCACCGGATCCGGTTCGTGGTCGGCGACGTCGTCGACCGGGAACTCGTCGACCGGCTGGTCGGGGAGGCCGACGCGGTCGTGCACTTCGCCGCCGAGTCGCACGTCGACAACTCGCTGCACGACCCGGGCGCGTTCCTGCGGACCAACGTCGAGGGCACCTTCAGCGTGCTGGAGGCGGTGCGGCGACACGACCGGCGGCTGCACCACGTGTCCACCGACGAGGTCTTCGGCAGTCTCCCCGGCGAGGGTGGGCAGCGGTTCACCGAGCTGAGCCGCTTCGACCCGTCCAGTCCCTACTCGGCCACCAAGGCGGCGTCCGACCTGCTGGTGGGCGCCTGGGTCCGGTCGTACGGGGTGCGGGCGACGATCTCGCACTGCGCCAACAACTATGGTCCCTACCAGAACGTGGAGAAGTTCCTGCCGCGGCAGATCACCAACGTGCTGCGCGGCCGCCGCCCGCGCCTCTACGGGACCGGCGCCAACGTGCGGGAGTGGACGCACGTCGACGACCACAACGACGCCGTGCTGCTGATCCTGGCCGGCGGCGTCGTCGGCGAGACGTACCTGGTCGGCTCCGGCGCCGAGTGGAGCAACCGGGACCTGCTGGCGCTGACCCTGCGCATCCTCGGCCGGCCGGCGGACGACTTCGACACCGTGCCGGACCGTCCCGGCCACGACCTGCGCTACGCCTGCGACAGCCGGAAGATCCGACGCGAGCTGGGCTGGCGACCCCGGCATCCGGACCTGCCCGCGGGCCTGGCCGCCACGGTCGACTGGTACCGCCGCAACGAGTGGTGGTGGGGCCCGCAGAAGGCCGCCACCGAGCGGCGTTACGCGGCGGCCGGTCGCTGATCCGGCCCGAGCCGGCCTCGAGCGGTGCTCTCTAGCGTGTCCGCATGACTGACTCCAGCGCATCGACCGACCGTCCGGACCCGCCCCGCGGCGTGGTGGTCACCGGCGGCGGCACCGGCATCGGCCGGGCCACCGCGCACGCCTTCGCCGACCGCGGGGACCGGGTGCTCGTGGTGGGCCGCTCCGAACACACCCTGGCGGAGACCGCCAAGGGGCGCGACGGCATCCACGTCCTCCCCGTCGACCTCGCCGACCTGGCCGCACCGGACGCCGTCGTGGAGACCGCGGTGCGCGAGTTCGGGCGGCTCGACGTGCTGGTGAACAACGCCGCCACCGCCGGCTTCGACTCCCTCGGCGGCCTCGACCCCGCCGTGGTCCGGGCCGAGGTGACCACCAACCTGCTCGCGCCGATCCTGCTCACCCAGCGGGCGGTGGAGCCGCTGGCGGCGGTCGGCGGCACGGTGGTCAACATCAGCTCCGCCGGTTCGCTCGGCCTGCGCGCCATGCCCGGCAGCGGGGTGTACGCGGCGACCAAGGTGGGCCTGGACGCCCTCACCCGCACCTGGGCCGTCGAGTTGGCGCCCCGGGGCATCCGGGTGGTCGCGGTCGCCCCCGGGCTGGTCGACACCGAGGTCGCGGTCCGCGCCGGCATGCCCCGCGAGGCGTACGACGAGTTCCTCGCCTCGATGCTGCCGCGCATCCCGTCCGGCCGTGTCGGCGAGCCCGAGGACATCGCCTGGTGGGTGGTCACCCTCACCGAGGCCGGCGGCCGGTACGCCAACGGCGTGGTGGTCGCCGTCGACGGCGCGCTGTCCGTCACCTGAGCCGGGCGGCGACACCACAACGCCGGAGGGCGTGACCCGTGCCGGTCACGCCCTCCGCGGGTGCCACGCTCTCACGGCCGGACGGCCATCCGCCTGCCCTCGGCGTACTCCTTCGCGGCGTACATGGTCGCGGTGCTGTTGCGCCCCAACGCCTGCCGGACGTAGGTGGCGGCGTCGTCCAGCGTGGCCTGCGCGCCCAGCACTCCGGGCACCGCCTCGGGGATCAGCACCACCCGGTGGGTGGAGGTGACCACCGCGCCGTCCTCGTACGCCTCGACCAGCCACTGCCCGGTGTGCACGGACATCAACGCCGGCGTGCGCAACTGCTTGTAGACGATCCGGTGGTGCGGGAAGCAGACCCGCACCGAGCGAGTCGTGTGGGTGGCGCCGTCGGCGGTGCGGGTGTCCATCTCGAGCAGTTGCACCCCCGGCGTCTCCTCGGTCAGCGCGACGCGCGCCACGTGCGGCAGCCGGCGATCCCACTGACCGGCCTCGTCGAGGAAGTCGTAGACGTCGCGGGGGTCCCCGTTGACGTGCACCACGTCGTCGAAGTCCAGGAACCGGCCGTCACCGTCCGCCGGCGACTCGGCGGCGGTGCGCAGCGCCGCCAGCTCGGACCGGCTGTTGCGGTCCACCGCCTGGTGGATCCAGGCGGTGGCCGCCGCGTCGTCGCCGACGGCCCGGAAGTCGTGGGTGAGGCGGACCAGGCACCGGTCGGCGCCGGCCGGCTCGATGATCCACTCTCCGCCCATCTCGGCCACCGGCGGCGCGGAGACCTCCTGGCGGAAGCGCACCCGGCGGGCCGTCGGGTCGAGGTCACGGCGGGAGGTCCAGCCCTTCACCGCCTCGTTGGCGGTGGCCCAGATCCGGATGACCTCCGTGCCGGGGCCCTGCTCGACGTGTTCCACGTGCACGGTGGGCGGGAAGACGAGTGGCCAGCGGGCCACGTCGGCGACGAGGTCGTAGACGGTCCGGGCGGGGGCGTCGACCAGCTCGCGGTGTTCGGTGTGTTCCGGGGGCGGCTTGCTCACGCGGTCTCCTTCGGTCGGCGGGGCGGGATCAGTAGTTGCCGAGACCGCCGCAGACGTTGATCGCCTGCGCGGTGATCGGAGCGGCGGTCTCGGTGACCAGGTAGCCGACCAGGCCGGCCACCTCCTCCGGGGTGGAGTAGCGGCCGAGCGGTATCTTCGCCTCGAACCGCTGGAGCACGTCGTCGGTGGTGGTGTCCCAGAAGGCGGCGTAGCCGTCGCGTACCCGCTGCGCCATCGGGGTCTCCACGTAGCCGGGGCAGACCGCGTTGACGGTGACGCCCGACTTGGCCAGTTCCAGGCCGAGGGCCTTGGTGAAGCCGACCACGCCGTGCTTCGACGCCGAGTAGGGGGCGCCGTAGACGACTCCCTGCTTGCCGCCGGTCGAGGCGATGTTCACCACCCGACCCCAGCCGGCCGCGAGCATCCCGCCGCTTGTCAACACCTCCCGGGTGAGCCGGAAGACGCTGTTCAGGTTCGTCTCGACCACGTCGTCCCACAGCTCGTCGGCGATCGAGGCGGTGGCCCCGCCGCCGCTGCGCCCGGCGTTGTTCACCAGGATCCCGACCGGCCCCCAGGCGTCGACCACGGCGTGCACCATCGCCGGCACCGCCGCGCGGTCGCGGACGTCGCAGCCGGCGCCGCGTACCTCCAGGCCCTTGTCCCGCAGCTCGCCCGCGGTGCGCTCGACCGCCGCCGCGTCCCGGGCGCAGATCCAGACCCGGTGTCCCTGCTCGGCGAGCGCCCTGGTCACCGCGAGTCCGATCCCGCTCGTCGCGCCGGTGACGAGCGCGACCGCACCGTTCTGCCCTGGCATTCCGTGTCTCCTCACGTCGACGTGCACGGTGCGGCCGAGCGTGTCAGCGACCGCTCGAGGGTCTCTCGACGTCGGCGCCGGCACGCCTACTTCCAGCCAGGTTCAAGGCAGATGCGATCCCGGCCGGGGACGGTCGACACCACGAGCACGGCAGCCGCGGATCGCGGTACGAGGACGTGGGGAGTGAGTGGGACATGCGGGCAGGCGGATCGGACCCGGCGGACCGGGACGGGGTTGTCTTCGTCAACCGGTTCTTGGTGCACGCGCCAGCGGAGGACTTCGAACGGACCTTCTCCGAGACGTCGGAGTTCATGGCGGGCTGGCCCGGCTTCGTCGCGCACACCCTGGTCCGGCACGTCGGGCAGCCCGGCGCGTACGTGAACGTCGCGCACTGGCGGGACGAGGAGTCGTTCCGGCGGGCGCTGGCCGACCCGGGCTTCGCGCCGCACGCGGCGGCGCTGCGGGCGCTGGCCACCAGCGAGCCGAACCTGTACCGGCCGGTGCTGCGCCGGGAGGCGGCGGGGGCGGTCGTGGGGGACACCCGATGACCCGACGCGCGGTCATCACCGGCATCGGCGTGCTGGCCCCCGGCGCCACCGGGACGAAGTCGTTCTGGGACCTGCTGGCCAACGGCCGCACCGCCACCCGGCGGATCTCCTTCTTCGATCCGACGCCGTTCCGCTCGCAGGTGGCGGCCGAGTGCGACTTCGACCCGGTCCGGGACGGGCTGTCCCACCAGCAGGCGCGGCGGATGGACCGGGCCGCGCAGTTCGCGGTGGTCGGCACCCGCAAGGCGCTCGCGGACAGCGAGCTGGACCTGGCCGTCGCCGACCCGTCGCGGCTGGGCGTCGTGATCGGCAGCGCGGTCGGCGCCACGATGAGCCTGGAGCGGGAGTACGTCGTGGTCAGCGACGGCGGCGCCAAGTGGCTGGTGGACGAGGACCACGCCGTGCCGCACCTGTTCGACTACCTGGTGCCCAGCTCCATCGCCCGGGAGGTGGCCTGGGAGGTCGGCGCCGAGGGCCCGGTGTCGCTGGTCTCCACCGGTTGCACCTCCGGCCTGGACGCGGTCGGGCGGGCCGCCGAGCTGGTCACCGAGGGCGCCGCCGACGTGATGATCTGCGGGGCGACCGACGCGCCCATCTCACCCATCACGATGGCCTGCTTCGACGCCATCAAGGCCACCACCCCGCGCAACAGCGACCCGGCGACCGCGTCCCGCCCGTTCGACCGCACCCGCAACGGGTTCGTGCTGGGGGAGGGGTGCGCGGTCTTCGTCCTGGAGGAGGTGGGGCACGCGCGCCGGCGGGGCGTCACCGGGTACGCCGAGGTCGCCGGCTTCGCCTCCCGGGCCAACGCCTACCACATGACCGGCCTGCGCCCGGACGGCGTGGAGATGGCCGAGGCGATCCGGGCCGCGCTGGCGCAGGCGCGTACCCGGCCGACCGAGGTGGACTACGTCAACGCCCACGGCTCCGGGACCAAGCAGAACGACAGGCACGAGACCGCGGCGGTCAAGCGCAGCCTGGGCGAGCACGCGTACGCGACGCCGGTCAGCTCGATCAAGTCGATGATCGGCCACTCGCTCGGCGCGATCGGCTCGTTGGAGATCGCGGCGTGCGCGCTGGCCATGGAGCACAGCCTGGTGCCGCCGACGGCCAACCTGCACGAGCCGGATCCGGAGTGCGACCTGGACTACACCCCGTTGCGGGCCCGCGAGCGGCGGGTCGACACGGTGCTCAGCGTCGGCAGCGGCTTCGGCGGTTTCCAGAGCGCGATGGTGCTGCGCCGGCCCGATCGGGTCGGCACGTGACCGCCGCGGTGATCACCGGCCTGGGCGTGGTGAGCCCGGCCGGGCTGGACGCCGAGGCGCACTGGGCGGGCCTGCTCGCCGGGCGGTGCGCGATCGGGCCGCTGACCCGCTTCGACGCCACCGGCTACCGCAGCCGTCTCGCCGGTCAGGTGCCGGCGTTCGACCCCGCCGACCACCTGCCGGGGCGGCTCCTGCCGCAGACCGACCACATGACCCGACTGGCGCTGCTGGCCGCCGACGCCGCGCTGCTGGACAGCGGGGTCGAGGTGGCCGCGTCGGGCGGGTTCGGCGTGGGCGTGGTGACCGCCAGCAGCGCCGGTGGGTTCGAGTTCGGCCACCGGGAGCTGGAGAAGCTGTGGAGCCGGGGGCCGGAGCACGTCAGCGCATACCAGTCGTTCGCCTGGTTCTACGCGGTGAACACAGGTCAGGTCTCGATCCGGCACGGCCTGCGCGGGCCGAGCGGGGTGCTGGTCACCGAGCAGGCGGGCGGGCTCGACGCGCTCGGGCAGGCCCGCCGGCACGTGCGGGCCGACCTGCCGGCCGTGGTCAGCGGCGGGGTGGACGGCTGGCTGTGCCCCTGGGGCTGGGTGGCGCACCAGGCCAGCGGTCTGCTCAGCCGGCACACCGACCCGGCCCGCGCGTACCTGCCGTTCTCCCCGGACGCCGCGGGCTACGTGCCGGGCGAGGGTGGCGCGCTGTTCGTCGTGGAGTCCGCGGCGCACGCCTCGGCGCGGGGCGTCCGCCACCGGTACGGCGTCGTCGCCGGCTACGCGGCGACCTTCGACCCGCCGCCGCGCTCCGGCCGGGAGCCGACGTTGCGGCGGGCGATCGAGGCCGCGTTGGACGACGCCGGCGTGGCCCCGGCCGACGTGGACGTGGTGTTCGCCGACGCGGTGGGCCTGCCGGAACCGGACGCGGTGGAGGCGGCGGCGCTGGCCGGCGTGTTCGGTCCGGCAGCGGTGCCGGTCACCGCGCCGAAGACGGCCACCGGTCGGCTCGGCGCGGGCGGCGCCGCGCTGGACGTGGCCACCGCGCTGCTGTGCATCCGGGACGGGGTGATCCCGCCGACCGTGAACGTGGCGGCGCCGGCGCCCGCGTACCGGCTGGACCTGGTGCGGACGCCGCGCGTCGCGCGGGTGCGCACCGCCCTGGTGGTCGCCCGTGGGCAGGGCGGCTTCAACTCCGCGCTCGTGCTCACCGCCTGACCGGACCCCGGAACGACCCTGCGAGGAGGACAGATGACCATCCTGGACCTGCCGACCCTCACCGACATCCTGCGCGAGTGCGCCGGTGAGGACGAGGACGTCGAGCTGAGCGGCGACATCCTCGACGTGCCCTTCGCCGACCTCGGCTACGACTCGCTGGCCCTGCTGGAGACCGCCGGGGCGATCCAGCGCCGGTTCGGCGCCCCGCTGCAGGACGACGCGGTCACCCAGGCGCAGACGCCGCGGGAACTGCTCGAACTCGCCAACCGGGCGCTGGCGACCCCGGCCTGACCACCCGTTCACGACAAGCCGAGGAGGCAGCGGATGAGCAGCAACATCGACGCGGTACGCCGGATGGTGTCGGCGTACAACACCGGACAGACCGACGACGTGGCCGAGTACATCCACCCCGACTACCTGAACCCGGCGTCGCTGGAGCACATGGACCTGCGCGGGCCGGAGGCGTTCGCGATGGCGGTCAAGTGGCTCCGGATGACCTTCTCCGAGGAGGTCCGCCTGGAGGAGGTCCGGTACGAGGAGCGGGGCGACTGGGTGCGCGCGTACCTGGTCCTCTACGGCCGGCACGTGGGGAACCTGGTCGGCATGGAACCGACCGGACGCCGCTTCTCCGGCGAGCAGATCCACCTCATCAAGCTCGTCGACGGCAAGATCCGCGACCACCGCGACTGGCCCGACTACCTGGGCACCTACCGCCAGCTCGACGAGCCCTGGCCGACCGCCGAGGGCTGGCGGCACTGACCCGAACGTCGTCGCCGCCGGGGGCCGGCAGGTCCCCGGCGGCTTCCGTCCCGAGCGAAGGAGGAACCGATGATCCTTGTCACCGGCGCGACCGGCAAGGTGGGTGGGCACGTGCTGACCCGCCTGCGGGAGGCGGGCCACCCGGTCCGCGCCCTCAGCCGCGATCCCGCGCGGGCCGGCCTGCCGGCCGACGTCGAGACCGTGCCCGGCAGCCCGGCCGACGTCGAGGCCGCCACCGCGGCGCTGACCGGCGTGGACGCGGCGTTCGTCTGCCTGGTGGGCGACGTGGAGCCGCAGGCCCGGGCGTTCGCCGAGGCGATCCGCCGGGTCGGCGGCGTTCGCCGTCTGGTGCTGCTCTCCTCGTCGGCGGTGCTGCACCCGCTGCGGCACCGGATCGGCGACGAGCACCGGGCCGCCGAGGAGGCGATCGGCGGCGCCGCGCCGGACGCGACGCTGCTGCGGCCGGGCCCGTTCCACACCAACGCGTTGTGGTGGGCGAAGACGATCCGCGAGCAGGGGATGGTGCGCTGCCTGGTGGGCAACACCCCCGGCGCCCCGGTGGACCCGGACGACCTGGCCGCGCTGGCGGTCGCCGCGCTGACCGGGGACGGGCACGCCCGTCGCCGGTACGAGGTGACCGGCCCGGAGGTGCTCACCTCCGCGGAGCAGGCGCGGGTGCTGTCCGACGAGTTGGGCCGCGAGCTGGCCTTCGAGGTGGCGAGCCCGGAAGACGTCGTCGCCATGTTCGCCGGCATCACCGGCGACCGGCCCGCCGCCGAGTCCAATGTGGCCGCGCTGCACAGTCCGGCCGTTCCGTGGGGACGCACCACCGACACCCTCGAGCGGGTGCTCGGCCGTAAGCCCCGCACGTTCCGCGAGTGGGCCGCCGCGAACGCCCACCTGTTCCGATGACCACCTCCGGAAGGGAACCGTCGATGCCAGACGACCGCACCATCCTCGTCACCGGTGCCACCGGCACCCAGGGCGGCGCCACCGTCCGGGCCCTGCTCGCCCGGGGTCGGCCGGTGCGCGCGTTGGTCCGCGACCCGGACGGCGAGGCCGCCCGTGCCCTCGCCGCCGACGGGAACGTCTCGCTGGTGCGCGGCGACCTGTCGGATCCGGCGTCGCTGCGCGCCGCCATGGCCGGCGTGCACGGGGTGTTCAGCGTGCAGACCTTCATGGCCCCCGGTGGGGTGGGGGCCGAGGTCCGCCAGGGGCGTGCCGTCGCGGAGGCGGCGGCCGCCACCGGGGTACGCCATGTGGTCTACAGCTCGGTCGGCGGCGCGGACCGGGCCAGCGGGGTGCCGCACTTCGAGAGCAAGTGGGCGATCGAGCGGCACCTGCGCCGGCTGGGGGTGCCCACCACCGTGGTGCGCCCGACCTTCTTCATGGACAACTTCCTCGGCTTCGGCCCGGAGGTGGTCGACGGCGCGCTCGTGGTCCGGCTGGCGCTCACGCCGTCGACGCGGGTGCAGCTCGTCGCCGCGGAGGACATCGGCCGGTTGGCGGCGACCGCGTTCGACGAGCCGGAGGAGTTCGTGGGGCGCGCGATCGAGCTGGCCGGCGACGAGCTGACCGGCCCGGAGATGGCGCGGTGCTTCGGCGCCGTGGCCGGGATGCCGGCCCGGTTCGAGCCGCTGGACCTGGCCGAGGTGGCGGCGAACCCGTGGATCCCGTACAGCCACGAGATCGCGGTGATGTTCGAGTGGTTCCAGACCGACGGCTATGCCGCCGACATCGCCGCGCTGCGGGCCCGGCACCCGGCCCTGTACACGTTCGCCGACTGGCTCCGCGCCGTCCAGTGGCGACCGCCGGTGCCGTCGGTGGCGTGACCGGAGGGGCGGACGCGCCCGCGCGTATCTTGTATCGTACGCCATACGGGATCGACGGACGGAGGGGTGGATGCGGCCGGACGAGCGGGGTCGGGGCACGGCCGACCCGGCCCGGAGTCTCGCGCTGCTGTGGAGCCGGCGCGGCCCGGACGCGCGCAGCAGATCCAACCTCGGGTTGGAGCGGATCGCCCGGGTGGCGATCGAGACGTGCGACGCCGAGGGGTTGGGTGAGCTGTCCATGCGTCGGCTCGCCCAGGCGCTCGGGGTGGGCGTGATGTCGCTCTACACCTACGTGCCCGGCAAGGCCGAGTTGATCGACCTGATGGTCGACACGGTCTACGGCGAGGTGGTCGGGCCGGCGGCACCGTCGGACGGGTGGCGGGCGGGTCTGGAGCGGGTGGCGCGGGACAACTGGTCCCTGCGGCGCCGGCACCCCTGGCTGTTGCGCATCCCGGTGGGCCGGCCCCCGCTCGGCCCGCACGCGATGGCCAAGTACGAGTACGAGCTGCGGGCGGTCGAGGGGACCGGGCTGACCGAGGTGGAGATGGACTCGGTGGTGCACCTGGTCACCGACTACGCCGAGGGGGTGGCGCGGCGGGCCGTCGACGCGTCGGTCCTGGAGCGGGAGAGCGGCATGACCGACGAGCAGTGGTGGCGGGTCTGTGGTCCGCTGCTCGGCGCGTTCGTGGACGGCTCGGTCTTTCCGACCGCCACCCGGGTCGGGTCCGCGGCGGGCGCGGCGCACGGCGGCTCCTACTCGCCGGAGCACGCGTTCGAGTTCGGGCTCGGGCGGCTGCTCGACGGCATCGAGGTCTTCATCGCGGCCCGGACCGCGGCCGGCGGTCGGTCCCCCCGCTGACCCGCCGCCCGTCCGGGTGGATCGCGCCCGGGTCGTCGTCAGGACGGCCCGGGCGCGACGGCTGTCCGGGGGCGGGCGACACGGCGTCCGCAGCTCCACCGTATTGCTTACCGTATGATGTACGCTATGGCCGACGACAGGGCCGGAACTGCCAAGGGAGGACGCGACGTGACAGCGGGCAATCACGCGATCATCGCGGAGGGGCTGCGCAAGCGGTACGGGGACAAGTACGCCCTGGACGGGTTCGACCTGCGGGTCCCGCAGGGCACGGTGTGTGGACTGCTCGGCCCGAACGGCGCCGGCAAGACCACCTCGGTGCGGATCCTGTCCACCCTCCTGCGGTTCGACGAGGGGCGGGCCGAGGTGGCCGGCTTCGACATCGCGCGCCAGGCCGACCAGGTGCGCTACCGCATCGGCCTGGTCGGGCAGAACGCCGCGGTGGACGAGGTGCTCAGCGGCTACGAGAACCTGGTCATCTTCGGTCGGCTCTTCCACCTCGGCACGAAGCGGGCCCAGCAGCGCGCCACCGAGCTGCTGGAGCGGTTCGGCCTGGCCGACACCGGCGGCAAGCCGGTGAAGACCTACTCGGGCGGCATGCGCCGCCGGCTCGACCTCGCCGCCGGCATGATCCTCACCCCGTCGGTGCTCTTCCTCGACGAGCCGACCACCGGCCTGGACCCGCGCAGCCGCAACGAGGTCTGGGAGTCGGTCCGCGAGCTGGTGCGCTCCGGCACCACGGTGCTGCTCACCACGCAATACCTGGACGAGGCCGACCAGCTCGCCGACCAGATCTCGGTGATCGACACCGGTCGGGTCATCGCCGAGGGCACCCCCGACGAGCTGAAGTCGCGCCTCGGCGGCGACCGGATCGACCTCGTGGTGCACGACGCGGGCGACCTGGCCGCGGCCGCCGCGCAGCTTCGCCTGGTCGCCGGTGCGGAGCCGGAGGTGGACAGCGACCGTCGCTTCGTCAGCGCCCAGGTCGGCAACCGGGCCACCGCGCTCACCGAGGTGCTGCGGGCGCTCGACGCCGGCGGCGTCGCGGTGGAGGACGTGGCGCTGCGTCGTCCGACGCTCGACGAGGTGTTCCTGCACCTGACCGGCCGCCGCCCGCAGACCGCCGAGGAGACCGCGGCCGAGGAGAAGGCGAAGAAGTCCAAGAAGGGCAAGGGGCGCAAGGGACGCGGCGACGAGCCGCCGTCGGGCGCGCCGCGCTCGGAGAACGTCGAGGAGGTGCCCGCGTGACAAGCGCGACCCTGCCCACCGCGGTCAGCCCGGACGTCGTTCCCGGGCGACCGTCCCTGCTCGCCGACAGCGTCACCCTGACCCGGCGCAGCCTGGCGCACTGGCGCCGCAACCCGGGGCCGCTGATCGCGTCGCTGGGCTTCAACATCGTCATGGTGCTGATGTTCGCCTACCTGTTCGGCGGCGCCCTCCAGGTGCCGGGCGGCGGCAGCTACCGCGAGTTCCTGATGCCCGGCATGTTCGCCATGACCATGGTGTTCGGCATCAGCCTCACCACGCTTGCCGTCTCCGCCGACATGGACCGCGGCGTCACCGACCGGTTCCGGTCGATGCCGGTGTCGCCGCTGGCCCCGCTGATCGGCCGCGCCGTGGCCGACATGCTGTTCGCGGTCGTCACCCTGGCGGTGATGGTGCTCGCCGGGCTCGCCGTCGGGTGGCGGGCACACGGCGGCGTCGGTGACACGCTCGCCGCGTTCGGGCTGATCCTGCTGCTGCGTTTCGCCCTGGTCTGGGTCGGCATCTTCCTGGGCCTGGTGATGAAGGGGCAGGAGGCGGTCGCCGGCGTGCAGACGCTGGAGTTCCCGCTCGGCTTCCTGTCCAACGCGTTCGTGGCGCCGTCCACCATGCCCGCGTGGCTCGGGGCGGTGGCCGAGTGGAACCCGTTGTCGGCCACCGTCGGCGCCATCCGGGAACTCTTCGACAACCCCGGCTGGGGTGGCGACTCCTGGGTGGTCTCCCACTATCCGGTGATGGCGGTCGTGTGGCCGCTGGTGCTGGTCGCCATCTTCCTGCCGCTGTCGCTCAGCAAGTACCGCTCCTTGAGCAACTGACGAGTGGTCCGCCAGTGGCACGCCGCACCATGGGCGCAGCTGCCCCCGACCGACGGGAGTCGGCGGGGGCAGCTCGTTGTTCGGACGGGGGAGCCCCGAGGAGGAAGACCTTGCGCACCAGAGCCCTGCCCGCCGTCACCGCCGCCGTGGTGGCGGCGACGGCCCTGAGCCCGCTCGCCACGCCCGCACGGGCGGCCGGTCCGACCCACACCGCCGTCCCGGCGTCGGCCGCGACCGATCCGGGGCCGGCGACCGTCCGCCCGGCCGGCCTGCTGCCGTTCCGGTGCCGGCTGCTCACCTTCCCGGTGGCGCTCACCGCGGGCGGCCCGGTCGACCAGCGGATCAGCGCCACGCTCTGCCTGCCGCCGCGCGGCCGGGCCCGGACGCTTCAGCTGCTCATCCCCGGCGGCACGTACGGCCAGGCCTACTGGTTCCTGCGCGGCGACCCGCGCCGCCCGTCGTACGTCGAGACGATGACCGCCGCCGGGCACGCCGTCCTGGTGGTCGACCGGCTCGGCGCCGGCGCCAGCTCGGCGCCACCCTTCGACAGGTACGCCCCGGACACCCAGAGCGCGGTGATGACGCAGCTCGTCCGGGCCGTCCGGCGGGGCGACGTGATCGGTCGCCGGTTCGACAAACTGGTGCTCGTCGGCCACTCCTTCGGGTCCACGCTCGCGCGCACCATGGCCATCCGGCACCCGGAGTGGGTCGACGGGCTGGTGCTGACCGCGGAGGCCAGCGCGCGGGTGGAGATCCCCTGGGACGAGGTGATCCACCCGGCCGCGGAGGACCCGGGTCTCGCCGGTCGCGGCCTCGACCCGGCCTACTACACCACCCGGCCGGGCGCCCGCGGCACCTGGTTCTACGAGCGGGCCGGCGCGGACCCGTGGGTGGTGCGGCTGGACGAGCTGACCAAGCAGGCCGACGTCTACACCGAGGAGCACCCGACGCCGGAGCAGAACGCGGCGATCCGGGTGCCGGTGCTCATCGTGGTCGGCCAGCGCGACAAGCTGGTCTGCGGTGCGGCGGGCAGTGACTGCGCCACCTCGGCGGCGCTGTACCGCCAGGAGCGCCGGTGGTACCCGAACGCGCGGCTGCGGGTCGAGGTGGTCGGCCGGACCGGACACGCGCTGAACCTGCACCGCACCGCGCCGGGCTGGATCGCCCGCGCCCGCACCTGGCTCGACCACAGCATCGGCGCCGGGCGGCGCTGAGCCGCGTGCGACGGGGGCCGGTGGGACGTCCCACCGGCCCCGCGCCGTCTCCGGCGTACCGCTCACCGGCGACCGGCCGGCCGACGCCTGATGAAGAGCGCGACGAGCAGCGTGGCGCCGGCGAACACCGCGCCGGCGACGAAGGCGGCGGACATGCCGTGCAGGAACGCGTACCCGGGGACCGCCTCGGCCGGCAGGCCGGCCGGCGGGGCGCCGGCCGCCCGGGTGCTCGCCGCCGTCATCACGGTGACCAGGACCGCCAGCGCGAGCGACGCGCCAAGCGTGGTCGTCGCGGCGATCACGCTCGACGCCGAGCCGGTCTCGTCGTCGTTCACCCCGGAGGTGCCCAGCACGGTCGCCGGGATGGTGCCCAGCGCGATGCCCGCGCCCAGCAGCAGCAGCGCCGGCAGCACGTCGGTCGCGTAGCGGGCCTCCAGGTCCAGCCGGGACAGCAGCAGGTTCGAGCCGATGAGCATCACCGCGCCGAGGACCACGAGCGGTCGGGCGCCGATCCTCGGTTGCAGCTTGACCACCGCGCCGGAGAGGGCCAGCAGCGTCGCCGTCACCGGCAGGAACGCCAGCGCGGCCCGCATCGGCGAGTAGCCGAGGCCCTGCTGGAGGAACTGGGTGAGGAAGAAGAGCTGGCCGATCTGGCTGCCCTGCACCAGCAGCACCGCCAGATAGGCGCACACCCGGTCCCGGTCGGCGAACAACCGCGGCACCACGATCGGCTGCCGGGCGCGCCGTTCGACGAACACGAAGACGGCGATCAGGGCGAGCCCGGCCGCGACCAGGAGCTGCACGGTCGCGTCGCGCCAGCCCTCGCTGCCCACCGCGGACAGCGCCCAGACCAGCGCCGCGACGCCGAGCGCCGAGCTGAGCGCGCCGGCCACGTCGAAGCGGCCCGGGTGCGGCGGCGTCTCCCGGACCACGAACGGCGCGGCCAGCAGCACCAGCAGGCCGACCGGCACGTTGAGCATGAGCACCCACCGCCAGGAGCTGGCCGAGGTGACGGTGCCGGCGAGCAGCAGCCCCAGCGCCGCGCCGAGCCCGCCCACCGCCGTGTAGACGGCGATCGCGCGGCGGCGCAGCGGCCCCTCGGCGAACATGCTCACGATCAGCGCCAGCACGCAGGGCGCGGTGAGCGCCGCGCCCACCCCCTGCACCGCCCGCGCGGTGATCAGCATCCATGGTTCGGTGGCCAGCCCGCGTGCCAGGCAGGCCAGCGAGAACAGGGCCACGCCGGTGAGGAACACCTTGCGCCGGCCGAGGATGTCCCCGGCCCGGCCGCCGAGCAGCAGCAGGCCGCCGTAGGTGAGCAGGTAGGCGTTGATCACCCAGGACAGCGCCACCGGGCCGAGGGACAGGTCGGCGCTCATCCCGGGCAGCGCGATGTTCACGATCATCTCGTCGACCAGGATCATCGTCTGGCCGGCCACGACGACCGCCAGCGCCAGGCCGTACCGGTGCGGGGTGCGAACCGCCGACGGCGCGGCGGTCAGGGACGTGGACATCTCGGTGCTCCTGACTCGTGGTGGGCCATCAGATCGCCCGCCGGTGCGCGGCGCGGGAGACGGAACCGGAGGGCCGGCTGCCGGCCGGCGTGACCGGCCGGGCCGGCGCGTCCGGGTCGGCGGGTTCGGCATCCACGCCGGCCGGTCCGGCCGGCCCGGCGGCGGGGCGGGCCACCAGCACGCCGACCGCCGCGACGACCATGCCGACCACCTGGAGCGCGGTGAGCGGGGCGTCCTCCAGCCAGACGCTGCCCAGCAGCAGCACCACCGGGACCAGGTAGAGCACCGTCGACGACAGGACCGGGCCGTCGTCGCGGACCATCCGGACGAAGAACGTGAAGACCACCGCGGTGTTGAGGATGCCGAGCACGGCCAGCGCGATCAGCACCTCCGACGACCAGGTGGGCGCCGGTCCCCAGTCCTGCCAGGTCAGCGTCAGCGCCGCCCAGGCCACGCCGAACAGCGCCTGGGTGGCCGAGAGCACCACCGGGCGCATGTTCTCCTCGCGCATGACGCGCACCATGTAGAACAGCGCGTACCCGTACGCCACCGCGGCCACGAAGTTGATCAGCGAGCTCCAGGTGAACCAGCGGGAGACCTGCTCCCACGGCGGGAACATCAGCAGCACGCCGGCGAACCCGATCAGCACGCCGGCCACCGTCCGCCCGCCGACGGCGCGCTCGCGCAGCAGCGGCGCGAGCAGCAGCGCCCACAGCGGCACGCTGGCGTTGAACACCGACACCACGCCGACGTCCTCGCCGGTGGCGTCCGGCACGATCTGCACCAGCAGCACCGGCAACGCGTTGACCAGGAAGGCGACCAGCAGCAGGCGGAGCCAGACGCCGGGGCGCCGGGGCAGCGCCGCGCCGGTCAGCACGACGATCGCCAGCATGGCCACCGCGCCGATCGCGACCCGGACGAGGCTGAACTGGGTGGGATTCATCCCGCCGAGCGCCATCTTGATCCAGAAGTACGTCGAGCCCCACATCAGGGCCACCGCGCCGAAGCGCATCAATCCACCACGACTCATCGTCGATCCCTCTCGCGAAGCGTCGGCCGGTCCGGCCGGCTGGGCTGCGTCACAGGCTTCTGGCCACGGATCGAGCGCCGCCGGAGAACCACTGGACGCGGCGCGGGGCCGTGTCCCGTCCACGCCGCCAGCGGTCCTCCAGCGGAACCGGGAAGCATCGCGGTCACCGACACCGCCGAGCAGACGCGGAGAGAGGGCGGCACCGATGACCGTGCAGACCGAGAACGTCCCGGACCGGGCGGCCTTCGCCCGGGTGTACGCCGAGGTCCAGCAGTTCTACGCATGGCACATGCACCTGCTGGACAGCGGCGCGGCCCGGGAGTGGGCCGACACGTTCACCCCGGACGGCGTGTTCGCGCCACCGTCGGCCCCCCGGCCGATCGTCGGGCGGGAGGCGCTGGCGGCCGGGGCGGAACAGGCCCACGCCGAGCTGCGCCGCAAGGGCGAGCAGCACCGGCACCTGCTGCTGTCGGTGAACGTCCGGCCGCAGGACGACGGGTCGTTGACGGTCCGCAGCTACGCGCAGATCATCGCCACGCCCCGCGACGGCGAGCCGCGCCTGCACCTCATGTGCGTCACGCACGACGTGCTGGTGCGGGGCGCCGACGGGCAGCTCCTGGTCCGGCACCGCCGGGTCACCCGGGACGACCGGACCTGACCCACCGGCTCCGTGACCCGGCGGTGCGTAGGGAAGCCGCGCCGCCGGGTCACGGTCGTGCTCAGACCGTCGGCAGCAGGCCAGCCCGCCGCGCCTCGCGCAGCGTCGGCGCGGCGAGATCGCGCTCGGAGACGATCGGCTCTGATCCGGCCGGCCACGGCAGGCCCAGGTCGGCGTCGAAGGGGTGCACGGTCAGCTCCCGGTCCGGCACGTACTCGACGTCGCACAGGTAGAGCATCACCGCGCCCTCGGTGAGGGACACGAAGGAGTGCCCGAAACCGCGCGGCACGTGTACGGCGTGCGGCGCGTCCTGGTCGAGCCGGGTGGCCGTCCACCGGCCGAACGTCGGCGAGTCGACCCGCAGGTCGACCACGCAGTCGAGCACCGCGCCGTGCACGCAGGACACCACCTTGGTCTGTCCCGGGCCGTCCGGGAAGTAGTGCACGCCCCGGATCACCCCCCGGCGCGACACCGAGAGGCTGGCCTGCGCCACCCGGAGGTCCACGCCGGCCGCCGCGGCGAGGGTGCTGGCCCGGAACACCTCGACGAAGTGGCCGCGGACGTCGGGCCGGGGGGTCAGCGGCGCGCTCCAGATCTCCGGCAGGCGGGTGCCGGAGGTGACGGGTGGACGGGTCATGACGGCTCCGATCAGTCGAGGGGCCCGCCAACGGTTGCCGCCCCGGCTCGAGGGACGGTCCAGATCGGACCACCGGCAGGCGGCGTCCAGCCGGGCTGGCGCGGTTCTCGAGCGACCACCGGCAGGGTGGGGCACCGACCGCCCGCGACGTCGCGCGGCGGGACCGGACACGAGGAGGGTGCGGGGTGCGGCAGGCACGACGGCGACGCGAACCCGAGGCGGACCGGCGGCTCCTGCGCCGGCTCCAGCTCACCGAAGGACTGCTCTGGCTGCACGCCGCCCGGGGCGACCCGTACGCCCGGTTGCTGTGCGGGCTGCCCGGCGGCGAGCCGGAGCGGCTGCGGGAACGGGGACCGCTGTGGCGGGCCGCGACCGGAGACTGGCTGGTCACCGACCACGCGGGCGCGGCCCGCGCGACGGCCGGTCCGCACGTCGTGGCCACCACGCCGTTCGACCTGCCCGCCGACCCGCCCGGGGTACCGACCCCGCCCGCGCCCGCGCTCGGGGCGCTGCCCGAGCGCGGTGACCTGGCCGACGTCGTCCGGCGCGACGTGGTCCGGGTGCTGGCCGGCGGGGACGCCGGCACGGCGGCGCTGCTGGCCGACGCGGAGCCGGCGGTGGACGCGACGGTACGCGCGCCGGCCCCGGCGCCGGCCGTCCGGCTGGCGGAGGCCGGCGCGGCGCTGCCCGAGCACACCGACCGGCCGCTGCTCGCGGCCACCGGCGTACGGCTGGCCACCACCCTGGTGCTCAACGCCGTCGCGGCGCTGCTCGACGCCGGCGGCTGGTCCCGGCTGGCGGCCGAGCCGGGCTTCGCGGCCCGGGTGGTGACAGAGACGTGGCGGTACGCGCCTCCGCTGCGGCTGTGGCCGGCCCGGGTCGAGGCCGCCCCGGGTTGGGGTCGCGGGCTGCTGACCCCCGGCGACCGGCTGGTGGTGGTGCTGGCCGCCGCCAACCGGGACGGCACGGTGTTCGCCGACCCGGACCGGTTCGACCCGGACCGTTCGGCCGGCCCGGTGCTGGTCCCGGGCGGCCCGTGGGCCGGCCCGGTCGGCTTCGCCAGGTGGTACGCCGAGGCGCTGCTGCCCCGGCTGGCCGCCGACGCGCCCCGGCTGCGACCCGACGGGCCGCCGGTGCGGCCCGGCCGCGCGCCGGTGACCGGCGCGGCGGCGCGGTTCCCGGTGCGGGTGATCTGAGACCGAGGAGAGGAGAACCGGATGCGGGTCCTGTTCGTCTGCATGCCGCACCCCACCCACTGGTTTCCGCTGGTGCCGCTGGCCTGGGCGCTGCGGACCGCCGGGCACGAGGTCCGGGTGGCCGGCCAGCCCGATCTGACCGACGCGGTCACCGGCAGCGGGCTGACCGCCGTCCCGGTAGGCGACGCCGAGTGGTACGCCAGCGACCCGTGGGCGCCGGAGCTGCTCGGCGAGCTGCTGGCCGCGGGCGGCTCCGAGCACGTGCAGCACTTCGACTTCGCGCGGTCCGACCCGGCCGGCTGGGACTGGGCCGGCCTGCTCGGCCTGGAGAAGGTGATGATCGGCGCGTTGTTCGCCTCGTTCAACACCGACTCGATGATCGACGAGCTGGTGGCGTTCGCCCGCTCGTGGGGGCCCGACCTGGTGATCTGGGAGCCGTTCACGCTTGCCGGCGCGGTCGTCGCGACGGTGCTCGGGGTGCCGCACGCCCGGCTCGTCTACGGCCCCGACATCACGCTGCGGGCGCGGCGGGAGTTCCTGCGGCTGGCCGCCGAGCGGGACCCCGCCGACCGGGAGGACCCGACCGCGGAGTGGCTGTCGGCGGTGCTGGCCCGCCACGGCGCCCGCTACGACGAGACGGTGCGCACCGGCCACTTCACCATCGACACCACGCCGCCGGGCACCCGGCTGCCGCTGGACCGGGCGACGGTCGGGATGCGGCACGTGCCGTACAACGGGCCGGCCGTGGTGCCGGACTGGCTGCGGGTCCCGCCGTCGAGGCCGCGGGTCTGCCTCACGCTCGGCGTCTCCGGCGAGATGGACCGGTCCGCCGCGTCCGTCGGTGAGCTGCTCGCCGGCATGGCGGACCTCGACGTGGAGATCGTCGCCACGCTCGACGCGGCGCACCGGGAGCAGGTGGGCCGGGTGCCGGCCAACACCCGGGTGGTGGACTTCGTGCCGCTGCACGACCTGCTGCCGACGTGCGCCGCGATCGTGCACCACGGCGGCGTCGGCACCCGGGCCGCCGCCGAGACGCACGGCGTGCCGCAGCTCATGATCGCGTACGGCTGGGACACGCTGACCAAGGCGCGCCGCACCGAGGAGTTGGGCGCCGGCCTGTGCCTGCCGGCGGCGGAGGCCACCGTGGACGCGGTCCGGGCCGCCGTGCTGCGGCTGCTCACCGACCCGACGCTGCGGGCCGGGGCGCGCGCGCTGCGGGACGAGGCGACGGCCCAGCCCACCCCGGCCGACGTGGTGCCGGTGCTGGAGAAGATGGTCCTGGAGCACCGGGTCGCGGCCGGCGGGGAGCGGCGCTGATGGCGGCGTCGCGGCGTCGCCTGCGGCTGGTCGCCCGTCCGGCGCCGGGCGGGCAGGCGACGGACCGGGCCGCCTCGGCCGACCGGATCGCCCGCTCGGCCGCCCACCCCGGTGACGGGGTGGCCGCCGTCCTCGGCTGGCTCGCCGACCTCGCCGAGCGGAGCTGGACCACCGCCGAGCGGGTGCCGTTGGAGGACCTGGTGGGCTGGTCGGCCGTCCCCGGCCGGGGGGACCTGGTGCACCGCACCGGCCGGTTCTACCGGATCCACGGCCTCGACGTGACCGCGCCGGACGGCCCGGTGCCGCACTGGCGGCAGCCGGTCATCGACCAGCCCGAGGTGGGCGTGCTCGGCCTGCTGGCTCGGGAGTTCGACGGCGTGCTGCACTTCCTGGTGCAGGCGAAGGCGGAACCCGGCAACGTGAACGGGCTCCAGATCTCGCCCACCGTGCAGGCGACCCGGAGCAACTACACCGGCGCGCACGGCGGCCGGCCGGTGCCCTACCTGGAGTACTTCCGCGACCGGGAACGGCACCGGGTGATCGCCGACGTGCGCCAGTCCGAGCAGGGGGCCTGGTTCCACCGCAAGCGCAACCGCAACATGGTCGTCGAGGTGCGCGAGGACCTGCCGGTACGGCCGGGCTTCCGCTGGCTGACGCTCGGTCAGTTGCACCGGTTGCTGGCCGTGGACGACGTGGTCAACATGGACACCCGGACGGTGCTGGCCTGCCTGCCGCTGACCGGGGTGACACCCGACGAGCCGCCCGACCCGCTGCCCACCGACGACAGGTTCCGGGCGGCGCTGCGCCGCTCGGCCCGCGCGGCCTCGGCCGCGCTCTCGGCGGAGCTGCTGAGCTGGGTCACCGACCGGCGCAGCCTGACCGCCATGCAGGCCCGGCGGGTGCCGCTGGCGGAGACCCACGGATGGCGGTGGCGCGACGGGCGGATCGCCCACCACCGGGGGCGCTTCTTCGAGGTGGTGGGCGTGGCGGTACGCGCCCGGGGCCGGGAGGTCGACGGCTGGACCCAGCCGATGATCGAGGCGGTCGGCACCGGTGTCGTCGCGTTCCTGGTCCGCCGCGTCGGCGGGGTGCTGCACGTGCTCGTGCACGCGCGGGCCGAGCCCGGTTCCGTCGACGTGGTGGAGCTGGCCCCGACCGTGCAGTGCCAGCCGGACAACTACCTCGACCTGCCGGCCGGGGCCCGGCCGCCGTACCTCGACGAGGTGTTGGGCGCGCCGCCGGCGCGGGTGCGGTTCGCGGCCACGCTCTCCGAGGAGGGCGGGCGGTTCTTCCACACCCGCAACCGCTACCTGGTGGTGGAGGTCGGCCCGCGCGGGGTGCCGACGCACCCGGACTACCGCTGGGTGACGGTCCGCCAGCTCGACGCGTTGCTGCGCCACAGCCACTACCTCAACGTCCAGGCCCGCAGCCTGGTCGCCTGCCTGCACAGCCTCCGGCACCCGAACAGAGGAGAGTCATGACCGCTGCCCCCGCCGACACCGTGCCGGCGCCCGTCCCGGCCGAGGGCGACGTGCCCACCGGCTGCGAACCGGCCGGTCCGGAGGCCGCGCTGATCCGGGACATGGTGCGCATCCGTTGCGTCGAGGAGGAACTCTGCGACAGGTACCGCGACGACCAGGAGATGCGGACCCCCACCCACTTCTCGATCGGCCAGGAGGCGACGGCGGTGGGCGTCGCCGCCGCGACCGGGCCTGACGACCTGGTCTACACCGGTCACCGGTCGCACGCCCCGTACCTGGCCATGGGTGGTGACCTGCGGGCCATGGTGGCCGAGCTGTACGGGCGGGAGTCCGGCTGCGCGCGCGGTCGCGGCGGTTCGATCCACCTGGTCGACCGGGCGGCCGGGTTCGCCGGCTCGGCGGCCATCCTCGGCGAGATGATCTCGGTAGCGGTGGGCGCGGGGTGGTCCGCGGCGCTGCGGGGGAAGCCCCAGGTCGCGTTGACCTTCTTCGGCGACGGCGCCACCGAGGAGGGGGTGTTCCACGAGGCGGTCAGCTTCGCCCAGGTGCACCGGGTGCCTGTGGTGTTCCTCTGCGAGAACAACCTCTACTCGATCTCGTCGCCGCTGGGCCAGCGGCAGCCGGCCGGGTCGACGATCACCGACCGGGTCGCCGCGTACGGGCTGTGGGCCCGCTCGGTCGACGGCAACGACGTGTACGCGGTGCGGGCCGCCGCCCGCGCCGCCGTGCAGCGGTGCCGGACCGGCGCCGGTCCGGCCTTCCTGGAGCTGCACACCTACCGGTGGCGCGAGCACGTCGGCCCGGGGTGGGACCACGACCACGGGTACCGCTCCCGGGAGGAGATCGACGCGTGGATGGCGCGGTGCCCGATCCGCCGGGCGGTCGAGGTGGCCCGGCCGACGCAGCCGGGCCTGGACGACTGGGTGCGGGAGTGGGAGCGGCGGTACCGCGCCGAGGTGCGCGACGCGGTCCGGACGGCGCGGGCCGCCGCCTGGCCGTCGGTGTCCACGCTCCTCGACGGCGCGTACGGCGCCGGTCGTTGAGCCGGGGAAGGGGAGCGTGATGCGGGAACTGACGTACTGGCAGGCGATCAGCGAGGCCACCGTGCAGTGCATGGCGGAGGACCCGACGGTGCTGGTGCTGGGGGAGGGGGTGGACGACCACAAGGGCACGTTCGGCACCACCAAGACCGCCTTCGAGCGGTACGGCGCGGCGCGGGTGGTCGACGTGCCGAACTCGGAGAACGCCTGCGCCGGCATCGCGATCGGCGCGGCGGCGAACGGGATGCGCCCGCTTGTGGTGCACACCCGGGCGGACTTCATGTTCCTGGCCATGGACGCGCTGGTGAACCTGGCCGCGAAGTGGCGCTACATGTACGGCGACCAGGGCGGCGCGCCGGTGGTGACCCGGGGCGTGGTGGGCCGGGGCTGGGGGCAGGGCGCCACCCACTCGCAGAGCCCGCACGCGACGTTCGGCCACTACGCCGGCCTGTACGTGGCCACGCCGGCGTCGCCGGCGGACGCCAAGGGCCTGCTGGTGCAGGCGCTACGTGGGGACACCCCGGTGGTGTTGATCGAGAACCGCAACCTCTATCCGCTCACCGGCCCGGTGCCGGAGGAGCCGGTGCCGGTGCCGTTCGGGGTGGGCCGGATCGCCCGGGCCGGCGACGACGTGACGGTGGTCGCCGCCTCGCTGATGGTGGCCGAGGCGGAGCGGGCCGCCGAGCAGTTGGCGACCCGGGGGATCGGGGTGGAGGTGGTGGACGTGCGCAGCATCCGTCCGCTTGACGAGCGGATCATCTGCGAGTCGGTCGCGCGGACCGGCCGGCTGGTGGTGGCCGACACCAGTTGGGCCCGCTACGGCTTCGCCGCCGAGGTGGCCGCCGTGGTGGCGGAGGCGGTGCCGGAGGCGCTGCGCGCGCCGGTGCGCCGGGTGACGCTGCCGGACTGTCCGGCGCCGGTGTCGTGGCCGTTGGAGGAGGCGTTCCATCCCGGTGCCGACGAGATCGTGGAGGCGTGCCTGGCCCTGGTCGGTGACCGGCGCGGCGAGCTGCCGCGGCTGACCAGCGCGGCGGCCGGTTTCCACGGCCCGTACTGACCCTTGGCGCGAGCGCGTCCGTCCCGGCCGGACGGCTCCGTCGGGTAGTCTACGGTACGTTGTACGCTAGACGGGCGGGTGGCTGCCGCCCGCGTCGCCGATCGGGAGGTATCAGGGTGCTACTCGGGCGGTTCGCGGTCGTCTTCGAGCCGGGCGATCCGCCCCGGGCCGGCGTGGTCAGCTTCTACGACCCGACCGGCGACGCGGTGCCTGACGAGTTCGACGAGCTCGGCGAGGTCCGCGAGCTGGAGCTGGCCCTGCCCCTCGACGGGCCGGTCGCCGCGTGGCAGGTGCAGGTCTGCGCCATGCCGGTCGCCGACGCGGTGCGGCATCTCGTCGCGCTGCGCGACGAGACGGACGTGACGCCCGCCGCGGCGTTCTGGTCGGCCGTCGCGGTCACCGGCCTGCACCTGGTCGCGCGCGGCCGGCTGCTGCCCGGCGTCACCCCGGACGGGCACGACGCCTGGCGGGTCGGCCCGTTCGACGTCGCCGACGTGCAGCGCATCCGCGCGCTCGCCGCGGCGATGCCGGCCGAGGCCCGCGCCGTGCCCGTCGACCCGTTCGCCGAGACCCTCGTGCTGCCGGACGCCGAGGGCCTGGTCCGGGCGTTCCTGGACGCGGTGGCCGACACGCTGCCGCGCATCCCGGCGGCGCCGTGGCTGACCGGCGACGACAGGTTCACCGGCCTGGACCCGGAGCCGGTGGAGGACCTGCGCGAGTGGGCGCAGGAGGTCTCCGCCGGCGTGGACACCGGGTTGCGGGTGGCGTTGCGGCTGGAGGGGCGGGGCGACTTCGAGACCACCGGTCTCACCGCCGTGGTCCGGATGCGCAGCCTCGCCGACCCGACCCTGGTCAGCGACGCGGCCGCGCTGTGGGAGGGCGACGAGCACGGGCTCGGCGAGCAGGCCACGTTCGAGGCGATGCTCGCGGTGCGTCGGGCCGCGACCGTGTGGCAGCCGCTGGGGCGGCTGCTCGACGAGGCCGCCCCGATCGAGCTGGAGTTGCTCGACGAGGACCTGATCGACCTGCTGGGCGGCGCCGAGCGGCGGCTCGCCGCGGCCGGCATCGACATCGAGTGGCCACCGCAGTTGTCCCGCGAGCTCAACGCCCGCGTCCTGATCAGCTCGCCGCCGGAACAGCCGGCCGATCCGGCCGCCTTCTTCCGCTCGGCGGCCATGATGGCGCAGAGCTGGCAGCTCACCTTCGCCGGCGAGGCGCTCACCGACGCGGAGATGGACCTGGTCGCCAAGTCCCGGCCGATCGTCGCGCTGCGCGAGCAGTGGGTGGCGGTCGAGCCGGAGCTGGCGCGCAAGGCCCGGGAGCGGCAGCTCCGCCCGCTCAAGGCGTACGACGCGCTGGCCGCGACGCTGATCGCCAGCACCGAGGTGGACGACGAGCGCGTCGAGGTGGTGGCCGACGGCTGGCTCGGCGCGCTGCGCGAGCGGATCGCCGAGCCGGACGGCGGCCCCGAGCCGCTGGCCCCGCCGACCGGGCTGGACGGCACGCTCCGCGAGTACCAGTTGCGCGGGCTGCGCTGGCTGGACCGGATGACCTCGCTCGGCTTCGGCGGCTGCCTCGCCGACGACATGGGTCTGGGCAAGACGATCACGGTCATCTCGCTGCACCTGCGCCGCCGTGCCGACCCGGCACTCGCCGGGCCGACGCTCGTGGTCTGCCCCGCCTCGGTGCTGGGCAACTGGGAACGCGAGATCCGGCGGTTCGCCCCGGACGTGCCGGTCCGCCGGTTCCACGGCGCCGCCCGCTCGCTCGACGACCTCACCGACGGATTCGTGCTGACCAGCTACGGCACCATGCGGCTGGACGCCGCGGTGTTGGGCGGGCAGCGGTGGGGGATGGTGGTGGCGGACGAGGCGCAGTACGTCAAGAACCGGCTCAGCGGCACCGCGAAGGCGTTGCGCGAGATCCCCGCCGGCGCCCGACTGGCGCTCACCGGCACGCCCGTGGAGAACAACCTCTCCGAGCTGTGGACCATCCTCGACTGGACCACGCCCGGCCTGCTCGACAAGGTCGGCACGTTCCGGGCCCGGTGGGCCCGGCCGATCGAGGTGGACCGGGACGCGTCCGGCGTGGACCGGCTCGCCCGCCTGGTCCGCCCGTTCCTGCTGCGGCGTCGCAAGTCCGACCCCGGCATCGCGCCGGAGCTGCCGCCGAAGACGGTCACCGACCACCTGATCTCGCTCACCGACGAGCAGGCGACGCTCTACCGGCGGGTCGTCGACGAGGTGATGGGCGAGATCCGCACCAGCCCGACCACCATCGCCCGGCGCGGTCTGGTGCTGAAGCTGCTGGTCGGCCTGAAGCAGGTGTGCAACCACCCGGCGCACTACCTCAAGGAGCCGCACGGCAGGCTCTCCGGCCGGTCGGAGAAGTTGCAGCTCCTCGACGACCTGCTGGAGACCATCCTGGCCGAGGACGGCGGCGCGCTTGTCTTCACCCAGTACGTGCAGATGGCCCGGCTGCTGGAGCGGCACCTGGCCGAGCGGGGCGTGCCGGCGCAACTGCTGCACGGCGGCACGCCGGTGCCGCAGCGCGAGGAGATGGTGCGCCGGTTCCAGGCCGGCGCGGTGCCGGTGTTCCTGCTGTCGCTCAAGGCGGCCGGCACCGGCCTCAACCTGACCCGCGCCGACCACGTCATTCACTACGACAGGTGGTGGAACCCGGCGGTCGAGGAGCAGGCCACCGACCGGGCGTACCGGATCGGCCAGACCAAGCCGGTGCAGGTGCACCGGCTGATCGCCCAGGGCACCCTGGAGGACCGGATCGCCGCGCTGCTGGAGTCCAAGCGGGAGCTGGCCGACGCCGTGCTCACCGGCGGCGAGACCGCCCTGACCGAACTGTCCGACGCCGAGCTGCTCCGGCTCGTGCAGCTGCGCCAGGAGGGATGAGCGACGTGGACTTCGACTTCGAGTTCGACGACGAGCCGGACGACGAGGCGACCGAGCCGACCGAGGACGACGGGCGGGCTCGCAGCTTCCCGGCGTTCGGGCCGGGCCGGCGGATCGGCAAGAAGTTCGCCGACACCTGGTGGGGCAACGCCTGGATCGAGTCGATGGAGCACACCGCGCTCGACCCGGAGCAGCTCAAGAAGGGCCGGCGGTACGCGTTCGCCGGCCAGGTCGGCTCGATCACGGTGAGCCCCGGGCGGATCTCCGCGCCGGTGCACGACGGCGACCAGTACACCCCGCACGACACAGTGGTCCGGATCGGGACGCTCTCCGACGCGGAGTGGGACCGCCTGCTGGACAAGGTGGCCGCCAAGGCCGGGCACATCGCCGCGCTGCTCGACCGGGACATGCCGCACGACCTGGTGCACACCGCCGACGACGCCGGGGTGCGGCTGCTGCCCGGATACGGCGACCTGGAGCCGGCCTGCGACTGCCCCTCCTGGGACCATCCCTGCCGGCACGCCGCCGCCCTGTCCTACCAGGCGTCCTGGCTGCTCGATCGGGACCCGTTCGTGCTGCTGCTGATGCGCGGCCGGGCCGAGCCGGAGCTGATCGAGGAGCTGCGCGCGCGCAACACCGGCCGGGCGGCCGCCGCCGAGGAGGAGGATGTCGTCGGCGACCGGGCCGAGGAGGCGTACGCGGGCGACCCGGCCGAGCTGCCCGGCCCGCCGCCGCCGGTGCGCGGCGAGCCGATGGCGCTCACCCCGGTGCTGGCCGCGCACGACGCGCCCGGCCTCGACGCCGAGGCGTTGGGGGTGCTCGCCGCGGACGCCGCGTCCCGGGCCCGGCACCTGCTCACCGCCACCGCCGACGAGGTGCTCGCCCCCGAGCACGACGCCTGGCAGGACGCGGTGCGGCTGGCGTCGCGGATGCCGCGCTCGCGGGCCGCGCGCCGGCTCGGCGAGGCCAGCGGCCGGGCCGACGACCTGCCCCGGGCGATCAAGGCGTGGGAGTACGGCGGCGCCGCCGGCCTGGACGTGGTCGACGCGGTGTTCGGGCCGCCGAAGGAGTTGGTGTCCCGGGCCACCGACGCGTTGCGCGAGGCCGGCGGCATCGGCGGCGCCACGCCTGAGGTGAAGAACTGGCGTAACCGCTGGACCGTGGGCCGGGACGTGCAGGTGCGCTACGGCCGCGACGGTCGCTGGTATCCGTTCCGCAGGCGCTCGGGCGAGTGGTGGCCGGCCGGCCCGCCCGGCCCGGACCCGGCGGACGCCCTGCTGGACCTGGCGAAGGACTGATCCGGGGACCGGTGCCCGGCCCGGGGTCCCGCCCCGGGCGGGCCACCGCCGGCGGGTCGGCGCTCAGCGGTCCGGTCCGCCCCGGTGGCCGGCGGCGCGGATCGCGTCCAGCAGGGCGAGCCCGGCGAGGGTACGCGCGCCGTGCGCGGCCGGTTCCGCGTCGCCGCGTACGGCGGCCAGGAAGGCGTCCAGGGCGCCCCGGAAGTGGTCCTCCGCGGGCAGCGTGCGCAGCTCCACCCGGTCCTGCCGGTGCAGCCGGAGCACCGGCTGCCAGCCGGCCGCCGGGGTGAACGCCCGTTCCAGCACCAGCCGGCCCCGTTCGCCCCACAACTCGTACCGGGCGCGGTAGGCGTGCGTGAAACCGTAGGTGAGGTGCGCGTCGACGCCGGCGGCGTCCCGCAGCAGCGCCGCGCCGCCCACCTCCACGTCGTGGCGCGGATCGGTGCGCCGGGTGGCGCCGACCACCTCCAGCGGCGCGGTCAGGTGCAGCAGCGCGGCGTGCGCCGGGTAGTAGCCCACGTCGAGCAGCGCGCCGCCGCCGAGGTCGGACCGGTGCCGGATGTCGCCGGCGGGCAGCGGCGGCACCGCCATCGCGGCGCCGAGGACCCGCAGGTCGCCGATCGCGCCGTCGGCGAGCAGCTCGGCCGCGACCCGGTGCTGTCCGTGGTGGACGAACATCCGGTTCTCCATCACCACCCGGCCCGCGCGCCGGGCCGCCGCCAGCACCGCCGCGCCCTCGGCCGCATCCACGGCGAGCGGCTTCTCCACCAGGACGTGCCGGCCGGCGGCCAGCGCGGCGGTCGTCTCGGCCGCGTGCCGCCCGGTCGGCACCGAGACGTAGACCGCGTCCACGTCGTCGCGGGCCACCAGCTCGCGGTAGCCGGTGGTCGCCGCCGCGCCGAACCGGGCGGCGAACGCCGCCGCGCGGGCCGGATCGCGCGCGGCGACCGCGGTGAGCCGGGCCGTCGAGCCGGCCAGCGCCGGCACGAACCGGCGGGCCGCGATGGACGAGCAGCCGATCAGTCCGATGCGGATCGTGTCCGCCACGGCGTCCCCTCTCCTCGACGCGACGGCGGCCCGCCCGCCGCCGTCGCCCCGCCGCCCGGCCGGCCGGCGGGGAGCGCGCGGGCTCCGCGCGCTCCCACCGTGGCCGTCACGGCAGCAGGACCAGCTTGCCGACCACGCCGCCGTCGATGAGTTCCCGCACCGCGCGGCCGGCCTCCTCCAGCGGGTACCGGCGGGCCACCGTGGGCCGCAGCACGCCGTCGCGGACCAGCGTGAACAGGCTGGCCAGGTCGTCGCGGAAGCGTGGTCCGGGCTTGACGTAGTAGGTGCGCGCCCGCCGGCCACGGGTCGCGCCGGCCAGCCCGGCCAGGTTCCAGCCGATCACCCGGCGCAGCGCCGGCAGGTGCGGCCGGAACCACTGCCCCGGCGGGTAGCCGGCCACCGACGAGTCGTACGAGACGAGCGTCCCGCCGCGCGCGAGCAGTGACCAGCCGACGTCGAGGCCGGCGCCGCCGATGTGGTCGAAGACGGCGTCCACGCCCCGGGGGGCCAGCCGCCGCACCTCGGCGGCCACGTCCCCGCGGTAGTCGAGCGGTTCCGCGCCGAGCGCCCGCACCGCGTCGTGCTTGGCGGGCGAGGCGGTGCCGATCACGCGGACACCGTGCCGCCCGGCGAGCTGGGTGAGCAGCGTGCCCACCCCGCCGCCGGCGCCGTGCACCAGCACCGTCGCGCCGGGGCGGACCCGGGCGGAGCGGTGCAGCATCTGCCAGGCGGTGACGCCGTTGCAGACCAGGGCCACCGCCTCGCCGGCGTCCAGTGCCGCCGGTACGCGCGCCATCGAGGCGGCGCCCACCTCCGCGTACTCCTGCCAGGCCCCGGTGCGGGGCATCGACACCACCCGGTCGCCGACGTGCCAGCCGGTGACGCCGGTCCCGACCTCGACGATGTGCCCGACCAGGTCGTAGCCGGGCACGCACGGCGGTTTCGGGGGGAACGGGTGCAGCCCGCGCAGCGTCTGCACCTCGGCGAAGGAGATGCCGGCGGCCTCCACCCGGACGACCACCCGGCCGCGTCGGGCGGCCGGCCGCCCGGTGGTCTCCAGCCGGAGCTGCTCCGGCTCGCCCACCGCGGTCATCACGATGCGGCGGTTCGCCGTTGCCGGCGGGGCCTGGCGGCCCGTGTCCACGTCCATGCTCAGACGTCCGCCGGGACCTTGCCGAGCTCCTTGAGCATCGGCAGGTAGTTCATCACGTCCCAGTGCTCCACCACCTTGCCGTCGACGAACCGCAGCTCCTCCACGATGTGCCAGGTGACGTGCTTGTTGGTCGGCGGCAGGTCGCCGAACTGGCCCTTCTGCGTGGCGGTGATGGTGATCCGCAGCGCGACCCGGTCACCCTCGGCGAGGATGCTCTTCACGTCCAGGTGCAGGTCGGGGAACGCCTGGAGGCCGCCCTCCATGCGGCGGATCATCTCGTCGGTGTCGACCACCGCGTCCTCGGAGTAGTGGACGACGTCCGGCGCCCAGTGCTCGATGATGCCGTCGAGCTCCCACCGGTTCCAGGCCGCCACCATCTGGAGGCAGCGTTCCTTGTTCTCGGCCAGCGTCCGCTCGCCGGTGACGGTCGGGGCGGCGTTCTCGGTCAGGGACATGTGGCACTCCTCGGGGCCGGGCGGCTTGACGTGTCCACCCTCGCGACCTGCCCTCAAGGACCCCTCAAGGGCAGGTCGTGATGCTCCGTGGCATCGCGGGCGCGGCCCGCCGACGGAAGGGACGGGTGGTGGCGATGACGATCCTGGTGACCGGGGCGACCGGCCATGTGGGCCGGCACGTGCTCACGGAGCTGCTGGCGCAGGGGCACGCGGTGCGGGCGATGACCCGCGAGCCGGAGCGCGCGGTGTTCCCGGACGGGGTGGAGGTGGTCCGCGGCGACCTGGCCGAGCCGGCCGGGCTCACCGACGTGTTGCGCGGGGTCCGGCGGATGTACCTGTTCCCGGTGCCCGACACCGCGGCGGAGGTGGCCCGCCGGGCGGCCGAGGCCGGCGTACGGCACGTGGTGGTGCTCTCGTCGACGTCCGCGGCCGACGCCGGCAACTTCAGCGGCGTCTACCACCGCACGGTGGAGCGGGCGGTGGAGGAGAGCGGGATGGACTGGACGTTCGTGCGGCCGGACGAGTTCGCCACCAACCTGCTGTGGAAGTGGGGGCACTCGGTCCGGACCGAGGGCGTGGTCCGTGGTCCGTACCCGCAGGCCCGGCGCGCGTTGATCCACGAGGTGGACATCGCGGCGGTGGTGGCGCTCGCGCTGGCCACCGACGGCCACGCCGGGCAGGTGTACGACCTGACCGGGCCGGAGGCGTTGGACCAGCGCACCCAGGTCGCGCAGCTCGCGGAGGCGACCGGGCGGCCGATCCGGTTCGAGGAGGTGAGCCCGGCGGCGGCGCGCGCGGAGCTGACCGCGTTCATGCCGGAGGTGGTGGTCGACATGGTGCTGGGCTACCTCGCCGACTCGGTGGACGGGCCGCCCGTGGTGTCGCCCACGGTGGAGAAGCTGACCGGGCGGCCGGGGACGCCGTTCGCCCGCTGGGCGAGCGACCACGCCGACGCGTTCCGGCCGGCGTGACCGGCGCGTACGGGCCGGCCGGGGCTCGTCGCCCGCCGGCCCGTACGCGATACGGTATGCGCCCGCTAGGATGGGGTCACTATGACGAAGGAGCGCAGGGGCAAGGCCGACCCCGCACGCAGCCTGGCCATCCTCTGGCGCACCCGGGAGCCCACCAGCCGGGGGACGGGCCCGGGGCTCAGCGTCGAGCGGATCGTGCGGGCGGCCGTCGAGATCGCCGACGCGGAGGGCATCGACGCGCTCACCATGCGCCGGGTCAGCGAGGCCCTGGGTGCCGGCACCATGTCGGTCTACACCTACGTGCCCGGCAAGTCGGAGCTGCTCGACGTCATGGTCGACACGGTCTACGGCGACATGCCCCGACCGGCCGACGTGCCGGGCGGCTGGCGCGGCCGGCTGGACCGGATCGCCCGGGACAACCTGGCGCTCTACCGCGCCCACCCGTGGCTGCTGCGCGCCGAGACCAGCCGGCCGGTGCTCGGCCCCCACATGCTCGCCAAGTACGACTACGAGCTGAGCGCGGTGGCCGGCGTCGGGCTCGACGACGTGGAGATGGACGCCGTGCTCACCCTGGTCCTGGGGCACGTCAAGAGCATCGCCCGCGCGGGTTACGACGGCGCGGAGCTGGAGCGCGAGACCGGGATGACCGACGGGCAGTGGTGGCAGACCCACGGCCCGTGGCTGGAGAAGTTCATGAACTCCGGCAGCTACCCGACCGCGGCCCGGGTCGGCTCGGCGGCCGGGGCGGCGCACGGCGCGGCCTACGGCCCGGAGTACGCGTTCGAGTTCGGGCTGCGGCGGGTGCTGGACGGCATCGCGGTGGTGGTCGCCGAGCGGACGGGTGGGCCGGGCCCGGTCGGCTCGGGCCCGACCGCCGAGGGATAGCCCGCGGCACGTTCAGCGCGTCGCCTCGGCCGGCGGGGCGACCCGCGCCAGCACCACCGCGTCACCGCGCAGCGCGGCGGAGTAGGGGCAGGTCTCGTGCGCCCGGCGGACCAGCGCCTCGGCCTGCTCCGGCGGCAGTCCGGGCAGCTCCGCGCGCAGCTCCACGGCCAGGCGCAGCGTGTCGCCGATGCTGCCGAGGGCGACCCGGGCGGTGACCGCCGACCCGGTCACGTCGACGCCGTCCTGCCGGGCGATCCACCGCAGCGCGCTGTGGAAGCAGGCCGCGTATCCGGCGGCGAAGAGCTGCTCCGGGTTGGTGCCGGTCCCGCCGGTCCCGCCCAGCGCCGGCGGCGCCGAGAGCGTCGCGGTCAGCACCCCGTCGTCGGTGCGGACGCTGCCCTCCCGTCCGTCGCCGGTGGCGGTCGCCTCGGTCACGTACAGCAGATCCATGCCTCGCTCCTCTGCGTGCTGGTCCGGCCGTCGGCGCGCCGGCCCCGGACGCGGCCGGCGTCGTCCGGGGGCCGGTGACGTGCCGGCGGCGGGCGGCCCGGTCCGGGCGCCGCCCGCCGCCGGCGGGGGTGCGGTCAGAGACAGTCGGCGGCGGCGTTGATGGCGTCCACCACCGCGTCCTCGAAGACGCCGGAGAAGTCGTCGGGGTCGATGTCCAGCGTGATCGACGTCTCCAGCCGCTGCCGGCCGTCGAGCGTGGCGCCGATGAACGTGGCGTAGCCGGGGATGCCGCCGCCGTGGCCCCAGAGGCTGAGGCCGCGCTCGGTGACCAGCGGCATGAAGCCGAGTCCGTAGCCGTTGGACATGGGCAGCGTCACCCACTCCGGCGGCACGGTGGTCTTCATCTGCTCGAGCTGCTCCGGCTTGAGCAGCTTGCCGGTGACCAGCGCGACAAGGAACGTGTCCAGGTCCTTGGTGGTCGAGATCATCTCGCCGGCCGAGCACGCCTCGGACGGGTTCATCTCGGTGACGTCGACCGACCTGCCCTTGATCTTCATGTAGCCCCGGGCGTGGCTGCCCGGGATGTGCGGGTCGTCGCCGGGCAGCACGGTGTCGCGCAGCCCGAGCGGCTCGACGATCCGGGTCCGGATCTCCTCGGCGTAGCTGCGGCCGGTGACCGCCTTGATCAGCAGGCCGAGGATGATGTAGTTGGTGTTCGAGTACTCGAACGTGCTGCCGGGGGTGAAGTTCAGCGGCTTGTCCGCGGCGATCTTCACCAGGTCCTCGGGGTCGAAGTGCTTGTAGCGGTCCCGCTCGAAGCGGTCACCGGGACGCTGGAACGCGTCGGCGTGGTTGTACAGCCCGCTGGTGTGCTGGAGCAGGTTGCGGACCGCCACCTCACGCCCCTGCGGCAGCAGCCCCGGCAGATACTCCTCGATCGGCTTGTCGAGGTCGATCCGGCCCTCGCCGACGAGCTGGAGCAGCACCGTGGCGACGAAGACCTTGGTGATGCAGGCGATCCGGAACTTGCCGTCCGTGGGTACCGGGTCGTCGTTGCCGAACTCGCGGACGCCGGCGCGCACGGTGAACGTCTCGTCGCCGCTGGTGACCCGGAACTGGGCGCCGGCGGCGCCGACGGTGACCAGCTTGTCGACCGCCTCCTGGAGTCGGATGCGCTTCGGGTCCTTCGTCTCGGGCTTGACCATGGTGTCGGTCATCGTGGACACAGTCCTTTCCTCGGCACGTTCACTGAACGGACAGGGCGTGGCTGAAGACGGTGAGCGGATCCCACCGCTTCTTGATCTGTTGCAGGCGCGGGTGGTTCTCCTTGAAGTAGAGGTACTGCCAGGGCGCCCCGGAGGCGTTCCACCGCGGGTCGGCCATGTCGACGTCGGGGAAGTTGATGTAGCAGCCGTCGTTGCGGTCGTCGGGCAGCGGGACGCCGCCGGTGGTCGCGTACACGTCCCGGTACAGCCGGCGGGTCCAGTCGAGGTTCGCCTCGTCCGTCGACGGGTCCGCCCAGGACGTCAGGTAGAGCGCGCGCAGGACCGAGTCGCGCTGGGCGGTCGCGGTGGCGTCCGGCGCGATCGCGTTCGCCGCGCAGCCGTACGACTGGAGCGAGATCGTCGCGCTGGAGAAGGCGTGACCGTCGCCCCACAGGTGGTCGTGGATGGTGTCGATCTGGGCGTCGGTGTAGCCGCGCCGCAGGTACGCCGACTTGATCTTGTGCCGGCCGGACTCGCCGTCCTGCGCCCGCGCCAGCTTCACCATCGTGGACAGCCACGGCGCCCGCTCCACAGGCATGTCGTAGCGGGGCGCGTCGACGCCCCCGGTCATCTCCCGCACCGCGCGGGCCAGCAGCTCCTCGGCGTCCGCGCCGGTGCCGTCGAGGTGGTTGAACAGGATCGCCCCGATGCCCGGGTCGTCCTGCGGCGCCACCGCGAACAGCACCAGCCCGCTGAACAGCCCGGCGTACGGCGAGTCGGGAGCGCTGTTGCGCTCGTGCCAGCGGCCGTGGCCGCCGACCAGCGCCCGCAGCGCCTCCCGGGTCAACCCCTCGCGCGGGAACACGGTGCTCGACGCCAGCACCGACGCCGGCGGCCGGGGCAGCAGGTCGCCCGGCCCGCCCTCGGCGCCCGGACTGCGCAGCCAGTAACGGGTCACCACGCCGAAGTTGCCGCCGCCCGCGCCGGTGTGCGCCCACCACAGGTCGTGGTTCGGGTCCGCCGGGTCGCGGGTGGCCACCACCGCCCGGGCCCGGCCGTCCGCGTCGACCACCACGACCTCGACCGCGTACAGGTGGTCGGAGCAGGCGCCGAAGCGTCGGGACAGCGGGCCGTACCCGCCGCCGAGCAGGTGCCCGCCGATCCCGACCAGCTCGCTCGCCCCGCCGGGCACGGTGACGCCCCAGCCGAGGTAGAGCGCCCGGTAGAGGTCCATCAGCCGGACGCCCGGCTCGACCGCGAATGCCTGCCGCTCCGCGTCGAACCCGACCCGGTCCATGGCGGCGAGGTCGAGCACCACCCGGACCGTCGGGTCGGACACGAAGTCCTCGTAGCAGTGACCGCCGCTGCGGACCGCGATGCGCTGCCCGGCCCGGACCGCGTCCTGCACCGTGCGGGCCACGTCCTCGGTCGAGCGGGCCAGGACGAACGCGTCCGGTCGAGGGGGGAAGCGGGCGTTGTCACCCCGGACCACGAAGTCCTCGTACCGTGGGTCGCCCGCCGCGATGCGTGCCGGTCCCGACATGCTGCACCCCTTCTCTCGCCGTCGTCAGCGGATCGATCGTGGGCGGTCCCGCTCGAGGCCGCGCACAGCTCCGCTGGAGCCGCCGGGCGACTCCCGCCGCTCCGGTGGGCCTCCAACCCGGCTCCACCGGGCCGGGGCACGGTCGGTCCTCGGGCGGACGCCAGCCGCCCGGCCACCCACGACCCGGGAGTTGACGTGGATACCGCGACGTACAAGACGGCCGTGACGCAGGCGTTCAACCAGGCCGCCGCCAGCTACGACCGGATGGGCGTGGAGTTCTTCACGCCGATGGGCCGCCGGCTGGTGGAACGGGTGGCGCCACGGCCCGGGGAACGCGTCCTCGACGTCGGGTGCGGACGGGGCGCCTGCCTCTTCCCGGCCGCCGAACGGGTCGGGCCGAGCGGCCGGGTGCTGGGCGTCGACATCGCCGAGGCGATGGTCGCCGAGGCCCGCGAGGCGGCGCGCGGGGCGGGCCTGACCACTGTCGAGGCCCGGGTGATGGACGGCGAGCACCCGGACCTGCCGGCCCGCTCGTACGACGTGGTCACCGGCAGCTACAGCGTCATCTTCTTCCCCGACGCGCCCGCCGCGCTGGCCCGCTACGCCGGGCTGCTCGCCGACGGCGGCCGGCTCGGGTTCACCAGCCCGGTCTTCACCGCCGACACGTTCCCGTTCCTGCCCCCGGTCTTCACCGAGCTGATCCCGCGGGACCTGCTGCGCAACCTGCCGCCGGAGTGGCAGCCGGCGGAGCTGTCCCGCCGGTTCAACAGTTGGCTGGCCGACCCCGCCGACCTGGTGCGGACGCTGCGCGGGGCCGGCTTCACCGACGTCGACGTGGCGGACGAGGAGGTGGCCATGACCGCCGCCTCCGGCACCGCCTGGGTGGACTGGTCACACACGCAGGGCATGCGGCTGCTCTGGCAGCACCTGCCGGCCCGGGAGAGCGCGGAGCTGCGCGACCGCCTGGTCACGGCGCTTGACGCGATGCGCCCGGGGGACGGGCCGCTGACCATCCCGGTCCCGGTCCGCTACGTCACCGCCACGGTGGCCCGGTGAGCCCCGACCGGCCGGACCCGGCCGCGTCCGTGCCCGAGGTGCCGGCCGGCGCCGTCGCGCCGACCGAGGCGGACCTCGCCGCCACCTGGTTCCTGGACCACGACTCGGCCGAGGTGGCCGACTTCGTGACCCGGCACGCCCCGCCCGGCCCGGACGTCACCGCGCGGGCCGTCTCGCTCTACTACGCCATCCGCGACTCGGTCCGCTACGAGGTCTACGCCGCCGACATGACCCGGGACGGGTTGCGGGCCAGCGCCGTCGCCCGCGCCGGCACCGGCCTGTGCATCCACAAGTCCGTGCTGTACGCCGCCGCGCTGCGCGCCATCGGCGTGCCGAGCCGGCTGGTCCTCGCGGACGTGCGCAACCACCTCACCTCCGACCGCCTGCGCGCGTTGATGGGCGGCGACGTCTTCCGCCACCACTGCTACACGCTCGTGCACCTGGACGGGCGCTGGATCAAGGCCACCCCGGTGTTCAGCCGCCGGCTGTGCCGGTTGTACCGGATCGGGGAACTCGACTTCGACGGGCGCACCGACAGCCTGTACCACCCGTACGACATGGACGGCCGCCGGCACATGGAGTTCCTGCGGGTGCACGGCGAGTTCAGCGACCTGCCGTACGACCGGATCGTCACCGACCTGCGCCAGGCGCACCCGAACCTGTTCGCGCGGACCATGCGCTTCGTCAACGGGTCCCTGGAGCGGGACGCGCTCGGCGCGGGGAACCGGTGACCACGCCCGCGCTCTGCCTGCGCGCGGCAGTGGCCGAGGTGCGGCGCGCCGAGCCGGGCCGCTACCACGAGCGCCGTCCGCTGCCGCTCGACGCGGTGGCCGCCGACTACGCCCGCCGGTACGCCGGGGTGCCGGCCACGCCCCGCGCCGTCGAGGAGGACGTGGTCCGCTACCGGTCAGCAGGCCCGGACGCGCTGCCGGTGCTGCTCGGCCTCTACGGCGACGCGGACCGGGTCCGCCGCTGGCTGCCCGGCTACCCGGCCCGGGTGACCCGCCGGGCGGTACGCCGGCTGCTCGGCGCCACCCGGGCGCCGGTGACCGGGATCCGGTCGGCGGACCACCGGCCGGTCGACCTCACCTCGCTGCCGGCGCTGCGGGCGACGCCCCGGGACGCCGGCGCCTACCTGACCACCGGCGCGGTGCTGGCCCGCCACGGCGGCGAGACCGCGTTCTCCGTACACCGGATGTTGGTGCTCGACCGCGAGCGGCTGACGCTGTGGACGGTGCCCGGCCGCACCCTCGGCCGCCTCTACGAGCGGGCGCGCCGCGACGGCCGCCGGCTGCCGGTGTCGATCAACATCGGCATCGCTCCGGCGGCGATGGTCGCCTCGGCGGTCAACGCCCGGTTCCTGCCGCCCGGCGTCGACAAGCTCGCGCTGGCCGGCGCGCTGGCCGGCGCGCCGGTGGGCCTCGCGGACGCGGTGACCCAGCCGGTGCCGGTGCTCGCCGGCGCGGAGATCGTGCTGGAGGGTCACCTCGACGGCGCCACCGCCGACGAGACGCTCGACGACCGGGTGGCCGGTTCGCTGCCGGAGTTCCTCGGCTACCACGGCCGCGCGCAGTCCGGCCTGCCGGTGGTCACGGTGACCGGGATGAGCGTGCGGCCCGGCGCGGTGTTCCAGGCGGTCGTCGGGCCGGGCCGGGAACAGTCGGTGATCCTCGGCCTGGCCGGCGCGCTGTCGGCGCAGCTCGCCGGCCGGGGACGCGACTGGGACCTGGTCCGGGACCTGCACTTCGGCCCGGCCGGGGGCGGCATGCTCACGCTCGTGGCCGGCCTGCGCAAGCGCTCGGCCGGGGACGACGCCGCGCCCGGCCGGCTGGCCCGGGAGGTGTTCGACGCCCACCCGTTCGCCAAGCTCGTCGTGTTCACCGACGACGACGTGGACGTGCGCTGCGCCGAGGACGTGTTGTGGGCGCTGTCCACCCGGTCCAACCTGGGCACCGACTGCGGCACGTTCGCCGACTTCCCGCCGCTGCCGATGGACCCGTCGCAGAGCGACGCCTGGCGGGCGGAGCGGGGACCCGCCGGTCGGTCCTGGGTGGACGCGACGGTGCCGTACCGCCTGCGACCGGAGGCCGAGCGGGCCTTCGTGCCGGGTCCGGTCCCGGTCGCCCGGCGGCGCGGGCGGTGACCGCCGCGCCGCCGGTCAGGTGGTCAGCGGGGTGAGGAAGACCGTGGCGGTGCAGCCGATCGCGCCGACGTTCGTCACGGTCAGGACGAGCTGGCGTTGGGCGGTGCCGTCGGGGTTGATCCGTTGGACGTACCAGCTACGGGTGATCTCCATCTGGCACGGGTCGGTGAGCTGCGCGCCCCAGGGGGACAGGCCGAGCAGGTGCGTGGCGGTGAGCGGGTTGGCGTTGTTCCACGTCCAGGTGGAGGAGGCGGCCGGGGCGAGGGTGCCGACGTACCAGGTGGTCGGCACGGACAACTGCGCCAGGCGGACCTGCGCGCCGCAGGTGACCGAGCCGATGTTGCGGATCACGAAGGCGAACTTGCGGACCGCGCCGGCCTCCTGGAGGTACCAGGTGCGGGTGATCTCGAGCTGGCACGCGGCCGATCCGCTCGCGCCGGTCGGGCTCAACCCGAGCAGGTAGGAGACGGTCGGCGACACCTGCTCGACCCAACGGTAGTTGCCGCTGGCGCCGGGCGCGAGCGGGGCGACCGTCCAGTCGTACGTGGCGGGCTGCGCGGAGAGCAGGACCGTGGCCGCGCAGGTGACCGCGCCGTTGTTGCGGATCTGGAAGTGGAAGCGTCGTTCCCCGCCCGGCTGTTGCGAGTACCAGCGGCGGGTCACCTCGAACTGGCAGGGCTGGGCGGCGTTCGCCCCGGTGGGGGAGAAGCCCACCTGGTAGGCGACGGTGAGCGGGTTGGCGTTGTTCCACACCCAGCCCTGGGTGTCGCCCGGCGCGACCTGCCCGGTCGACCAGGAGGCCGCCAGGGCGGCGACGCCCGGCCCGCCGGTGGATCGTGCGGTCGCCGAGGCCGGCACGACCCGCTCGGAGCGGGTCGCGGAGCCGCGCGGGCCGTCGGGCGGCGCCGCGGCGGCGGGGGCGCCCCAGCCGGCGAGCAGGAGGAGTGCCACCGTCGCGCCGAGGCGCTTCCGACCTGTTGATCCTCGCACCTGGCGCCCCCCGGTGATCCTCGTCGTCGTCGACGCCCACGATCGCACGCGGGACGGATCACCGGATCGACCGCGACGGATAGGTGACACCGTCGCGTCAGGGGGCGTACGGCGCGTCGGCGTGGCTCACCTCGGTGACCGTGTTGCCGGTCAGCTTGTAGACGGTGGTCCGCCGGACGTTCAGCTCGGCCATGCTCGCGTCGGCGGAGCGGGTCAGCCAGACCACCGTCGCCTTCTGCCCGGCGATGGCGACCGAGGTGACCGGGGTGCGGTCGCCCAGGTCCACCACGGCGCGGTACGTCGGCTTGCCGCCCGTGTCGCGCCAGAAGACGACGCTCCAGAACTGGCCGGTGCCGCCGGTGCGGACCAGCACCGCGCGGGCGGCGTCGGCGGCCTTGTCGCCGTCGAGGTCGCCGACGGCGCACGGCTTGCGCAGCTCGACGCCGGTGCCGTCCTCGCCGTTCCAGACGCCGTCGGTGAGCGGGATGTGGTCGGTGTGGTCATAGAACGGGGCCGTCGGGCTGCCCAGGTCGGCGCCGGAGAGCTGGGCGCAGGTCAGGGCGGGGACCTTCGGGGCCCTGGGCGCCGGCGGGGCCGCCGGTCGCGCCGCCGCGGTGGTCGACGGCGCCGCCGGGTCCGCCGGTGACTCGTCGCCGGTCGCGGGCGACGCCGGAGCGTCCGGGATCTGGGTGCCGGCGGACGCGTCGACGCCCGCCGCCCCGGTCGACGGGGCGTCGGCGCTCGTGGCGGTCGGCCCGTTTCCGCATCCGGCGGAGAGGCAGAGGAGGGTGAGGGCGGTGGCGATCGGCAGGGTCCGGCGCATCGGGTGGCGGGTGTCCTTTCAGGAGGGTGCCCGCACCGTACTGGAGCGCCACAACTCCGCGAGGACTCAGAGCACTCCGGTGAGTCGGCCCTTCCAGCCGGCCAGGACCGCGCCCGGGTCGGTGTCCAGGACGTCGGTGAGCAGCGTCGCGTAGACGTCGCGGAAGTCGGTGTGGAACTTCAGGTCGCCGTCGTCGAGGTCGGTGAGGCTGGGCGGCTCGCCGTACAGGCCGCCGCGCACCGGCGCGCCGAGCAGCAGCATGTTCGAGGCGGTGCCGTGGTCGGTGCCGTCCGAGCCGTTGGCGGCGACCCGCCGGCCGAACTCCGAGTAGACCGCGGTGACCACCTTGCGGCCGGCCTCGGAGCCCGCCATCCGGGTGTGGAACCGGCTCAGTGCCGCGTCCAGCATCCCGAGCAGCACCTGCTGGAGCTGCTTCTCGTCGGCGTGCGTGTCGAACCCGCCGAGGGAGACGGAGAAGACCCGGGTCGACACCCCGGCCTCCACGCACTGCGCGACCAGGTCGAGCTGCGCGTCGAGCGAGGCTCGGGCGCCGCCGGTGGCGGTGGCCGGGGCGGCCTCGCCGTCGTCGTCCGAGCCGTCGCCGTCCGGCGCCTCGCGGACCGCGCGGATCATCTCGTCGACGGAGCGCAGGTCCGTGAAGCAGGCCGCCGCGCGGGCCCGGGCCGGGGATTCCCCCGGCGCGGCGGCGCCGAGCGCGGCGAGCGTGGACGCGGGCAGCCCGGCGGCCGTCCGCTGCTCGCCCACCGGCACCGACGCGCCCGCGCCGCGCTCGCCGGCGAGCAGCGGGGGCAACGCCGACTCGAACGAGACGGCCAGCCGGGGGTCGGCGCCGGCGCGGTCGAGCCAACGGCCCAGCCAGCCGGTGGTGCCGGGGCGGTCCGGCTGCGCGGTGTGCCAGATGTCCATCGACCGGAAGTGACTGCGGTCCGGCTTCGGGTAGCCCACGCCGCGGACCACCGCGAGCCGGCCGTCGCCGTACGCCCGGTGCAGGCCGGCCAGCGCCGGGTTGAGGCCGAACTGGTCGTCCAGCGTCAACACGTCCTGCGCCGCGTGGGCCAGCTCGGGCCGCGCGTCCCGGTAGGCCGGATCGGCGTACGGGATGACGGTGTTCAGGCCGTCGTTGCCGCCGTAGAGCGTGACCAGGACCAGGGTGCGGGCGTCCGGGTCCCGGTCGCCGGCGGTGGCGAACAGGTCGGTGAGGCTGAGGGCGGCGGCGCCGCCGGCCAGGGCGGTCGCGCCGACCACCCCGCTGGCCACCAGGAACCGTCGTCGGGTCAGGACGTCCACGGGATCGCTCCTCTCAACTGACCGCGTACTCGGGGCTGACCAGGGCGGCCGTCAGCAGCTTCCGCGGTTGTCCGGCGAGCGGGGTGAGGGCCGCCCGGGTGCGGTCGCTCCACGCGTCGACCACGAGCAGCCGGGCCAGCGCGTCGGCGCGACCGGCGACCGGCGCGGCGTCCAGCCGGGCCAGCACGGCCGGCGCGGCCGACTGGGCCAGCAGGTCCGCCACCCGCATCTTGGCCTGCAACGACGAGGTGGTGAGCCAGGCGGCGCCGGCCGGCCAGCCGCCGACGCTCGGCGGGCGCAGCGGCACCTGGTCCAGCGCGTTCAGCCCGGCCAGGATCCGCCGCCGGCCCTGCTCGGGCAGCGCGGACGGCCGTACGCCGAGCTGTCGGGCCGCGCCGACGAGCCACTCGACGGGCTGCTTGACAAGCGTGTCGCGGGTCTGCGCGAAGGCCGGGGCGGTGAAGATCCGCCGCAGCGTGCCGACCGTGTCCGGGGCGGCGAGGTCGGCCGGCGGCGGAGTGTGCGTCCCGGCGTAGCGGAACCAGAGCCGGCCCGCGACGAACCGCGCGGCTTCGGGGCGGCCGGCGAGCAGCGCCGCGTACGAGCCGGTGTCGAAGGCGGCCTGCCGGCCGAGGATGGTCTTGGGGCCGGGGTCGTGCCGGCGGGGCTCGAAGCGGGCGGCGCCGGTGGACCGGTCCACCGTCCAGCCGGTCAGCGCCCGGGCCCCCTCCTTGACGTCGGCCTCGGTGTAGCCGTTGCCGACGCCGAGGGTGAACAGCTCCATGGACTCCCGCGCCAGGTTCTCGTTCGGCGCCCGGCGGGTGTTCTTCTGGCCGTCGAGCCACAGGATCAGCGCCGGGTCCCGCAGCATCGCGTCGACCAGCGGGCCGAGCGGACCCGGGCCGTAGCGGCGCAGGGTGTCCAGGTGGCGCAGCATCAGCGGGGCGGAACGGACCTTCTGCGCGCTCGTCGCCCAGTGCCCGTGCCAGAAGAAGACCAGTTTCTCCGCGGCCTGGTGGTCGGCGGCGATCATCCGCTCCAGCCACCAGCCGGTGAGCGCGGTGACCTGCTCGCGGCGCTTCCGGTTGGCCTGTTGGCGCTGCTCCCGGCCGGCGCCCTTGCCGACCTGCCCGGCCGGATCGGCGCCCAGTGCGGGTGGGGGCGTCGCGGTCGCGCCCCGGTCCGCGCCCTCGGGCGCGAGCAACCGGTCGAGCGTCGCGGCGAACCCGGCCCGCTCGGCGGCGTCCACCTCCTGTGCGGTCGGCCCGAAGGTCGCCCGGCGCAGCAGGTGCGCCACCGCTTCCCGTTCCGTCATGTGGGTGACGCTAGCCGCCGACTGTACGGGGAAGGTAAGCGCCGGATGCGGACCGCGTCCGGGTGACGACTGTGGATTCCTTGCCCGACGGCGGACGCGGCCGTATCTTTCATTGATGATCCTCAGTGGGCAGCCGCGCGCGGGCGACGGTGACCCGCCGCCGGAGGACCTGGGCGGGATCGCCTGCCTGCGGGGCCTGTCGAGACGGGGTTTCCTCACCAGCGCCGCGCTGGCGGCCTCCGGGGTGTCGGCCGCCTTCGCGCTGCTGCCCGACACCGCCCGCGCCGCCGGCGGCTACCAGCGGCCGTGCGGGAACGTCCGGATCTCCAGCTCGTGGCAGGACCACCGGAACCGGACGCCGCCGTCGGGCGAGCCGGGAACCGACTACGCGGTGGGCACCGGAACGCCCGTCGTGGCCGCGGCGAACGGCACCATCCGCCTCGTGAAGACCGACACCTCCACCGCGACGGGGCGGGTGGTGGGGATGGCCCACGACGACGGCAACTACACCCGGCACCTGCACCTGTCGCGGATCGCCGTCTCCACCGGCCAACGCGTGTCGCGGGGCCAGACGATCGCGTACTCCGGCTCCTCGGCGAACGGCAGCGACTCCGGCGTGGGACCGCACGTGCACACCAGCCTCTGGCTGGGCACCGGCAGTCCGACCACCTTCGGCGCGACTGTCGACTTCGAGAACCACGTCGGGGACGTCACCGACCCGAACCCCCCGGACCAGGAGGTAGACGACGTGTTCATCGCGAACGTCAGAGGCAACTGGTATCTCGTCGTCCCCCAGGGCACCGCCAAGCCGAGGGCGGTGGTGCTCGGTGGCGACAGCAATGCCGCCGCCTCGGGCATCCCCGTGCTGAACTTCACCTGGGACCCGTCGATCAACGCGCTGCGCGCGGCGGTCGACGGCATCGGTTGACGCGGTGACGCCCGTGCGGGCCGTCCGCCGGTCGGGGCCCGTCACCGGGTGGTGACGGGCCCCGACCGATGGGGTCAGTTGAAGGTCGCGTCCAGCGCCGCGGCCAGCTTGTCGTGACCCGACTCGTTGGGGTGCGGGGATCCGCCGAAGGCGGTCTTCTGGAGGTCGGCGACCCCGAGCGCCGGCGCCGGGGCGAACCGCACCTTCGGGTTGTCCGCCGGCAGTCCGGTGCGGATCACCAGGTTGAGCTGGTTCGTCCACTGCGCGACTGTCGCCTTCCACCCCGGGTCGTCGATCAGGTCCCGTTCCTGGGAGGGGATCTGACCCGGCAGGTAGCCGTGCAGCTCCTGGGCGAGGTTCACCCGGTACTGCTCGGCGAGCCGGCCGACGTCGAAGCGCGCCGGGCTGATGTCGTAGTAGCCCATCCACACGACCTTGTCGGCGCCGGCGCCGAGCACCTCGTCGACGATCTCCTCGACGTCGGACTTGATCTGCGGGTAGAGGGCCGGGCCGTCCCAGGTGGGCACCTCGACCCGGTGGTGGATGTACTTGATGCCGGTGACGTCACCGACGACCTTGCCGTGGCACGCGCCGCCCTGGATGACCCGGGACTTGGCGGTGTAGTTGCCGGCCAGGTCGAACCAGTCCATCTGCGCCTGCAGCGGCAGCTTGTGCTCGGTGAAGTAGGTCTGCATCAGCTCGCGGTAGTGGTCCATCAGCCCGCAACTGGCGAGGGCCTTGAGCAGACCCGTCCACGTGGTGTTGTTCACCCCGCCGGTGCTGACGAAGTAGGCGGCCTTCCGGTCGGTCTTGGCCTGCTGGATGGCCCGGGTGGCCAGCTCGACCGGGGGCCAGTCGCGGGCCCAGGGGTTCCGGCAGGCGTCCTGGTAGCCGGCCGGAGCGCCGAGGATCTGCTGGGTGCCGTAGCCGGTGCGGGCGAAGTTGTAGTACTCCACCACCCGTCTGTCGCGGTTGACGGCGTACTTGCCGGCGTAGCTGAACAGCATGTCGTTGCCGGGCAGACCGCGCAGGTCGGCTCTCGTGTTGCCCACGCAGGCGCCCATCGGGAACGCGTTCTGGAACTGCAGGTGGGCGGAGGTGATCGAGTCTCCGGTCGCCACCAGCACCACCGGCTGCAACGGGGTGCGGTTCGGCGGGCAGTAGCGGTCCTTGCGCGCCTCGCCCAGCTTCTCCTCGCCGGCGTTGCCCGGGCACGGCGGGCCGGGCGTCGGGCTGGGCGGCGGGTCCACCGGGCCGGTGGGCGGGTCGGTGGGCGGGTCGGTGGGGGGTGGGGTGTCCGTCGGCGACTCGCTGGGGCTGGCCGACGGGGAGCCGCTGGGGCTTGTCGATCCGCTGGGGCTGGCCGACGGCGAGCCGCTGGGGCTTGTCGATCCGCTGGGGCTGGCCGACGGCGACCCGCTCGGGCTTGTCGATCCGCTGGGGCTGGCCGACGGCGAGCCGCTGGGGCTGGTCGACCCGCTCGGGCTGGCCGACGGGGAGCCGCTGGGGCTTGTCGACCCGCTGGGGCTGGCCGACGCCGATCCGCTCGGGCTGCCGCTCGGTCCGGGTGACGAGCTGGCGCACGGCGAAGGGCTGCCGCTCGGGCTCGCGCTGGTGCTCGCCGTCGCGCTCGGGCTGCCGGCGGGACCGCTCGGGCTGCCGGCGGGACCGCTCGGGCTGCCGGCGGGACCGCTCGGGCTGCCGGCGGGACCGCTCGGGCTGCCGGCGGGACCGCTCGGGCTG